>VBAC01000001.1:331224-662448 GCA_005883305.1 Alphaproteobacteria bacterium | reverse complement strand
GAGCTTTAGAGGTAGAGCCGTTCCCCGGCGAAGGCCGGGGTCCAGGAGCCGGAGGCTTTTCTTTCGCGTTCGAGCCCGGCGAGTGCCGGGCCTGGACCCCGGCCTTCGCCGGGGAACGTCAAAGCGACGGATGGCTCAACTCGAAGTCCAGCCCGATGTCCGCCGCGGGCGCGGACTGGGTGAGGCGGCCGACCGAGACGTAGGTCACGCCGGTCTCGGCGATGCCGCGGATCGTCTCCAGCGTGACGCCGCCGCTCGCCTCGGTCGGAACGCGCCCCGCCACTTCGGCGACCGCCTCGCGCAGTGCCGCTTGGCCCATATTGTCGAGCAGCAAATGGGTGGCTCCGGCCTCGAGTGCGGGCGCGATCTGGTCGAAGCGGTCGACCTCGACGATGATCCGCTCGATCCCCGCCGCGGCGGCGCGACGAACCGCCTCCCCCACCGATCCGGCGACCGCGACATGATTGTCCTTGATCATCGCCGAATCCCACAGGCCCATCCGGTGGTTCCGCGCGCCGCCCGTGCGTGTCGCGTATTTCTCGAGCGCGCGAAGGCCCGGGATCGTCTTGCGCGTGTCGAGCAGGATGGCGCCGGTGCCTTCGATGGCATCGACATAGCGGCGGGTTAGGGTGGCGATACCGGAGAGGTGCTGGAGCGTATTCAGCGCGGAACGCTCGGCAGTGAGCAGGGCGCGAGCATTGCCGTGCAGGGTCAGGAGGACCTCGCCGCTCTCCGCATGGGCGCCGTCCTCAATCGCACGTTCGAGCCTTACCTCCGGATCGAGCGCGCGAAAGAAGGCCTCGGCGACGGGAAGGCCGGCAAGCACGATCGCCTCGCGAGTCCGCATGACCCCGTCGAAGCGCGCGTCATCGGGGATGACGGCCGCGGAGGTGATGTCCCCGCCCTCGCCGAGGTCTTCCGCCAGAGTGGCGGCGACGAAGCGGTCGAGATCGAAGGCGTCGAGCTGGAAGGCCATGACGGCGGCTTGTTCCCGAAACCGCGCCGCGGCTCAAGCGCTTGTTTCCCATTCGGAACGACGCCGCCGCCTCGGGGTTGAGCGTGCATGCCACGCGCCTTCCCCGCCCTGATCGTCCTGGCTTTGGCCGCTGCGTGCAGCGACTCGAAACGCGAGCTCGGGCAGGCGAGGACGAGCCGCTCCGTGCTCGCCGAATGGGCCCTGCTCGCCGAGATGAACGGCACGCTGCCGGGCACCTACGCCCGGCAAATGCGCGATGAGGCCCGAAGCGAGCTCGACGCGACGGCGGCGGCCGCGCGGCGCTCACCGAGTCCCAATTCCGCAGCCATCCTCGCCCTCGCCGAAGTGAAGGGCGATCCGCCCGCCGCAGCGCTGCGGGCCCGGGTTCGCCGGGCGCAAGCGCTCGAGCAACGCCTTGAAGCCCGCTGAGCTTGCCCTCGGCATCCTGACGGCGGTCGGCGGCTTCGTCGACGTCAGCGAGCTGGTCTTCGTCTCTCAGGCCGGATCGCAGTTCGGCTATGCGCTCGTCTGGGTGATCGCTCTCGCCACGGTCGGGATCATGGTCTTCGGCGAGATGAGCGGCCGGGTCGCGGCGATCGCCAAGCAGCCGGTGTTCAACCTGATGCGCCACCGGCTCGGCCTCAAATGGGGGCTGATCACCCTCGCCGCCTCGCTCTTCGCCAACACGGTCACCTGCGCGGCCGAGATCGGCGGAGTGGCCCTGCTCGCCCATCTCTTTACCGGGCTTCCGACGGCCCTGCTGGCGGTGGCCGTCACTCTGGTCTTCGTCGCCTCGATCTGGTTCCTGCCCTTCAAATGGATCGAGCGGGTCTACGGGCTGCTGGGATTGTTCATGCTCGTGTTCGGCGCCGCTCTGGTGGCGATAAATCCACCGTGGGCGGAGATCGCCGGCGGGCTTGTCCCGCAAGTCCCGCAGGGCAGCCCCTCGCACCAATTGGCCTATGCCTATTTCGCCGTGGCGATCATCAGCGCGGTCATGTTTCCCTACGAAACCTATTTCTACTCCTCGGGCGCGATCGAGGACGAATGGGGCGAGAAGGATCTCGGCACCAACCGGGTGACCGCGATCATGGGCTTCGCGCTCGGCTCGCTGCTGGCCGTTTCGCTCCTGGCGCTTTCGGCCCAATTGTTCGGCCCGCGGGGCATCTCCCCGGAGATGCTCGGCACCGTGGCTCTCGAATCCGCGATCCCGTTCGGATCCACCGGCCTGTTCATCGCCCTGCTCGGAATGCTGTTCGCGATCAGCGGCGCGGCGATCGAGACGTGTCTCGCCAACGCCTATTCGGTCAGCCAGTTCTTCGGCTGGCGCTGGGGCCGGCATCGCCCGCCGAGGGAGGCGCCGCGCTTCACCTTGTGCTGGATCGCCGTCTTCGCGGTGGCGCTCGTTCTGGTCCTCACCGGAATCGAGCCGATCCAGCTGGCCGAATATGCGGTCGTCAGCTCGATCCTCGTCCTGCCCCTCACCTATTTGCCGCTGCTTCTTCTCGCCGGCGACCGGCGCTACATGCGCCGGCACGCCAACGGGGCGCTGAGCAAGGTCCTGGGCTGGGGCTATTACGCGCTGATCGTCGCCGCAGCGCTCGCCGCGCTTCCGCTCTACCTGATCACCTCGGGGGGCCAATCGTGAAGCCCGGCGGCGACATGGATCTGGCGGCGGACGTCCGCGACCTGCAGATCGTCGATTGCGACGGCGAATATTGCGGTGTCGTCGACGACCTCGAATTCGACGGCGGCCCCGGCAAGGCGGCGAAGGTCGCCGCGATCCTGGTCGGCCCGGGCGCCTATCGCGCGCGCCTGCCGGGGTGGATGGCCTGGATCGCCCGGCTGGTCGCCGGAGACAGGATCGTCAAGGTCGACTGGAAGGAGGTCGACAGCATCTCCAGCGCCGTTCACCTCAAGTGCAGCGCCGGCGCCGCGGGCCTCGGCTGGGCCGAGCGCCGCGCGCAGAAGATATTGGACCGGACGGGAATGCCCGATGCGGTTGTCTGATCTCCACAATGCCCGAGTGCGCGCCGATGACGGCAAGATCCTGGGGCGCGTTCGCGAGGTGCATTGCGCGAAGGGCAGGATCACCGCCCTCGGCATCGGCCCGGGCGCCCTGCGTCGCCATTTCACCGGGCACGGCGGCGGGCGGCGCATTGCGTGGGAGAAGGTGGTGGCGGTGAAGGCCGGGGAGGTGATAGTCGAGGGGGTCAAGCAGACTTCGAAACGATCACGCTCATCCTGAGGAGGGACTGAGTTTGTCCTTCGAGACGGGCCTTCGAAGGGTGCTTCAGAATCGTTCCCCGGCGAAGGCCGGGGCCCAGGAGCCGGAGGCTTTTCTTCGCGTCCCAAACCCGGCGAGCGCCGGGCCTGGACCCCGGCCTTCGCCGGGGAACAAGTTAACGCGGCGGATGGCTCAACTCGAAACCCAGCCCGATATCCGCCGCCGGGGCCGATTGGGTGAGGCGGCCGGGCGAGCGGTTATTACTCGATCCCCCCTGATCAGCGGCTTGCCGACGTCGCCCTTGCCGACCGTGCTTGCCGCCATCTCAAGCATCCGGTCGAGCGACGCCTTCGCCCGGAGGCGCAGGCCCTCCTCGATCTCGATCCTCGGCTGGAGGTCGCGAAGCGCGACGTAGAGCTTCTCCAGCGTGTTGAGTGCCATATAGGGGCACGCATTGCAGTTGCAGTTGCCGTCCGCTCCGGGCGCTCCGATGAACGTCTTGTGCGGGGCGTCCTTCTCCATCTGGTGGATGATGTGCGGCTCGGTGGCGACGATCAGCAGGTCGGCTGGCGATTCCAGCGCATATTTGAGGATTCCCGAGGTCGCGCCGACATAATCGGCATGGTCGACGATGTGCGGCGGGCATTCGGGGTGGGCGAGGACCGGAGCGCCCGGATGCTTCGCCTTGAGCTTCAGCAGCTCCGTCTCCGAAAAGGCCTCGTGGACGATGCACACGCCCGGCCAGAGCAGCATCTCGCGCCCGAGCGTCCGCGCGAGATAGCCGCCGAGATGCTTGTCGGGGCCGAAGATGATCTTCTGCTCCTTCGGGATCTGGTCGAGGATCGTCTGCGCCGACGAGCTGGTGACGATAATGTCGCTGAGCGCTTTCACCTCCGCCGAGCTGTTGATGTAGGTCAGCGCGATATGGTCCGGATGCTGGGCGCGGAAAGCCGCGAACTGATCGGGCGGGCAGCTGTCCTCCAGGCTGCAGCCGGCGTTCATATCGGGCAGAACGACGATCTTGTCGGGCGACAGGATCTTCGCCGTCTCGGCCATGAAGCGAACGCCGCAAAAGGCGATGACGTCGGCGTCGGTCGCCTGCGCCTTGCGCGAAAGATCGAGGCTGTCGCCGACGAAATCGGCGAGGTCCTGGATCTCCGGCGCCTGGTAATAATGGGCGAGGATCACCGCGTTGCGCTCCGTGCGCAGGCGATCGAGCTCGGCGCGCAGGTCGAGGCCCTTGAGGCTGATATTCGGTGCGTTCATCTCACTCCCCGGGGGCTCAGCGTGTGGCTTGCCGGTCGCGCACGGCTTCGTCGATCCGCCGCGGCCGATCAAGGAAATAGGCTTCCTCCCGGCCGTTGGGCCCAAGGAATTCCACCGCCACGCTGGCGTCGATGCCGCTTGCGCGAAGCGGCATGGCGAAGCTCCTCGCCACGCTGCGCATCGCCGCGCCCCGCGCCAGAGTCATCGGAGCCGGCTCGCGCGCCTGGCGCATGAGATCGTCCTGCGCGCTTCGTGAATTGGCCTGGTCGATCGTCCGCTCGGCGCCGGTGAGAGCCATCACGATGCCCCCTTCCGAATATTGCTGCACATTGCCCAAATCGATCTCGGGGCCGGCGATTTCAAGGGGCGGCATAGTCACGGTCAGCGTGCGCATCGCGCCGTCCCAGGCGAGGCTTCGGCGCGTGAGCCGGGAGAGGTCGACGCCGTAGCGGACGCTCCCCGGCATGATCAGGGTCTTGCGCGCGGTGAGGCCGAGGCGGGTCTCGCTGGCGGTGACCACGGCGACGAAGCGGCCGACGAAAACCGTCATCCGCCCCTCGTCGCGGATCGAGAGCATAGCGGAATTGGCGATCGCCTCGGCGTCCGACCCGGGCGCGGTCGCCGCCGGCCGGAGCAGGAGCGCGATCAGGCCGCCGACCGCCAGAGCGAGCAGCAGCGGGCCGACCAGCAGCGCGAGCTTCAGGCGGCGAGAGTCCATCGCCCCTCCTCGGTGCGGACCAGGCCGCGCGCCTCCATGTCGATCAAATGGGCGAGAACCGAGCGGCCGGCGGCGGGATAGAGCCTCGGATCGGTGCCGGCATACATCGCCTCGACCATCGCCGGGATCCGCCCCTCCCCTTGGCCCAGCAGCTTCGTGATCTGCTTCTCGCGCATCCGGCGGTGGACGATCAGGGCGCGCACGTGCGCCTTGGGCTTCTCGACCGCCGGGCCGTGGGCGGGAAAATAGATCCGGTCGTCCCGGGCCAGGAGCAGGTCGAGGCTCTTCATGTAGGCGGCCATGTCGCCGTCGGGCGGGGCGATGACCGTCGTCGACCAGCCCATGACATGGTCGCCGGTGAAGAGCACGCCCGATCCTTCGAGCGCGAAGCAGAGATGGTTGGAGGTGTGGCCCGGGGTGGCGACCGCGCGCAGAGTCCAGCCGTCGCCATTCAGGGTCTCGCCGTCGGCGAGCACCCGATCCGGCCGATAATCGAAATCGAACGCCGCGTCCGCGCGCGGGCCGTCGTCCTCGAGCGCGAGCGGGGCGCAGCCAACGATCGGAGCGCCGGTCGCGGCGGCCAGGGCGCGGCTCGCCGGGCTGTGGTCGCGGTGGGTGTGGGTACAGAGGATGGCGACCACCTCGGCCCCGCCGACCGCTGCCGTCAGCGCCGCGACATGCTCGGGCGAATCGGGTCCGGGATCGATGACCGCCACGGGACCGGCGCCGACGATATAGGTCTGCGTGCCGGTATAGGTGAAGGGCGACGGATTGGGCGCCAGAACGCGGCGAACGCCCGGCCCGGCCTGTTCGACAATTCCCGTCGGAAAATCCTCCATGGCCGGCATGTGGCACTGCCGGCCATGGAAGTGAAGGCGGCGGCTTTATTGGCCCCTCAGCCGGGCGATCTCGCGGTCGAGCGCGGCGGTGACCCGCGCCTTGGCCTCGGCGCTGAGCTCGCTGTTTCCGGCCAGCCGGTGGCGAGCGCTCTGGAGCCGCTCGGCGCGCTCGGCCGGAGTGGCGTTGCCGCGGCTGCAGAGCACGACCCGAGTGCGGTCGTGGGCGTCGCCTTCGTTGACTTCGGTCGCCTGGCCGCCGGCGCAGTCCGCCATCGCCATATGTTCGGCATGGATGCCGGCCGAGTCGCCGCCTTCGCCCCGGTGCAGGGTGAAGGTGTGGACCTGCGGATGATCGCCCTGGGCCGCATGGCCGCCTGCGCGATCATGATCGTCGGTCATGATGACGATCCGGCGCTCGTGATGGTCGCCGTCGGCGTGGGTCCCGGAGGCGGCGCCCGGGGCACGATCGCCATGCTCGATACGGTGGACGATGACGCGCTCCTCGCGCCGCTCGGCCGGCGGCGCGGCTTCGCCCTGCCCGGGCGCGGCCTGCGGGGCCGTCTGCTCCGCGGCGAGGCCCGGAGCACCCAGCGCGAGGCTGATCGCGGCGAGGCTCCCTACGGCCGCCGCGCCGCCAAGCAGGCGCAGCCGGCTCGCTTTGTGGGTCTTCATCATCTTCAATCTCCGTTTCAGTTGGTCTGCATGGTTGAGCGGGCAGGTGGCGATGAGCCCCGGCCGGCTCGCGGATTTGATCAGCGCCCGGGCGTAATCGAGCCGGGCGTCGGGCGTTGCGGAGGCGGCGACCGCGGCGTCGCAGGCCAGCTCCTGGTCGGCGCGGAAGGCGCGGAAGGCGAGCCATGCGACCGGGTTGAACCAGTTGGCGGCGAGCACCAGCAGTCCGAGATGGTTCCACCACAGGTCGCCGCGGTGGTGATGGATCGCCTCGTGATCGAGCGCCAGGCGCTGCTCCTCGGCCGTGTAGCGGGCACCGAAATCGGGCGGCACGACGATCCGCCGATCGAGGAGGCCCAGAGCGACGGGGCCCTGCACCGCGGCGCTCTCGATCAGTTGGAGCCCGCGATGCAGGCCGAGCGGGCGCGCGCTGCCGTCGATCTCGGCGCGGAAGCGCAGGTAGGCGAGGAATTGCCAGGCGAGCAAGGCGAGCGCCCCGGCGGCCCACAGGCCGATCGCCATCGGCATCCAGGGCGAAGGGCCGGAGGCGCCGGGGAGCGGCGAGGCGTCGCCGGCCCAGACGATCAATGTCTCCGGCGGCGCGAGCGCGGGCAGGTCCGGCGCGAAGGACGGCAAAGGCGGAACGACCAGCCGAAGCGCCGGCAGAAGCCACAAGGCATAGGCGGCGCCGGCGCCGAACCAGGCCGCGACCGGCCGGCGGACCGCCAGGACCAGCAGCATGACGAGGCTTGCCCAGCCGAGATTGGCGAAGAACCAGCCGGTCACGACTTGAGCGCCTTCAACAGCGCCTCGATCTCGGCGATGTCCGCCTCGCTCAGCCGGTCCCGCTCGGCGAGATGGGCGACCAGCGGCGTGACCCGCCCGCCGAACATGCGGTCGATCAGCCGGCCCGATTCCTGAGCGACATAATCGGCGCGCGCGATGGCAGGGCGGTAGAGGTAGCGGCGTCCGTCCTCCTCGTGGGTGAGGACGTTCTTGGCCAGCAGCCGGGCGAGCATCGTCTTGACCGTGCGGATGCTCCAGCCGCGCTCGCCGGGGACTCGCTCGGCGACCTCCGCGGCGGTCAGTGGCGCGTCCTTCCAGAGCACCTCCATCACCGCATATTCGGCCTCGCCGATCCGCTCCATTCCGATCGCTCCCGATGTGTGACTACACGAGTAGTCATTCCGGTGCTGAATGGAATATGAACGACAGCCCAGTCTGTCGGCCCGCTTTACATCGAGGGTGGCTGGTTAATTCCCGTTCACCGTGGAGAATGACGGAATTCCGCGCTTTTCGCGCTCTGGCACGGAGAGTGAAAGGATAGATGCGTCCACACGGTTCCACTCTCGAGGGCGGGCCTGGCGCACTTTCCGGTCGCGCTGCCCGCCCTTTCCTTTTGGCGAAACCTCACGGCGCCGGCGAAGGCCGCCTCAGGCGCGGGCGACCTGCTTCTCCTCGACCAGCTGCTGGAGCTCGCCGGCCTCGTACATTTCCATCATGATGTCGGAGCCGCCGACGAATTCGCCCTTGAGGTAGAGCTGGGGCACGGTCGGCCAGTCCGAATAATCCTTGATGCCCTGGCGGATCTCCGGGTCCTGGAGCACGTCGACGGTATCGAACTTCACGCCGAGATGATCGAGGATCGCGACCGCCCGGCTGGAGAAGCCGCATTGCGGGAAGAGCGGCGTGCCCTTCATGAACAGGACGATGTCGTTTTTCTTTACAATGGCGTCGATGCGCTCGCGGACGTCGGTCATGGTGTAGCTCCTTATTCGGGCGCGGCGGTGCTGAGCTTCAGCGCGTGCAGCTCGGTCCCCATCCGCCCGCCGAGCGCCTGATAGACGCGCTGGTGCTGGCGGACGAGCGGCAGGCCGCGAAAGCTCTCGGACACGACCCGCGCCTCGTAATGATCGCCGTCGCCGGCCAGATCGACGATCTCCACCCGCGCGTCGGGAATGCCCTCGCGGATCAGCGTCTCGATCTGTTCAGCCGGCATGGGCATCAGCCCTGGGCCTCGATGAAGTGGCGGCGGGCCTCGACCGTCTTGTGGTCGAGCGCGGCGCGGATGGCGGCCTCGTCGATCTCGACGCCCGCCGAGGTCAGATCGCCGAGGAGCTTGCGCACCACGTCGTGATCGCCCGCCTCCTCGAAGTCGGAGCGGATCACGTCCCTTGCATAGGCGTCGGCCTCGGCCTCGGTCAGCCCCATCTTCTTCGCGGCCCACTGGCCGAGCAGGCGGTTGCGCCGAGCGACGATCTTGAACTGCATTTCCTGATCGCGGGCATACATATTCTCGAATGCCTTCTCGCGGTCGTCGAACTGGGTCATGGCGGTCCTAGCTGCTGAGGGTTCGCGCTCCAGATAGGCCGCGGCAAGGATGGGCGCAACCGATCCTCCCCTGCATTTGCAGGGGAGGGGGACCGCACGACGTGCGGTGAAGGGGGCCCCCTTCCGGGGCGAGAGGCCCCTCCACCAGGCTTCGCCTGGTCCCCCTCCCCTCGAAATCGAGGAGAGGAAAAATCACTCCATCGTCACGACCAGCTTGCCCACCGCTTGGCGCGCGGCCATGTGAGCGATCGCCTCGCCGCCCCGCGCGAGCGGCCAGGTGCGGCTGATCCGGGGGGAAATCCTGCCCTCCTCCCACAGGCGGAACAGGGTCTGCACGTGCGCCGCATTGGCGGCGGGATCGCGCGCGGCGAAGGCGCCCCAGAAGACTCCGCGAACGTCGCAGCTCTTGAGCAAGGTGAGGTTGAGCGGAAGCTTCGGGATGCCGGCGGGGAAGCCGACCACAAGCAGCCGCCCCTCCCATGCGATCGCTCGAAGCGCCGCCTCGGTATAATCGCCGCCGACGGGATCGTAGATCAGGTCGGCGCCCCCCGGCCCCACAGCATCCTTGAATTGCTGCGCGAGGGCCTTGCTCCCCTCCTTGTCGAACGGGCCGCGCGGATAGACGATCGTCGAGTCCGCCCCCGCCTCACGCGCCGCTTCGGCTTTCTCCTCCGAGGAGACGGCAGCGACCACGCGCGCTCCGAAGGCCTTGCCGAGCTCGATCGCCGCAATGCCGACGCCCCCTGCCGCGCCGAGCACGAGAAGGGTCTCCCCTTCCCTGATCCGGCCGCGGTCGAGCAAGGCGTGGATGGTGGTGCCATAGGTCAGGATCAGGCCCGATCCTTCCTCGAAGCTGCGCCCCTCGGGCAGCCGAAGTGCTGTCGCGGCCGGCACCGCGACCTTCTCGGCAAGCCCGCCATGGCCGAGCATGGCGATGATCCTGTCGCCCTCCCGCCAGCCGGAGACGCCCTCCCCGACGGCCTCGACGGTCCCGGCGATCTCCCCGCCCGGGGCGAAGGGCCGCTCGGGCCGGAACTGGTATTTGTCCTCGATGATCAGCACGTCGGGATAGTTGATCGCGCAGGCCTTGACCCGGACGAGCAGCTGGCCCGGTGCGGCAACGGGATCGTCGATTTCCGCCAATTCGAGCGTGGCGGGACCGCCCGGCGCACGGGAAAGCAAGGCTTTCATGTTAATCCCTTCCGATAACGGCGATGCCGACCGACGCCGCCGCTTTCGCCAAGGCATTGTCGAGCGTTGCGAGAGGGACGCCCCGGCGTTCGGCAAGCTCGAGGTAGAGCGCGTCGTAGATGGTCAGCCGGTGCGCTCGCGCGAGCGGGAGCACCCGTGCAAACACAGCGGTCGCGCCATCCTCGTCGACCTCCATTTCAAGCGTGTCTAGAAGATCGAACAGCCGGCTGATCTGTGCTGCCGCGGCCCGCCCACGCCTTTCGGCGACCAAAATCCCGTTGCCTACCTCAGCTTGCCAGTGAACGGGAACGAGGATCTTCTGGTCAACCAGTTCGCGCAGAATAAGCGTGCCTGCCTCGTCTTCATCTTCGAAATACCAGTTGAGAATGACCGAAGCGTCGACGACGGCCCCCATCAGGGCCGCCCCTCGTTGATCCATTGCTTCAGATCGTCTCCGGGCTGGAGCCGAGGACCGTGCTCCTTACGCCAGGCGAAAAACTCTTCGAGCTTTCGCCGCCGCTCCTCAACGCTGAGGACTGGTTTGACCGGCGTCAGCTTGGCTATCGCATTGCCATGCCGGCGAATGGTGATGGTTTCGCCCGCTTCGACTCTGGCAAGCAGCTCGGAAAAGCGGGCTTTGGCTTCGGCGGAGCCAAATTCGGTGGCGCGAGCGTCCATTCTGACCTCTTTTCCCAGCTTTCAGGTCATAATAACCCATGCGCCCGGAGAGGACAAGTCACCGCGCCGAGGCCGGAAAAGCGGGCAGCTTGGCGACGTCGGCCGGCTCGTGCTGGATGATCACCCGCGCGTGGAGGTTCCGCCCGAGCCGGTCGAACCGGTCCATCGAGGCCAGCGAATCGGCGCGATCGGTGTTGAACGGCGGCACGCCGCGATGCGCGACCTGCTCGGCGAAATGATAGACGTCGCCGGAGAGCAGGACTAGTCCCGAGGCCAGGCGGACGAGAAGGCCGTGATGGCCGGGCGTGTGGCCGGGGAGGCCCAGCATCGTCACGCTGCCGTCGCCGAACACGTCATGATCGCCCCGCACCTCCGTCACCTGCCCTCCGCCGCTCAACCAGTGAGCGAGATCGGCCTGCCCTTCCGCGGGCCGGGTACGCATCGCGGCGATGTCCTCTGCGCCCATCAACAAGCGCGCGCCCGGAAATGCGCGCGCCTGACCGGTATGATCGCCGTGATAGTGGCTGATGCCGATCATCGCGACCTGCTCCGGGCGGACACCGATCCGGGCCAGCTGGTCGATGATGCTCGAACGCAAGCTGACGGTCATCGTCGGATTGACGTCGGGATGGCCGACGAGCGCAGCGGGCATGCCCGAGTCCCAAAGCAAATACTGGTCCCCATGCCTGATGAGGTAGCAGCTGCCCACAAGGCGCTTCGGCCGCGCCGGATATTCCGATGTGTCCGACATGAAGGCATTGATGTCGTTGATCTGGAAATCGCCGCAATCGAGCCGCCACATCTCCAGCCGAGGCGCCGGCGCCGCCTGCATGCCCGTCAGTGTGGCCCAGCCCAGAACGATCGCCAATGCCCGTTTCAGCATGTTGCCCTCCTCAGCGTTCCTTGGGCGAGACATAGGAGGGATCGTGGACGAAGGGCAATTGCTGCCCGCCGGCCAGCGCCGCCAGGATCGCGGCGAAGTCCGTCCGGCAACGGAAGCCGAGCCGCCGCTCGGCCTTCGCCGGATCGTAAACCCGGTCGATCCGGGCCGGCAGCGACCAGCCGGCCTCCGCGTAGAGGGCCGCGGCCGCCGGATAATGGCGCGAGATGACGGCGCGCGCGTCGCGCGCCAGCTCCCCGCATTCCTCCCGCAAGAACGGCGTCGGCGCCGAGAGAATGAAGGTCTCGCAGCCGAGGCCCGGCGCCTTGTCGAGCGCCACGACATGCGCTTCCGCAGCGTCCTCCACGGTCAGACGGCGGTTCAGGAACTCGTTGGCCTTCCTGTTCGGCCCGGAAAGGTCGCGATGCGTGTCGTCGTCTTCGGGAAAGAACCGGCCGGTGCGCAGAATCGCGATATCGAGCCCGTGGGCGCGGTTGGCCTCCCGACACAGCGCCTCGGCGGCGAGCTTGGTCAGGCCGTAAATGTTGCGCGGCGCCGGCGGCGAATCCTCGTCGAGCCAGGCGGCTTGCGCGAGCGCGCCGGAGCGGAGCGATTCCGAGATCATCAGCGAAGTGGTCGAGGTAAAGACGAAGCGGTCGTTGCCCGCCGCGACCGCGGCGTCGAGCAGGTTTCGTGTCCCCTCGACGTTGACCGCCTCGAACGCGCTTTCGGGGTAGCGGACGATGTCCGGCTTGTGCAGAGCGCCGGAGTGAATCACCGCTTCGATGCCGTTCTCGCCGAACGTGCGCTCGACCAGCGCCTTGTCGGCGACCGATCCGATCACTGCCGTGTCCGCGCCCGCCGCGACGTCCAGGCCGGTCACCTCATGACCCACCGCACGCAGCCGCGGCGCGAGAAAGCGGCCAAGCCACCCGGATGAGCCGGTCAGGAGGATGCGCATGGCGGCCGGCTCAGGCCGCGGCCCGGACCGGCGAGGCGAGCGGCTCGGCGGGATCCGCGGCGTCGGCCCATTGGGTGCGCCGCTTCAGCCGCGGGTTGAGGAAGAGGACCGGCAGCTTCAGCACCAGCAATTCCGAATGGATGAACGAGTCGATCGCCCGCTCCCACCATCTCGGCTCGCGCCGCCCGTGCGCCTTCAGCCAGCGATCGTAGGGGGCCCAATGGCCGGGCTCGTCCTTCTCGATCACCCGGAAGATCTTGATCAGAATCTTGTCGCGCTTGACGATCGGATGGTCGAGCAGGACTTCGACCATCTTGTAGCCGCGCTTCTCGGTGAGCGAGATCACCCGGCAGAGCCGCTCGAACAAACGGTCGTCACAGATCACCTTGTCGGTGTCCAGATCGTCGATGCCGCGGCGGAACATGATCTCGACGAAGCGGTCGATATGCCCGCACGTGCGGCCGACCTCGAGCGGCATCTTGCCCTGAAGCTCGAACCAGCGCTTGAACATCACATAATGCTTGCGCTCGTCGGCGCGGTGGCGCTCGATCGCCGCGATGAACGCGGTGTCCTCGGGCGTGCGCCTGCGGACGGCGTCGAGGATACGATCGATGCTCGTATAGCCGCGATGCTCGTTATAGATGTAGATCGACCCAAGCAGGTCGAGATAGCGGCGCCGAAACCACTCCCTCATTGCCGTCCGATTTCCGACCCTTGGCGCGCCCCGTCAAGCTTTTTGAGGGGGTGCGCGTCGAACCGGACGGATCCGGTGCCCGGTGGAACGCGGCGTCGACAGTCGTCCTTCCCGCTCAGATCGAGGGCACGGTGGCGGGAATGGGCAAAAAAAGGCCGGGCTGCCCGATACGCTGGCGGCCCGGCCGTAATTTTCCGCGGCGCCCGTCCGGTGGAGGCGGGGGCCGCGGGCGAATGTCGGCGCGTTACAATCGCGCCTCGACTCGTCGGGCATCAGGAGAGCAAGGGCCGTGCCAGAACGGATTCCCGCGGCTTTCGATGGTTAACGGCCGTTCCTCGCTGTTCCAGGGAGGGACTGGCGGGTCATTTGAGCCTGGTTTGGGACACCCACCAGCCGGGCCTGCCGGCGGCGATGCGTTTCGCGGCGGAGTTTCGCGCCCCCTCGTCGTCATAGAGCCCGAAGCAGGTCGCGCCGGAGCCCGACATGCGCGCGATGCGGGCATCGCCGAGGGCGCCGAGCACATCGGCAATGATCGGGACCAGGGCGATGGCCGGCGCCTCGAGGTCGTTGCGGCCTTCCTCCCACCGCTCCAGCGGACCGCGGTCGTTGCCGTCCCAGGCCGAAAAAACTGCGCCGGTGGAGAGAGGGACGCCGGGATTGACGAGCAGGATCGGCGCTCCCGAGAGCCCCTCGATCTCGACCGGCTCGATGTCGTCGCCCCTTCCCTCTCCCCGAGTGGTGCGGCTCAGCAGGCAGGCGGGGACGTCGGCGCCGAGCGCGCGGGCGACGGCCTCGCCGCCGCCGTAGAGACGCAGAAGCGCCGCCGCGTCGGCCGAGCCGCCGCCGAGGCCGGCGGCGACCGGGAGGCGCTTGTCGAGCGTAAGCGCCGCCGACAGGCCGAGCGCGCGGGCGGCCTTCAGCACCAGATTGTCGGTTTCGCCGGCCAGCCGCCCGGCGAACGGACCGGTCACCTCCAGCGTGAGCTCCTCCGCAGGACGCGCGGTCAGGATATCGCCCTCCTCGCAGAAGGCGAAGATCGTCTCGATCCGGTGATAGCCGTCCGCCTCCCGCGCCCGCACGTGAAGCGCGAGGTTGAGCTTGGCGTAGGCGGTTTCGCCGCGGGTCATATTCCTCCCCGGAACGGGGAGGGGGACCGTCCGCCAGGACGGTGGAGGGGCCGAGGAGGTGGACGCGCTTCGGCCCCTCCACCACGCGCTTCGCGCGCGGTCCCCCTCCCCGTTCCGGGGAGGATTTTCACCGCGCCGCCAGTTGCGGCGTGAGTCCCGTTTCGATCTTGGCCGCGATCCGGGTCGCCGCATCCCCCTCGGCGTAGACCGAGGCGGCCATCCAGGCGAAGCGGGCCTCGACCCGGCGGCCGGCGGCGAAATAGGCGTCGCCGAGATGTTCGTTGATCTCCACGTCGGCCGGCTCTCCTTGGGCAGCCTGCTCCAGCAGGGTGATCGCTTCGGGAAGCTCGCCCTTCAGATAGAGCGCCCACCCCAGCGAATCGGTGATCGCGTTGCTGTCCGGCGCGCGACGGTGCGCCTCACGGATCAGCCGCTCGGCCCCCGCCACGTCTTCTCGCCGGACGAGCTGGGCGTAGCCGAGGTAATTGAGCACGAACGGCTGTTCGGGCGCGAGGGCGTAGGCCTTGCGCAAGGCCGTCCGCGCCTCGGGCCAGTTGCCCGCCTCGTCGAGCGCGCCGCCGCGCATCAGCCACAGCACCCATTCGGCCTCGGCGCCGTCGCCGTCGCGGCGGATTTCGATCGCGCGCGCGAAGGCGGAGGCCGCCTCGTTCTGCCGGTGCATCGCGGCATAGACCTCGCCGAGGCGAACCCAATCGGTCGCTCCCGCCCCGCCCGCGCCGGTTGCGGCAAGCGCCTCGGCCAGCGCCGCCTCGCGGTCGCCGCCGTCGAGCAGGATCCGGATGCGCTGGTCGCGCGCGGCGATCGCGAAGGGATCGCCGGCGGGCACGTTGGCCAGCATCGGAACGGCGATCCGCTCCTTGTCCTGAAGCGCGAGAAGCTCAGCGGTGACCATCCAGGTCTCGCTGTTGTCGGGCGCGAGCCAGGTCGCGACCCGGGCGAACATCGAAGCCAAGCCGGTCAGCTCCTGCTGCTGGAGATCGAGCGAGAGGCGAACGAGCAATTCGGCCATCGCCGAATCCGCGCCGTCGATCGCGCCGGGCAAGGGCTGGCCCGCGCCGACCAGAGCGCGCGCGGCGACGATCGGCGCGCCATTGCCTTCGAGCAGGGCGAGCGCCGCTTCCCGCTCGCCGCGCTTCGCGAGCAAGGCGGCGCCGGCGATTCGCAGGCGCTGCCCGCGCGCTCCGGCCGAGGCGGCGGCGCGGACCAGCTCGGCGGTGGCGCCGGGACGATTGAGCGCGAGCATCAGCAGCGGGCGGTGCTCGGCGGCATAAGCGGCGGCGACGCCCTGCCCTCCGGGCGCCGGCAGAGCGGCGAGCGGGTCGCCCTGGCGCGAGCCGTAGGCCAGCCAGGCGCGCAGCACCGGTACCATGAAGGCGAACAGCTGATCGCTCTGCACGGCATCGATCCGGGACTTGGCCGCCGTCCAGTCGCGCTCCCGGAAAGCCTCGGCGACGAGCAGCAGCCGGGCGTCGGGAGGCAGGACCCGGCGGCTCTCGAGCCGGTGGGCGGCATCCAGCGCAAGGCGCCAATCGCCGGCGGTGACCGCGTGGGAGAGCGCCTGGGTGGCGATCATGTCGTTTTCGGGCGCCGCGGCGAGCGCGGCGACATAGCCCTGGCTGGCCCGGTCGAACGCGCCTGCGGAGGAAGCGGCGCGCGCCTCGACATAGGACTGGAGCGGGGAGCGCTCGACCCGGGCCTGCGCGGCGGAAGAGAGCACGAGCGCGCCGAGCAACAGCGCGCCGAGGCTGAGCTTACATGTTGGGGTAATTGGGGCCTCCTCCGCCTTCCGGCACGACCCAGTTGATGTTCTGGGTGGGATCCTTGATGTCGCACGTCTTGCAGTGGACGCAATTCTGCGCGTTGATCTGCAGCCGCGGTCGGGCCGCCTCCTCGACGAACTCGTACACGCCGGCCGGGCAGTAGCGCTGCTCGGGCCCGGCATATTGGGCGAGATTGACCGCTACGGGAACGTCCGCGTCCTTCAGCGTCAGGTGGACCGGCTGGTCCTCCTCGTGATTGGTATTCGAAAGGAACACCGAGGAGAGCCGGTCGAAGCTGATCGCGCCGTCGGGCTTGGGATAGGCGATAGGCTCCGCCAAATCCTTGCGCCAGAGCGTCCCGCTGTCGGGATGGTGGCGCATCGTGAACGGCAGGCCGATGCGCAGCTGGCGCATCCACATATCGGCGCCGGCGAGCAAGGTGCCGAGCGTTCCGCCCCATTTGGCGACCAACGGCTCGACGTTGCGAACCATCTTCAATTCACTTGCGATCCAGGAGCTTCTGAGCGAAGGTTCATAATCGCTGAGAAGATCGCCGGAGCGCTCCGCGGCGATCGCGGCGAAGGCGGATTCGGCGGCGAGCATGCCGGACTTCATCGCCGTATGGCTGCCCTTGATCCGCGGCACGTTGACGAATCCGGCGGCGCATCCGATCAGCGCGCCGCCCGGGAAGGCCAGCTTCGGCACCGCTTGCCAGCCGCCCTCGTTGATCGCGCGAGCGCCGTAGGAAACGCGGCGGCCGCCCTCGAGGAAGTGGCGGATCGCCGGGTGCTGCTTCCAGCGCTGGAACTCCTCGAACGGCGACAGATACGGGTTCTTGTAGTTGAGCGCGACGACGAAGCCCAAGGCGACCTGGCCGC
The DNA here is from genome assembly GCA_005883305.1 of Alphaproteobacteria bacterium. NCBI lineage: Bacteria > Pseudomonadati > Pseudomonadota > Alphaproteobacteria > Alphaproteobacteria bacterium. The sequence continues at coordinate 645,229 of VBAC01000001.1, read as the reverse complement.
TCGCCTGGTGATAGAGGAAGCCGCCCCCCCAGGCGTCGTCGAGCGGCCAGCCCTGGGTGTGGATCACCCGGCCGGGCTCGTGCTTCTCCGGGGCGATGTCCCACAGCTCCTTGAGGCCGATGCCGTAGACCTGGGGCTCGCTCCCCGCCTCGAGCTCGAAGATGCGCTTGAGCTCCTTGGTCAGGTGACCGCGCGCGCCTTCGGCAAAGAAAGTGTAGCGGCCGTGAAGCTCCATTCCGGGCTGGTAGTCGGCCTTGTGCGTGCCGTCGCGGGCAACGCCCATGTCGCCGGTCGCCACCCCCTTCACCGACCCGTCCTCGTTGAACAGCACTTCGGCGGCGGCGAAGCCCGGGAAGATCTCGACTCCGAGCGCCTCGGCCTGCCCGGCGAGCCAGCGGCACAGATTGCCGAGGCTCAGCGTGTACGTGCCCTTGTTGGACATGAAGGGCGGCATCAGGATGTGCGGGAAGCCGTATTTCTTTCGCTCCGTCAGCACCCAATGCTCGTTGCTGGCGACCGGGACGGTGAGCGGGCTGTCGAGCTGCTTCCAGTTCGGCAGCAGCTCGTCGAGCGCACGCGGATCGACCACCGCTCCGGAGAGGATGTGAGCGCCGACCTCGGAGCCCTTTTCGAGGATGCAGACGGAGAGCTCGCGCCCGGCATCATTGGCTAGTTGCTTGAGCCGGATCGCAGCGGCAAGCCCCGCGGGTCCCGCTCCGACGATCACCACGTCGTAGGGCATGGACTCGCGTTCAGCCATTCACCGCTCTCCCCTCGTCGCAAAGCGCCAACGACTGGCAGATAAACAGCCGATAAGTGATTGACCAGCCCGGCGGACCCTGACTCAAAGGCCGGGGCAGAACGGGGAAAAGACGGCATGGCCGTAAGCTGGGCGGCGAGCACGCTCTTATGGTGGAAAGAGGCCGGCGTCGACACGATCGTCGGCGAGGAGCCGCGCGACTGGCTCAGCGCGAAGACTCCCGTCGCCGCGCCGACCGCACAGGCGGCCGAGGCATTGCCGGTCGATCTCGATGCTTTCCAGTCCTGGCTGCTCACCAGCGAATCCTTTCCCGCCGGCCCGCGCGTCGGCCCCTCGGGCGATCCGGCTTCAGGGCTGATGATGCTGATCGACATGCCCGCGCAGGAGGATGCGCAGGCAGGCACGTTGCTCTCGGGCGAGCTCGGGGCGATGTTCGACCGGATGCTGGGCAGGATCGATCGGAACCGCGAATCCATCTACCTCGCCTCGATCCTGCCGGTCAGGAACCCCGCCGGCCGCTTGCCGGCCACCGATATTTCGCGGCTCGCCGAGATTACGCGACGGCATATCGGCCTGGTCGCCCCGCGCGCGATGCTCGTGTTCGGCGACGAATGCTCCAAGGCCCTGCTAGGGATGCCGATGACGGCTGCCCGCAAGCGCGTCCACACGATCGATACGCCCGCCGGGCCGGTCCGGGCGATCGCCACGATGAGCCTCCAGTTCCTGCTCGGCCAGCCCAAGCGGCGGAACGACGCGATGGAAGACCTCAATTTGCTGAAAGAGGAGCTGAAGCCATGAAAAGGCTGAAAGCGAGCCTTCTGGGCCTGGCTCTGGCGCTGGGCGCGGCTCCGGCCGCCGCGCAGGGCATTTCGGCCCCGGCCCAGCTCACCGCGTCGGAGCGCGAAAATTATCGCGCCGTCTTCGCCGCCCTGCGCGCCCAGGATTGGGCCGGAGCGGCGGGACGGCTGGACGGCATGCGGCAGGGGCCGCTGCACGACATCGCCCGGGCGATGCTCTACACCATGCCCGGCTCGCCCCGGGTCGAGACCCAGCCGCTCGTCGAGCTGATCGGGCGCGCGCCCGAGCTGCCCCAGGCCGACGACCTCGCCCGAATCGCCCGCGCCCGCGGCGCCGAGAGCCTGCCCGCTTTCCCGCAGGAGCACAGCCTCTACGGCCTCTCCGGCCAGCCGCGCCGGGCCCGGCCGCGCCCGATCCGCGGCGATACCGTGGCCGACCAGCTCGAGCCTTTGATCAATCCCCTGCTCGTCGCCGACCAGCCCCATGAGGCGGAAGCCCTTCTGGGCACGCGCATCCAGGAGCTTTCCGACGAGGCGCGGACGGCCTTCCAGCAGCGCATCGCCTGGGTGTTCTACCTCAACGGCCAGGATGCGGAGGCGCGGCGGATCGGCGACCTCGCGCGGCGCGGCCCGACCGAACATGCGATCCACGCCGAATGGGTCTCAGGCCTCGCCGCCTGGCGGATGGGCGATTACGCCGCGGCCGCCGAGCATTTCGCAGGAGTCGCTCAGCGATCGAGCGACGTCGAGCTCGCCGCGGCGGGCCATTATTGGGCGGCGCGCGCGGACACCGCCGCGGGCCATCCGGAACGCGTCCAGGCCCGCCTTCGCACCGCCGCCCGGGCCGGGGAGACGTTCTACGGCCTTCTCGCCCAGAGCGCGCTCGGAGTCAGGACCGCGCCCGCCGACATGACCACGCTGACCGACGCGGACTGGCGCGCGCTGGAGGGGCTGAAGAACGCCCGAACCGCGGTCGCGCTGAGCGAGATCGGCGAGGACGACCTGGCCGCTTCGGTGATCCGCCACCAGGCCCTGATCGGCGCGCCTTCCGGCCACGAGGCGCTGATCCATCTCGCCGCCCGGCTGAACCTCACCGCCACCCAGATGTACCTCGCCCATAACGGCCCGCGCGGGGCGCGCTTCGGGCCGGAGGAGCGCTATCCCACGCCAAGCTGGCGGCCGATCCGCGGCTGGCGGGTCGATTCCTCGCTGGCCTTCGCCCACGCGCTCCAGGAATCGCAGTTCCGTGCCGACGCGGTGAGCCCGGCCGGCGCACGAGGGCTGATGCAGGTGCGCCCCGGCACGGCGGGCGACATGGCCCGGGCGCGCGGCGAGCCGTTCAGCGCCGCCGCGCTCAACATCCCCCAGGTCAATATCGAATACGGCCAGACCTATCTCGAGCAGCTTCGCGACATGCAGAGCACCGGCGGGCTGCTGCCCAAGGTGATCGCTTCCTACAACGCCGGCCCGGCCCCGATCGCCGAGTGGAACACACGCTACGACCAGAGCGATCCTTTGCTCTACATCGAATCGATCCCCTATTGGGAGACTCGCGGCTACGTCCCGATCATCCTTCGCAATTACTGGATCTACGAGGCGCGCGGGGCCGACCGTTCGGCGAGCCGGCGCGCGCTCGCGCAAGGCATGTGGCCGCGTTTCCCCGGCCTTCCGGGACCGAGTGCGGTGCGCATCCCTTCGCGCACGCGCCAGACGGCGATGGGTCAGGACTGATCGTTCGTTCTTGATCTGTTCTCATCGGCGCATTATGTTGCGCCGATGCGACCCGATGCCCGACCAGGCCGCGGCGCGCCGGAGAACCGGACGCCGACCCGGTTCAACCTGCCCGAGCGCGAGGCGGACGGCGACTGGCTCGACGAGCGCGAGGCGCTGGACGACGGCCCGCGCCCGCTACGCACGACGGTAACCGTCGAGCATCCCAAGACGATCATCACCCGCAACCGATCGCCGGACATCGGCTTCGACCGTTCGATCAACGCCTATCGCGGCTGCGAGCACGGCTGCATCTACTGCTTCGCGCGGCCGAGCCACGCCTTCCACGATTTGTCCCCGGGTCTCGACTTCGAATCGAAGCTGTTCGCCAAGCCCGACGCCGCCAGGCTGCTGCGCGCCGAGCTGGGCAAAAAGGGCTACCAAGTCCGCCCGATCGCGATGGGCACCAACACCGACCCCTACCAGCCGATCGAGGCCAAGTGGCGGATCACCCGATCGGTGCTGGAGGTGCTCGCCGAGACCAGGCATCCGGCCACGATCACCACCAAGTCGGACCGGGTGCTGGCGGACCTCGATCTGCTAAGCGAGATGGCCAGGCTGAACCTGGTCAGCGTCGCCCTCTCGGTCACGTCACTGGAGCCCAAAATCTCGCGCACGCTGGAGCCGCGGGCGCCGGCCGCGCGCAAGCGGCTGGCAGCGGTGAAGCGGCTGAGCGAAGCGGGCGTCCCCGCCTGGGTGGCGATCGCTCCGGTCGTTCCGGGGATCACCGACCACGAGCTCGAGCATATCGTCGAGGCGGCGGCCGAGGCCGGCGCGATCGGCTGCTTCTATTTGCCGGTCCGCCTGCCCCACGAGGTCGCGCCCTTGTTCCGCGCCTGGCTCGACGAGCATTATCCCGAGCGCGCGGCGAAGGTGATGCACATCATCAACGACATGCGCGGCGGCAAGGACAACGACCCGCACTGGTTCAGCCGGATGCGCGGCCAGGGCGCCTGGGCGGACCTGCTCAAGGCGCGGTTCGAGCGCGCGATGAGGAGGCACGGTCTCAATGTCGAGAAGCGGCCGCTGCGGCGGGATTTGTTCGAGCCCCCGCAGGGCACGCAGATGCGCCTGCTTTAGCCCAGCGCCTTCCTCAGCAGTTCGTTGACCACCGCCGGGTTAGCCTTGCCGCCCATCGCCTTCATCGTCTGGCCGATGAAGAAGCCGAACAGGGCCTCCTTGCCGCCGCGATATTGTCCGAGCTGGCCCGGATTGGCGGCAAGCACCCCGGCGATCACCACCTCGATCGCGCCAGTGTCGCTGGTCTGTTTGAGGCCGCGCTCCTCGACGATCGCGGCGGCGCCCCGGCCGGTTTCGAGCATGATCTCGAACACCTGCTTGGCCAGCGTTCCGGAGAGCGTTCCGTCGGCAACGAGGCCAAGCAGCTCGGCCGCGCCCTCGGGCGTGACAGGACTGTCCTCCAGGGTGCGGCCGAGGCGATTGAGGGCGCCGAACAGCTCGGAAGCGACCCAGTTGGAGGCGCGCTGGGCGTGCTCAGGGCCGAGCTTCTCGAGCAGGACCTCGAACCAGCGGGCGGTGGTGACGTCGGCGGTCAGCACCGAGGCATTGTAGGCGGAGAGGCCGAGCTCGCTCTCGTAGCGGGCGCGCTTGGCGTCGGGCAGCTCGGGCAAGGAGGCGCGGCACTCCTCCAGGAAGGCGTCGGTCAATTCGAGCGGCAGCAGGTCCGGATCGGGGAAATAGCGGTAATCGTGCGCATCCTCCTTGGACCGCAGGCTGCGCGTTTCGCCCTTGTCGGGATCGAACAGGCGGGTCTCCTGGACGATTGTGCCGCCATCCTCGATCAGATCGACCTGGCGGCGCGCCTCATGCTCGATCACCGCCTGAATGAAGCGCACCGAATTGACGTTCTTGGTCTCGGTGCGGGTGCCGAACTCCGCCCCGGGCCTGCGCACGCTGACATTGACGTCGGCGCGCATCGAGCCCTGTTCCATATTGCCGTCGCAGCTTCCGACATAGCGTAGAATCGCTCTGAGCTTGCGCACATAAGCGCCTGCTTCCTCGGGAGAACCCATGTCGGGCTTTGATACGATCTCCATCAGGGCGACGCCGCTGCGGTTGAGGTCGACATAGGAGAAAGACGGGTGCTGATCGTGCATCAGCTTGCCCGCATCCTGCTCGACATGGATTCGCTCGACGCCGACGGTCTTGGTCGCCCCGCCTTCGAGATCGAGGTGGATCTCGCCCGCGCCGACCAGCGGGTGATAGAGCTGGCTGATCTGATAGCCCTGCGGCAGATCGGCATAGAAATAATTCTTGCGGTCGAAGCGCGACCATTTGTTGATCTTCGCCTCGAGCGCGATGCCGGTGCGCACCGCCTGGCGGATGCATTCGCCGTTGAGCACCGGCAGCATTCCCGGGAAGGCGGCGTCGACCAGGGCGACCTGAGTGTTCGGCTCGGCGCCGAATTCGGTCGAGGCGCCCGAGAAGAGCTTGGCGTTGGACGTCACCTGTGCGTGGACCTCGAGGCCGATCACGACCTCCCATTCGCCGGTGGCGCCGTGGATTCGATAGTCAGACACCCGACGACCTCCCGACCGTTCGTCCCGAGCGAGGTCGAGGGACCCCGCCGAGCGTAGCCGAGGCTCTTGATCTCGACTTCGCTCGATAGGGTGTCTCGACTTCGCTCGACACGAACGGGTTTGTTTCGTTGTCCAGGGCGCTCACCACCACGCCTCCGGTCTGGCGACGAAGCCGGCCCGCTCCTCGAAGGCGAGGGCCGCGTTGAGCACGCCCTGCTCGTCGAGCGCCTTGCCGATGATCTGGAGGCCCAGCGGCAGGCCCTGGCCGTCGAGGCCCGCCGGGACCGAGATTGCGGGGAGGCCGGCGAGGCTTGCCGGGACGGCGAAGACGTCGTTCAAATACATGGCCAGCGGATCGGCCATCTTCTCGCCGAGGCCGAAGGCGGCGCTCGGCGCGGTCGGGGTGAGGATGAGGTCGCACTCGGACCAGACCCGCTCGAAATCGCGGGCGATCAGCGCGCGGACCTTCTGCGCCTGGTTGAAATAGGCGTCGTAGAAGCCCGCCGAGAGGACGTAGGTGCCGATCATAATCCGGCGCTTGACCTCCGGGCCGAAGCCAGCGGCGCGGGTCGCCTCGTACATGTCCTGCAGTCCGCCTTGCTCGGGCTGGACGCGAAGGCCGTAGCGCACGCCGTCGTAGCGGGCGAGGTTGGACGAAGCCTCGGCCGGGGCGATGATGTAATAAGCCGGCAGCGCGTATCTGGTGTGCGGTAGCGAGACCTCGACGATCTCGGCGCCCGCATCGCGCATCCAGGCGATACCCTGCTCCCAAACCGCGTCGACCTCGGCGGGAACGCCGTCGATGCGGTATTCCTTGGGGATGCCGATCCTCTTGCCGCGAACGTCGGCGTCGAGATTCTCCTCCCACTTGGGCACGTCGATCTGGAGCGAGGTCGAATCCTTGGGATCGAAGCCGGCCATCGCCTCCAGCAGGATCGCGCAATCGCGCACGTCGCGGGCCATCGGCCCGGCCTGGTCGAGCGAGGAGGCGAAGGCGACCATGCCGTAGCGCGAGCAGCGCCCGTAGGTCGGCTTGATGCCGGTGATTCCGGTGAAGGCCGCGGGCTGGCGGATCGAGCCCCCGGTGTCGGTGCCGGTGACTCCAGGGGCGAGCCGCGCTGACACCGCCGTAGCCGAACCGCCCGACGATCCGCCAGGCGTCAGCGCGACATTGCCGCCGTCGTTGCGCCGCCAGGGCGAGAGGACGCTGCCATAGGCGCTGGTCTCGTTCGACGAGCCCATCGCGAATTCGTCCATGTTGAGCTTGCCGAGCATTCCTGCGCCGGCGGCGAGGAGGTTGCCGGAGACGGTGCTTTCGTAGACCGGCTCGTAGCCTTCGAGCATCTTCGATCCGGCAGTGGTCTGCACGCCCTTGGTGCAGAACAGGTCCTTGATCCCGAGCGGAACGCCTGAGAGCGGCTTGAGGCCGCCCGAGGCGCGCGCAGCGTCGGCCGCGTCGGCGGCGGCGAGGGCGTGCTCCGGAGTTTCGACGACGAACGCGTTGAGCGCCCGGCCTTTTTCGACATTCCCGATATAGGCCTCGGCAACCTCCCGCGCCTTGAACTCGCCTGCGGCGATTCCATCGCGGATCGCCGCCACGCCGAGATCGGTCAGCGCGCTCATTCGATCACCTTCGGAACGGCGAAGAAGCCGTGCTCGGGCACCGGCGCGTTGGCGAGGATGTCGTCGCGGATGCCGCCGGCGGTCACCTCGTCTTCGCGCAGGCGCAGAATGTTGGGGATCACCGCGGTCATCGGCTCGACGCCGGAGACGTCGACCTCGCCGAGCTGCTCGATCCAGCCGAGGATGTTGGAAAGCTCCGGCGCGAGCGCCTCCACCTCGGCGTTGCTGACCGCGATGCGGGCGAGCTTTGCGATATGACGGACTGTGGCAGTGTCGACGGACATGGGGCGCGGCTAGCAGCCTCGCTGCACTGCATCAACTCCGCTTGCATGGGACCCGCGCTTCGGCTTGAGGAGCGCGGTGGCGAAGAAGCGATCTCATCCGGCGGTGAAGTTCCTGTGGGTCGTGGCGGGGCTCACCGTCCTGTTTCTTGCCGGGGCGATCGCCTACCGCCTGTTCGAGAAGGATCTGATGCGCTGGGCGATGGTCCCGACCGTGGCGTTCAAGGCCGTGCCGATGCCTTCGGGAGCCGATTACCGGCAGGCGCGCATGTGGATCGCGCGCCCGGACATCGCCGGCAACCCGTCTTTGTGGGCGCCGCCCGGCTTCGCCCCAACGAACAGCCCGCGAGCGGCGGTCTTCTTCGTTCACCCCACCAGCTTCCTCGAATCCGGCGCCTGGAACGCCTCGATCGACGACCGGGAATCGCAGGATCGGGCGGCGCTCTTCGTCCGCAGCCAGGCGAGCGCGTTCAACGGGATCGGCGCGGTCTGGGCGCCCAAATACCGCCAGGCGACGTTCGGCGCCTTCCTGACCGGCAAGGAGAATGCGCGGCGGGCGCTCGACTTCGCCTATCGCGACGTGATCGCCGCCTGGGAGGAGTTCCTTCGCCAGGCCCCCGCAGACAGGCCGATCGTCCTCGCCGCCCACAGCCAGGGGAGCCTTCACCTGATGCGGCTGCTCCAGGACCATATGAGCGGAACGCCGGCGGCGCAGCGAGTCGCCGCGGTCTACATCATCGGCTGGCCGGTTTCCGTCACCGCCGACCTGCCCGCCATCCCCTTCCCGGCCTGCGAGCAGCCCGGCGATTCGGGGTGCGTCGTTTCCTGGCAGAGCTTCTCCGAGCCCGCCGACCCGAGCCAGGTCACCGACGCTTACGACTCCAGCGCCGGGCCGGGCGGCGTGCCGCGCGCGGGATCGCCGATGCTCTGCACCAACCCCCTCACCGGCGCGCGCGGCGGCGCCGCGCCGGCCGCGCGCAACCTAGGAACGCTGGTTCCGAACGAAGACATGAGCGCCGCCGAATTGCGCCGCGGCGCCGTGCCCGCGCGCTGCGACATTCGCGGCTTCCTTTTGGTCGGCGACAACGACGCCCTGCCGAACATGGGGCCCTATGCCCTGCCGGGGAACAACTATCACGTCTACGATTACGCCCTGTTCTGGGCCAATCTTCGGGCGGATGTCGAGCGGCGGCTGGCGGCGTTCGAGGGCCGCCGGTGATCGCCGCGAGCACGGCGGAGTTCCGCGCCGCCTTGCCCGGCGGCGGCCGGCTGCTCGGGCTGGACGTCGGCACCAAGACGATCGGCACAGCGCTTTGCGACTCAGGCTGGACGATCGCCAGCGCCGCCGAGCTGATCAGGCGCACCAGATTCGGCGCCGACCTCGCGAAGATCGAGGCGTTGATCGCGACTCAGGCAGTGAAGGGGGTGGTCGTCGGCCTGCCGCTCAATCTCGACGGCAGCGACAGCCCGCGCACCCAATCGATCCGCGCCTTCGCCCGCAACCTCGACCCGCTCGGCCTGCCGGTGCTGCTGTGGGACGAGCGCTGGTCGACCCAGGCGGTGACCCGGGCGCTGATCGCCGCCGACGCCAGCCGCGCCCGCCGGTTCGAGCTGGTCGACAAGATGGCCGCGGCCTACATCCTCCAGGGCGCGATCGACGCCCTGACGATGGCCTGAATCGGCACGGCGCCCGCGCCGCGCGGGGATTGCCAGCCCGCGAAAAGCCTTTAAGTCCCTACGCTCCAACAAAACGGGGGAAATCATGAAGAAGCTTTACCTGACCGGCGCGATGCTTGCGTCGGCGCTGGCGATCGCCGGCTGCAACAAGGCGGCGGACACCGCGCCGGCCAACACGACCTCGAACGCGACCGCTCCCGCGGCTCCGGCCGAGGGCAACGCCGCCGGCGGCGAAGAGGGCGCCGCTCCGGCCGCTCCGGCCGGCGACCAGACCAACCAGAACTTCACGCTCAACAACAACACCGGCCACACGGTCGTCACCCTGAACGTCTCGCCGTCCAACTCGAACGAGTGGGGCGAGGACATTCTCGGCCGCGACACGCTCGCCAACGGCGAATCGGCGCAGATCAGCTTCCCGCGCGCCGAGACCCAGTGCCAGTGGGACATCCGCGCCACCTATGACGACGGCGACACGACCGACGCGCGCGGCGTCAACCTGTGCGAGCTGAGCACGGTCAACCTGACCGCCGAATAAGCCTTCGGGTCTCATGCGAGCGGAGGGCTCCGTCGCCATGTGCGGCGGAGCCCTTTGCTTTGGCGGGGCCGCTCGCTAGAGGCGGGCCTCGATGACCGCTCCCTTCCCGCACCGCCATTTGCTCGGGATCGAGGGGCTTTCGGCGTCCGACATCCTCGCCGTCCTCGATGCCGCCGAGCCGTGGATCGCCTTCAACCGGGGGGCGCGCAAGGCGGACGACCGGCTGGCCGGCCTCACCCAGATCAACGCCTTCTTCGAGAACAGCACGCGCACCCTATTTTCCTTTGAAATCGCAGGGAAAAGACTCGGCGCGCAGGTCTCCAACTTCCACCCCGCCGCCTCCAGCGTGCGCAAGGGCGAGAGCCTGACCGACACCGCGCTCACCCTGAACGCGATGCGCCCCGACATCCTGGTCATCCGCCACGAAGCCGAGGGCGCGGCGGCCGATGTGGCGGCGATCATGGATTGCCCGGTGATCAACGCCGGCGACGGCACGGGAGAGCACCCGACCCAGGCGCTGCTCGACGCCTTGACGATCCGAAGGCGGCTGGGGCGGATCGAAGGGCTGAAAATCGCCATTTGCGGAGACGTCAAGCACAGCAGGGTGGCGGGTTCGAACCTGCGGAGCCTCTCATTATTGGGCGCACAGGTACGCCTGGTAGGCCCGCACACTATGCTTCCAAACAGCGCACACACCCCTATTTTCACCGACATGGACGAGGGGATTTCGGGCTGCGATGTGGTGATGATGCTGCGGATCCAGCGCGAGCGGATGGCCGAGCAGGTCGAGATCGAGGATTACCACGCCGCCTACGGCCTGACCCGCGCGCGATTGGATAAATATGCACCGAATGCGATCGTTATGCATCCCGGGCCGATGAACCGGGGGGTCGAGATCGATGGCGCGCTGGCGGACGACCCGACCCGTTCGGCGATCGTCGAGCAGGTCGAGCTCGGAGTCGCGGTCCGCATGGCCTGCCTCGACCTGCTGACGCGCGGCCGGCGCTGAAACGAAAAAGGCGGCGGGCCTTGGCCGACCCGCCGCCCCTCAGAGGGAGACTGGAACGTCTCCGATTCAGACGTCGCGCTGGCGAGGATTGGCGTAGCGGGCGGCCCAGCGGATCGAGGCGTCGCCGGCGGTGCCGCGAACGAAGCAGGCGCCGCCGCGCTCGCGGATCCGGCCGCAGAGGCGCTGGGCGTCGCCGGCCGAGGCGAAGCCCGAGACGGAGACCCGGTGGAACTGGCGGCCATTGACGGTGATCGTCGCCGTCAGCGGCGCGCGCGCGATGTCGTAGCGGCTCGAAACCTGGAGCCAGGCGCGCTCGGCGTTGCGCTCGCTGGAGAAGGCGCCGAGCTGGACCACGACCGGCGCCTGGCCGTCGCGAATCGCGACATGCGGCCGCTCGCGATGGAAGACGGTAGCCGGAGCGCGAGTCGTGGCGGCGGCGCGGATGAGGGTCGGCTCGGGCGCGGTGAGCGTGCGCGCGGCGGAAGCATATTGCACCTGCACCTCGGGCGCGGGCGCGGGCTGCTCGGCCGGCGCCTGGCCGGCCTCGACGGGCACTTCGGCCGGAGCCTGATAGGCTTGCGCGGTCGGCACCCAGAAAGCGGGCGCTTCCGCCGGCTCGGCGGCGGCGACCTGGACCGGCGCGGGCGCCGGTTCCGGAGCGGCTCCGGCGCCGGCGACGACGGTTTCGGGCACCGCGGCCTCGGCGAATGCCGGAGCATTCTCAGCCGAAAGCGCGAGGCGGACCGGCTGGCCGGGATCCTCGGCGGGCGTGACGCCCAATATGCCGGCGACCTGCACCGGGCCGGAGCCCGGGCGGGCGAAGGCGGCCCATTGCACCATGCGCACCGGAACCTCGGCGGGCGAGAGATCCTGAGCGGCGATGGCCTGGGCGCGCCGCCAATCGCCGGACATGGCGTAAGCGAGCGCGAGATTCTGGCGGATCCGGGCGGTCGCGCCCGGACGGCGGGCGGCGCGCTCGAGCAGCCGGATGGAGCGCTCATGCTCGCCGGCCAGCGCGTAGGCGAGACCGACATCGGCATCCGGCGCCCGGCCGGCGATGTCGTCGAGCCTCGTGACCGCGGCGCGCGGATTGCCCTGGGCGATCTGGATCAGGGCGACGCTGAGCGCGGCGCGGTCGTTCGAAGGATCGAGCTCCAGGACGTCGGCATAGGTGGTCCGGGCCGAGGTGAAGCGGCCGCTCTTGAGGTAGATGTCGGCGAGAAGCTGGCGATAGCCGGTGTCGCGCGGGCTGAGCGCGACGGCCTGCTCCATCGCCTCGCGGGCGGCGTCGAACTGGCCGGCCTGGAGCGCCCGGGCGCCTTCTTCATGGAGCGCCTCGGCGCGGCGGTCGTCGGGCGAAGTCGCTCGAACGGGCTCGTTCCCGCGCCGCATCGCCGACGACGGACCGCTGAAGCCCGCCATCGTCATCGCGACGATGCAGGTGGACGCTGCGGCTTTGAAAACGGACCTCTTCATGGCGTACTGGCCTTTCAGTTTCGCTTGCCGCCCGAGGCGGGAACGCGCTCGGCCAGCGACTCGACTTCGGGAATGGACGCGAGGAACTGATCGAGCGCGGCAGTGACGATATGCTGCGCCGACCGGCGGGTGACCGCCGTCGCCAGGCGCAGGCGAAGATGCCGCTCGGCGTCCAGGCGCAGAGTGAACGCCGCCTTCTTGCCCGGCGCCACCGACGGCACCGGAAGGCTGGCGCGGGGGCGCTTCGGAAGCTTGACGATCGGAGTCGGCGCCTTGGCGACGACCGGTTCGGGGGCCTCGGCCTCCTGTTCGATCTCCTCGGGCTCGTCATAGTCCTCGGATTCGAAATTCTCGGCGATCGCGCGCTGCTGAGCGACGACTTCGGGCTCGTCCGGCTCGGCGACGCCGCCGCCGCGCGGCGAGGGCGTGAGCGCCGCGATCGAGCTCGGGATGTGCTCGGGAAGCTCCTCCTCGACGGGGGGCTCCGGATTGTAGCCCATGTCGTTCCAGCCGAGATCCTCGAAGCCGCCGACATAGCCTTGCGGCCGCATGGCCGGGCGAGCCGTGCCCTTGCGCGCCAGGAGGCCGGAGGAGAGGGAAGCGAAGGGTCGTGCCTCGTTCATCACATGCCTCCCCTTACTGGCCGATCACGCGCCGGCCGAAGCCGGACTGCGGACGCTGGGCCATCGGGTGCGGCATCTGGCCGGGCGCGGAGAAGATGGTGCGCCGGAAGTTCTTCTCGAGCCGGTCGGCGATATATTCCCAAAGCTCGGTGACTTCCTGGGCCGAGCGTCCCTTCGGATCGACCTCCATCACCGTTCGGCCGTCGATCATCGAGGCGGCGAAATCGGTTCGGTGGTGAATGGTGACCGGTGCGACGGTGCCGTGCTGCGACAGCGCGACGGCGGCCTCGTAGGTGATCTTGGCCTTGGGCGTGGCGCCGTTGACGACGAAGATGAGCGGCTTTCCGGCGCGCTCGCAAAGATCGACCGTGGCGCCGACGGCGCGCAGATCGTGCGGGCTCGGGCGGGTCGGGATGACGATCAGCTCGGCGACCTGGATCACGCTCTGGATGGCCATGGTGATCGCCGGCGGCGTATCGACCACCGCGAGGCGGAAGCCCTGCTGGCGAAGAACCTCGAGGTCCGCGCCCAAACGGGCGACCGTGGTCTGGGCGAAGGCCGGCATCTCGTCCTCGCGCTCGTTCCACCAATCGGCCAGCGACCCTTGCGGATCGATGTCGATCAGGCAGACGGGACCGTAACCGGCCCGTTGCGCCTGCACGGCGAGATGGCCGGAGAGAGTGGTCTTCCCCGATCCGCCCTTCTGAGAGGACAATGCCAGCACCCGCATCTACGTTTCCCCGCTTTCGCCAAGCTTTCGGCAGGGGTTTTGGTCCCCAAGCATCTAAGATCTGGTTAACGGCGCATACGGAAATCCGGGCCGGGCGGGCGGCGGCCGGCGCATGGTGAAGCCGTTGATATCCATGCTAAGACGGCGTTAAACTCTCCTTGCTAAGGCCGGGACAAGGCCGTCCGGTGGAGGGATGATTTTCCGATGAGCATGAAGATGCGCGCATGGCTGCTCGCCACTTCGCTGGGCGCAGCCGCGGGGGCCGCCCAGGTCCCCACCACGCCCAACGCCCTTCCCCCTTCTTCGCCCGCGCAGAGCGGAGCGCCGGTCACCGTGGCCGCGCCCAACGTGCGCTCGGGCATCGAGGCGTGGCAGGCCGGAAACTACGCGCTGGCCATCGGCAATTGGCGCCCGCTCGCCGACCGCGGCGACGCCGATGCGCAATATAATATCGCCCAGGCCTATTTCCTCGGCCGCGGCGTGCCTCAGAACGCCAACCTCGCCGAGCAATGGTATGCCCGCGCGGCGCGCCAGGGCCACGAGCAGGCGCAGGCCAATTACGGGCTTCTGCTGTTCCAGAACGGCCGCCGCCGCGAGGCGATGCCGTGGATCGAGCAGGCGGCGAACCGCGGCGACCCGCGCGCCCAATATGTGCTCGGCACCGCGCTCTACAACGGCGACCTGGTCGGCCAGGACCTGCCCCGCGCCTACGCCTTGATGACCAAGGCCGCTCAGACCGGCCTGCCGCCGGCGGTGACCCAGCTCGAGACGATGAACCGGCTGATCTCCGCCGAGGACCGCGCCCGCGGGACCGATTTGGCGGCGAGCCTGCCGAGCCTCGCCCCGTCCGGCGCCCCGGCGCCCACCGTGCGCACGGCCCAGGCCGCGCCGCCCCTCCAAGGTTCGGCACCGGCCTCGGGCCCGGTCCGAATGACCCCGGTTCCCGGCCAGCCGCGGATCGCCCAGGCCCAGCCGCCGGTCCAGTCCCGGCCGCAGCCCCAGCCTCCGGCGGAACGGCCGGCGCAGCCGCCGGCCGCGCAGACTCTGGCCAGCAGCGGCGGACGGTGGCGGATCCAGCTCGGCGCCTTCTCGAACGAGGCCAATGCGCGCCGCGCCTGGAGCGCCGTGAGCGGCCGCCTCGGCGGGCTCCAGCCCTATTTCGTCCACGCCGGCGCGGTCTACCGGCTGCAGGCCGGCCCGCTCGCCAGCCGGGCAGCGGCGGAGCGCGCCTGCGCTTCGGCGCGGCAGGCCTGCCTGCCGGTCGCTCCCTAGAGAATGCGGTCGACAGCAAGCCTCGACCGCCGCGGCGGGATGGCGACGCGCTGGCGGCGGCGCCGGATGTGCGTGCTGATCGCCGAAAGCCCCTCGCCCGCAGCGCTGCGCGACGTTTCGGGCTCCGGCGCGTTCGTCGAGACCAACGCAAGGCCCCCGCTCGGCGCCCATGTCGAGCTTCGCCACCCCGAAGCGGGAACGATCATGGGCGAGGTGCGAACGCTCGCGCATGACGGCATCGGCATCCGCTTCGACTGCGGCGAACGCTCGGTCGCCTTCGCGCTGGCCGCCATCGCCGCCGACATGAGCCGGCCGGAGAATTAGGGCCGTTCAGTTCCCCGGCGAAGGCCGGGGTCCAGGAGCCGGAGGCTTTCGGCAAGGCGTTCACCCAGAAACCCGGCGCGCGCCGGGCCTGGGCCCCGGCCTTCGCCGGGGAGCAGACTGGGCCGAATTCCAGTCTAGATTTCCACCCACTCCGCGCGCGAATAGCCCTGAGCGAACAGCAGGGCCGTCAGGTCGTTGTTCTCGATCCTCGCGTCGGCGGCCTCCGCAACCACGGGCTTGGCGTGGTAGGCGATGCCGAGGCCGGCGGCGCGGATCATCGGGATGTCGTTGGCGCCGTCGCCCACCGCCAGAATCTCGTCGAGGGGAATCTGGCGCGCGGCCGCGGCGTCGAGCAGGGCCTGGCGCTTGGCTTCGGCGCCGACGATCGGCTTGCGTACCGCGCCGCTTAGACGCCCGCCTTCGATCGCCAGCGCGTTGGAGATCGCCGCGTCGAAGCCGATCTCGGCGGCGACGCGGTCGGCGAAGCGGCTGAAGCCGCCGGAGACGAGCAGGCAATAGGCGCCGTTCTCGCGCATCGTCCGGACCAGGGCTTCCGCGCCCGGCGTGGCGCGCACGCGTTGCTGGTAGCAATGGTCGATCACACGTTCGTCGAGATCGCGCAGCAAAGCGACGCGCGCATCCAGCGCCGCCTCGAAATCGAGCTCGCCGCGCATCGCCCGCTCGGTGACCGCAGCGACCTCGGCACGGAGCCCCGCATAATCGGCCAGCTCGTCGATGCATTCGACCGAGATCATCGTCGAATCCATGTCGGCGACGAGGAGCAGCTTGCGCCGTCCCGCCTGGGGTTGGACCACCACGTCGCCGGAAATCGCGCCCTCCAGCGCGGAGCGCGCCGCGGCCGGATCGCCGATGAGGGTGAGATCGCAGGCGCTCCCCTCCTCGACCCAGCGATGGCCGCCGGTGCCGCCGAGCGCGTCCCCGGCCGCGGAAATATCGCCGCGCGTCAGCCGATCCGCTGCTATCAGGGTTGCGATGAACATGAACGCCCAAACGAGGAAACCAGTCGCGCTTATCGCGGGGCCGACCGCCAGCGGCAAGTCGTCGCTGGCGCTCGGGCTTGCCGAGCGCGCGGACGGCGTGGTGATCAACGCCGACAGCGCCCAGGTCTATCGCGACCTCAGAATCGTCAGCGCGCGGCCAGGGCCGGATGAGGAGGCGCGCGCTCCGCACCGGCTCTACGGCCATCGCGACGGCGCCGACCCCTGCTCCGCGGCGGACTGGGCGGCGGAGGCCAAGGCGGAGATCGCGGCGGCGCACGAAGCGGGCAGGCTGCCGATCCTCGCCGGCGGAACCGGCCTCTATCTGCGCACCCTGATCGAGGGCATCGCCCCGGTGCCGGAGATCGATCCCGCAATTCGCAAAACGGTGCGGGCGCTGCCGGCCGGCGAGGCCCACGAGGCGCTCCAGCGCGAAGACCCGGAAGCGGCGTCGCGAATCCGCCGGAGCGACACGACCCGGGCAGCTCGGGCGCTGGAGGTGATCCGCTCCACCGGGCGGCCGCTCAAGGCGTGGCAGGCCGAAAAGACGGGCGGGATCGGGGATTCGGTGGCGCTCGCCCCGCTGATCCTGCTGCCGCCGCGCGAGTGGCTGAGCGAGCGCTGCGATGCGCGGTTCGAAGCGATTTTCGGGGATGAAGGCGTCGCCGAGGTGCGCGCCCTGCTCGACCGCCACCTCCCGCCGCTCGCCCCGGTGATGCGGGCAATCGGAGTCCCGGAGATCGCCGCCTGCCTGCGCGGCGAGGCGACGCGCGAGCAGGCGCTGGCAGCGGGCCGGATCGCGACCCGCCAATATGCCAAGCGGCAATATACCTGGTTCCGCAGGCAGCCGCCGGCGGACTGGCGAAGGTTCGAGGAGCCGCTGGTTGAGGGCGCGTTGGCAAAGGCTCTCGACCTGCTGCTATAGTCCGGGCGATGCGGGTCTATCGCGACGAGGATTGCGACCTTTCGGTCGTCCGCTCCAAGCGGGTGGCGATCCTTGGCTATGGCAATCAGGGGCGCGCCCAGGCGCTGAACCTCAGGGATAGCGGGGTTCAGGTGACGATCGCCCTGGCCGAAGCCTCACGACGGCGGGAGCAGGCGCGCGCGGAGGGCTTCCCAGTGATGACGGCAGCCGAGGCCGCCGCCGGCGCGGGTCTGGTCGTCATGCTTGCCGCCGACGAGGATCACGGGCGAATCTATGACGAGGAGGTTGCCCCGAACCTGCGCGAGGGTGCCGCGCTAGGCTTCGCCCACGGCCTCAGCATCCGCTTCGGCCTGGTCGCGCCGCGGGAGGATCTCGACGTCTTCCTGGTCGCGCCCAAGGGCCCGGGGACGGCGCTTAGGCAGGATTATCTGGAAGGCTCGGGCCTGATCTCGCTGTTCGCCGTTCATCAGGATTCGAGCGGCGGCGCGGAGGCGCTCGCTTTGTCCTACGCGGCGGCGATCGGAAGCGGGCGGGTCGGGATATTGCCGACGAGCTTCGCCGAGGAATGCGAGGCCGATTTGTTCAACGAGCAGGCGGTGCTGTGGGGAGCGATCCCCGAGCTGATCCATGCCGGCTACGAGACCCTGGTCGAGGCCGGCTTCTCGCCCGAAATCGCCTATTTCGAGTGCCTGACCGAGGTGAAGCTGCTCGCCGACCTGATCCACCAACGCGGAATCGCCGGGATGCGCGAGGCGATCTCCAACACCGCCGAGTTCGGCGCGCTCGAGGGGGGGAAGCGGATCGTCACCGCCGGGACTCGGGCCGAGATGCGCAAGATCCTGGCCGAGGTCCGCTCAGGCACCTTCACCGCGAAGCTGATCGCCGACGCGAAGGCCGGCTATCCCCGGCTCAGGGCGTCGCGCGCCGGGGCCGCGGCGCACCCGATCGAGGCGACGAGGCGCAGGATCGCCGACCTGAAGGGCTAGCCACAAGGCGCTGGCGCATCCGCCAACCCATGTTAAGCTCCCCTCGCTCAGGCGCGAGGGGGAAACGCTTGGACGACGGGGACATCTGGAACCAATATTGGCGTTTCGACCGGATCGCGTCCTGCTTCGACGGGGCCGGGGCGGGCAATTACGACGAGTGCGTCGCCGCCGGATGGCGCGACTGGTTCCAGGCCCTGCCGAAGGGCGCGCGGATTCTCGACCTGTGCACCGGCAACGGCGCCGCCGCGTTGATCGCCGCCGCGGCCGGGCGGGCCGGGGGCAAGGACTTCGAAATCGTCGCGGTGGACCGCGCGGAGATCGATCCGCCCGCCTTCGTCACCCGCCACGCCGACGATTATGCCGCGATCCGCTTCGTTCCCGGCACCGACATCGAGGCCCTCCCCTTCCCCGATGCGGGATTCGACGCGGTGATCAGCCAGTACGGCGTGGAATATGCCCATGCCGGGCGGGCGATCCCGGAAGCGCTGAGGATGATCGCGCCCGGCGGCTCGGCGCGATTCGTCGTCCATGCCGCCGACGGCGCGATCGCCGAGGGTTCGCGGGCGATCGTCGCCGAGGCCGATTTGCTGCTCGGCGAGATCGACCTCCCGGGCAACGCCGCGCGCTGCTTCGCGGCTCTGTGGGCGGTCGAGCGCGACGGCGGGCAGGACCGTGCCGACGCGGACCGTGCCTTCGCCGCCTTCCAGGAGGCGCTGGTCCTGACCGCGCGGCAGGTCCCACACGCGCGCGACCGGGCGATGTTCAAGAATTCGGGCGCGGTCCTGTTCGACACCTTCCGGCGCCGCGGCCATTTCGACCTCGACCAGCTGCTCGCCAAGGCCGGCGAGATCGAAGGCGAAATCCACGCCCACCAGGGGCGGCTGATCGCTCTGATCGAGGCCGCGCTGGACCATGAAGGCGCGAAGGCTCTGGCGGCGCAGATCGGCGGCGCCTGCCAGCCGCTGACGAACCAGAGCGAGCTGATCGGCTACGTCGTCGAGGCGCGACGCTAGCCTTCGCGGCGAACGACATGCAATCTCGCGGCGCGAGCGATGCAGACGATTTGCATCCAGCCCGGCCGTTCGCGGGTGAAGGGGCAGACCTCGAAATCTCCATAGACTTCGGTCCTGAAGGGCTGATCGGGGAGAGCGGCCTGCAAGTTCGCGGGCAAACCCTCCACCCCCTCGCCGCCGGCGGCCGGCCGCTCCGAAACGCCGAGGATGCGCCGCGTGCCGACCACCCAGATCCGCTTGCTCGGCGTACCGTTGGCGAAGAAGAAACGGCCATGGACCGTACGGCAAGAGCCGACCCGGTCCGGATTCGCGCGGCAGGGCGGGATCGCCGCGCCGGCCTGTGCCGTCTCGGCCAATAGCAGCGCAAGCGCCGGGAGGAAGATCCAGCCTCTCATTTCCGCCCGAACAATTTCTCGACATCGCCCATGGACAGCTTCACCCAGGTCGGGCGGCCGTGGTTGCACTGGCCGCTATGGGGCGTGACCTCCATCTCGCGCAGAAGCGCGTTCATCTCGGCGACCGAGAGGATTCGCCCCGCGCGGACCGAGCCGTGGCAGGCCATGGTCGCGGCGACGAGATCGATTTTCTCCTTGAGGCTGAGCGCGCCGTCATAGGCGGCGAGCTCGTCGGCGAGGTCGGTGACCAGCCCTTTGACGTCACCCGCGCCGAGCATCGCCGGAGTCGCGCGCACGAGCATCGCGCGCGGGCCGAATCGCTCCAGCTCGAGGCCCATCTCGCCAAGCTCGGCGATCCGCGCCTCGATCCGGTCGCAGGCGGGCTCGTCGAGCTCGACCACCTCGGGCAGCAACAGCGCCTGGGTGGCGACTCCGCCATCGGCCATGGCGCGGCGCATCCGCTCGAGCACGAGGCGCTCGTGGGCGGCGTGCTGGTCGACGAGGACCAGACCGTCCTCGGCCTCGGCGACGATATAGGTTGCGGCGACCTGGCCGCGGGCGACTCCGAGGGGGTGGGAAAGGGCTTGAGGGACGGCTTCGGTTGCCGGTTCGGCGCGGGCCTGAGGGGTGTAATCGAGCGCCCGGTCCCGAACCTCCCCCGTCACCCCCGCGGAAGCGGGGGTCCAGCTTCCTTGTCTCGGCGTGAAGAAGGGAGCGGGATTCCCGCTTTCGCGGGAATGACGAAGATAATCCTGCTCGCTCCGCCAATTCCCCAGCGCCGCGGCATTCGGGCGCTGGGCGCTGCGGTGGCCGGCTTCGTCGAGCGCGTGCCTGAGGCCGCCGACGATCAGGCCGCGGATTCCGCCGGGGTCGCGGAAGCGGACCTCGGTCTTGGCCGGGTGGACGTTGACGTCGACTTCCTCAGGGGGGACTTCGATGAACAAGGCGAGCACCGGGTGGCGGTCGCGCGCCAGCAGATCCTGATAGGCGGCGCGCACGGCGCCGATCAGCAGCCGGTCGCGCACCGGGCGCCCGTTGACGAACAGATATTGGTGATCGGCGACTCCGCGGTTGAAGGTCGGAAGGCCGGCCACTCCGCCGAGGTGCGCGGGACCCCGGACATAATCGATCGCCAGGCTGTTTTCGGCCAGCGCGCGGTCGGTCAGCGCCGCCACCCGCGCGGGCCGGTCCTCGCCCGGCTGGACCGCCAGCGAGCGGCGGCCCTCGTGCTCGAGCGTGAAGCCGATGTCCGGCCGGGCCATTGCCAGCCGTTTCACCACGTCGAGACAGGCGGCATATTCGCTGCGCTCCGAGCGAAGGAACTTGCGCCGCGCCGGCACCTTGCCGAACAGGTCCTCGACCGTGACCCGAGTGCCGGGCGGAAGCGCGACGGGCCCCTCCCCCTCCAGCCGGCCATTGTCGACCGTCCTGGACCAGCCGTCGGCGCCGCGCAGGCGGCTCTCGATGGTCAGCCGGGCGACGCTGGCGATCGAGGGAAGCGCTTCGCCGCGGAAGCCCAAGGTCGCGACCTGATCGATCGCGTCGCCGGGAAGCTTGGAGGTGGCGTGCCGCTCCAGCGCGAGCGCGATCTCTTCGCTCGCCATGCCGCTGCCGTCGTCGGCGACCTCGATCCGCCCTATGCCCCCCTGCGCCAGGACGATCGAGATTCGCCTCGCGCCCGCGTCGATCGCGTTTTCGACCAGCTCTTTCAACGCATTGGCCGGTCTTTCCACCACTTCACCGGCGGCGATGCGGTTGACGAGGTGCTCGGGCAGGCGGCGTATTGACATGATTCTGCCTCTAGCCGATGCCGGGCGCACCCGCGAGGATAGTCTCACTCTTTGGTGGACCGGGGGCGCGGGCCCATCCTATAGGAAATGCATCGGGGTAAGGCCGGGCTCAATCCGGCCGCCCGCTCAGCCCAAGCGAGAGCCCAACCAGCAATGTCCCTTTTCAACTTCCTCAGATTTCCCTCCCACGACATGGCCATCGACCTCGGCACCGCCAATACGGTGGTCTACGTGCGCGGCCGCGGCGTGGTCCTCAACGAGCCTTCGGTGGTCGCGATCGAGACGATCAACGGCGTCAAAAGGGTCAAGGCCGTCGGCGACGACGCCAAGCTGATGATGGGCAAGACCCCCGACCAGATCGAGGCCATCCGGCCGCTTCGCGACGGCGTGATCGCCGACATCGACGTCGCCGAGCAGATGATCAAGCACTTCATCCACAAGGTCCACGGCAAGCGCCGCTTCCCGCGCTGGCCGGAGATCGTGATCTGCGTGCCCTCCGGTTCCACCTCGGTCGAAAGGCGCGCGATCCGCGACGCCGCGTCCAACGCCGGCGCCCGCCAGGTGTGGCTGATCGAGGAGCCGATGGCCGCAGCGATCGGCGCCGACATGCCGGTGACGGAGCCGATCGGTTCCATGGTCGTCGACATCGGCGGCGGCACCACCGAGGTCGCCGTGCTCTCGCTTCGCGGCCTCGCCTACACGACTTCGGTGCGCGTCGGCGGCGACAAGATGGACGAGGCGATCAGCTCCTACGTCCGCCGCAACCACAACCTCCTGATCGGCGAGGCAACGGCCGAGCGGATCAAGAAGCAGGTCGGAGTGGCCAAGGCGCCGCCCAACGGGACCGACGGCGAGACGGTGCACATCAAGGGCCGCGACCTCGTCAACGGCGTTCCCAAGGAGATCACGATCAACCAGCGGCAGATCGCCGAGGCGCTCAGCGAGCCCGTCGGAACGATCGTCGAGGGCGTCCGGATCGCGCTCGAGAACACCGCGCCGGAGCTCGCCGCCGACATCGTCGACCAGGGCATCGTGCTTACCGGCGGCGGGGCGCTTCTGAAGAGTCTCGACGAAGTCCTGCGCGACGAAACGGGCCTTCCGGTCACCGTCGCCGACGATCCGCTCACCTGCGTCGCGATCGGCACCGGCCGGGCCATGGAAGAGGAGATCTTCCGCGGCGTGCTCCAGACGGCCTAAGGCGGGGACGGTCGAATGGCGCCGCCGATGAACCGGCGCCCCGGTTTCTCCAGGCGGGCGCAATTCGGGCTGTTCCTCGGCTATGTCATCGCCGTGGGCGGGGTGCTGGCCGCCGTGCTTTTGCTCGCCGTCTCGATCCTCGATCCGCGCGGATTCGCGGCTTTGCGCGGCGCATCGGCCGATGCGACCGCGCCTGTCGCGGGCGCGGGCCGGTCCGTCGTCGGCTTCTTCAGCGGCATCGGCGACAGCGTCTCCGCTTATTGGCGGGCCGGATCGCAGAATGCCGAGCTCAACGCCCAATTGACCGCGGCCCGGCGCGAGCTGGTCCGCCGCCAGGCGCTCGACTATGAAAACCGGCGGCTCCACGCCCTGCTCGGCCTCGCCCGCGAGGCGCAGGACGAGGTGACGATCGCCCGGATCGTCGGCTCCTCCTACGAATCGCCGCGCCGGCTCGCCACGCTTTCGGCGGGAACCACCTCCGGCGTGGCGATCGGCCAGCCCGTCCGCTCGCCCGACGGCCTGATCGGGCGGGTGCTGGAAACGGGGCGCTGGGCCTCGCGCGTCCTGATGATCACCGACGGCGCCAGCAACGTGCCTGTACGCCTCGTCCGAGACGGCACCCCTGCCCTCGCCGTCGGCCGCGGCGACGGGACGATGGAGCTTCGAACGCTCGAGGTCGGCCAGAACCCGTTCCGCCGGGGCGACGTCCTGGTCACGTCGGGAGTCGGCGGCCTCTATCCGCCCAACATTCCGGTCGCCCTGGTCGTCTCCTCGCAAGGCGACACCGCGATCGCCCGCCCGGTCGCCGATCCGGCGCGGATGGATTATGCGATCGTCGAGCGCATCTACCAGCCGGCCGCGGGCGGGCCGCTCGATTTGGCTCCGGCCGTGGCCCCGGCGCCGCCGGTCGCCGGGCCGCCACCCGTGGCGACGCCCCATCCCGGGCAGCAAAACAACCCCCGCTACCAGCCGGGCCTCCAGCAACCCCAGCCGGGGATGATCACGGCCCCGCCCGCGCCGCGCCCCGCGGAGCCGCCGCGATGAACCGGATCGCCGGATCCGAGACCGAGGTCGCGATCCGCGACATCCGCCGGCGCTACGTTCCGATGCTCTCGACCCTGGCGGCGATCCTGCTCGGCTCGATCCTGCCGATCGTCGCCACCTCGCCCTGGATGCCCAATCTCGGTTTCCTCGTCCTGATCACCTGGCGGCTGATGCGGCCCGAAATCTGGCCGGCGCAGGTGGCTATCGGCTTCGGCCTCGCCGCCGACCTGATCTCCGGAGCGCCGCTCGGCCAGTCGGTCCTGCTCTGGGCGCTCACCTTCCTCGCCCTCGATTCGCTCGACAATCTGGCGGGAGTCAGGGATTATTGGCTGGACTGGATCGCGGCCGCCGCAGCGATCGCCTTCCACACGCTCGGCGCGTGGTACATCGCGCTTCTGATGGGCAGCGAGACTCGTTTCTGGATCATGATCCCGCAGCTCGCCCTCAGCATTCTCGCTTATCCCCTCGCCGCGCGCCTCGTGCTCGGGCTCGACCGCTGGCGGCTGATGCGATGAAGCTGTGGAAGGGCCGCCCGCGCCCGCTCGTCAGCGAAAGCACCCAGACGGCGATCTTCACCCGCCGAACCTTCGTTCTCGGAGCCGCCCAGGCCGGGGTCGCGACTTTGCTCGCCGGACGGATGGGCTATATCGCCATCGCCCAGAACCAGCGCTACCGCGACATGGCCGAGGAGAACCGGGTCCAGATGCGGCTCATCCCGCCGCGGCGCGGCTGGATTTTGGACCGCTACGGCAACCCGATCGCGATCAACCGCGGCGACGTTCGGATCGACATCATTCCGGACCTGTTGCAGGACGAGGAACGGGTGCTCCGCGAGCTCACCGAGATCCTCGAGCTTCCGCCCGAGGAGGTTCAGCGGATCCGCGAGGGGATCGCCCGCTCGTCGGGCTACCAGCCGGTGCCGGTCGCCGAGCACGTCCCGCCCGACAAATATTTCGCCGTCTCGGTGCGCCAGCCGGAGCTTCCCGGAGTCGCCCCGCTGCGGGCCTTCACCCGCTATTATCCCGAAGGCGCCGCGGTCGGCCATCTGGTCGGCTATGTCGGCGTTCCGAACCAGCAGGAATATGAGGCCGAGAACCGCAACCCGCTGCTGATCACTCCGGGCTTCAAGGTCGGCAAGCAGGGGCTCGAGCAGACGCTCGAGCAGCGCCTGCGCGGCCGGCCCGGCGCGGCGCGGGTCGAGGTGACCGCGCGCGGACGGCTGGTGCGCGAGCTCCAGACCCTGCCCGACGTGCGCGGGGCGCCGCTCAGGACGACGATCGACGCCGGCCTGCAAAGCTACGCCGCGCGCCGCGCGGGCGATCAATCGGCGGCGGTGGTGGTGATCGACGTTCGGAGCGGCGACCTCCTGTGCATGGTTTCGATGCCCTGCTACGATCCCAACAACTTCTCGGACGGGATCAGCCACAGCGAATGGGACATGATGGCGCAGGACGAGCGCCATCCGATGATCAACAAGGTGCTCCAGGGGCTCTATCCGCCCGGATCGACCTGCAAGCCGATGAACGCTCTGGCCCTGCTCGAAGCCGGAGTCGACCCGGACGAGCGGGTGGTCTGCGCCCATTCCTACCCGGTCGGAAACCACGTCTTCCACTGCGACACCACGCATGGCCCGATCGCGATGAAGGACGCGGTGTCGCGCAGCTGCGACATCTATTTCTACCATATGTGCCGCCGGGTCGGAGTCCAGGCGGTCGCGCCGATGATGCGCCACATGGGCTATGGCGAGCGCTTCGACCTTCCCTTCGCCAGCCAGCGCTACGGCACGGTGCCCGATGCCGCATGGCTGCAGCGGCGCGAGCACCGCGCCTGGCAGGAATATGACACGATCAACATGTCGATCGGCCAGGGCTATGTGCTGGTCAATCCGCTTCAGCAGGCGATGCAAGTGGCGCGGATCGCGAGCGGGCGGATGCTCCACCCGCGCCTTCTCGCCGACCGGCCGGTCAATCTCGGCGAGCCCTTGCCGATCGCGCCCGACCATCTCGCCTTCATCCGATCGGCGATGGAGGCGACCGTCAACGGCAACGGCACGGCGCGCGGCGCCAAGCTCCCGCTCGACAATGTGCTGATGGGCGGCAAGACCGGAACCGCGCAGGTCCGCCGGATCACCATGGGCGAGCGCGCCGGGGGCGTGCGCTCCAACGAAAGCCTCGCGTGGCGGATGCGCGACCATTCGCACTTCGTCGCCTTCGCTCCGACCAACGCCCCGCGCTACGCCTGCGCCGCCCTGGTCGAGCATGGCGGCTTCGGCGCCCAGGCCGCCGCGCCTTTGGTGCGCGACGTGATGACCTATTTGTTCGACAAGGACCGGGCGATGGCCGCCCTCCTTCCGCTCGAGGAGCAATGGGGCGGCTCGATCGCCCAGCGGATGGAGCGCGAGGCGCGCGAATGGGCCGCGCGAACGCCGGCGGCTGCGCCCCGGGCGGAGCCGACCTGATGGCCCTCGCCTTCATGCCCAGGCCGATCCGCGAGCTACCCTGGATCACGCTCGGACTGGTCATCGCCATCGCCGGCTTCAGCGATCTCGTCCTTTATTCGGCCGCGGGCGGCAAGCTGACCTGGGCGCTGCCCCAGGCCCTGCGCTTCGTCGTCTTCCTCGGCATGGCGATCGCCCTTTCCTGGGTGCGGATGGAATGGGTCAAGCAGGCCGCCTTCCCGGCCTATGTGCTGACCCTGCTGCTGCTGATCTTCGTCGAGGCGATCGGCTTCGTCGGCGGCGGCGCCCAGCGCTGGATCAGCCTCGGCTTCATCAACCTCCAGCCGAGCGAGCTGATGAAGCCGGTGATCGTGCTCGCGGCCGCCCATTTCTACGCCCTCCTGCCCTCGCGCGAGATCCGCGGCTGGAGCGCGATCTGGCCGGCCGCCGTGCTGATCGGAATCCCGGCGGCTCTGATCCTCGTGCAGCCCGACCTCGGCACGGCGACGATGGTCGTGCTGGGCGGGCTGACGGTGATGTTCCTCGCCGGCCTGCCGCTTCGCCTGTTCCTCGGCGGCGCGGCCGTGCTGGCGGTGGTCGGGCCGGTCGCCTTCAGCTTCCTCCACGATTACCAGCAGCAGCGAGTCCTGATCTTCATGAACCCCGAGGCCGATCCGCTCGGCGCGGGCTATCACATCACCCAGTCGAAGATCGCGATCGGCTCGGGCGGGCTCACCGGCAACGGCTACCTCCAGGGCACGCAGAGCCACTTCGCCTTCCTGCCCGAGCCGCACACCGATTTCATCTTCGCCACCATGGCCGAGGAATGGGGGCTGATGGGCGGGCTGTTCCTGATCGTCTCCTTCACCCTGATCCTGCGCTGGGGAATGCGGGTCGCGAGCGAATCGCGCGACCGCTTCTCCCGCCTCGCGGCAGGGGGGCTGACCATGACGATATTCTTCTACGTGGCGATAAACCTGATGATGGTCATGGGCCTGGCGCCGGTCGTCGGCGTCCCGCTGCCGCTCTTTTCCTACGGCGGATCGGCGATGATGACGGTGATGATCTGCCTCGGCATCCTGATGGCGGTGGAGCGCCAGAACCGCACCGACACGCGGCGCGGCTGAACGGTTGCAATCCGCGAGGCGGCCCACTAGATGCCCCCTTCGCCCAAGCGAGCGGACGCATAGCTCAGTTGGTAGAGCAGCTGACTCTTAATCAGCGGGTCCCAGGTTCGAGCCCTGGTGCGTCCACCATTTCCCGGATGTCCGGACAAAAAGCTGGGGGGCGACCTCGCGCCCCCCCATGTTCGTGAGCCGTGCGCGGCGATCAGACGAACACGTAGCCCGGATCGGCCAGGGCCGTGTAGTTCGGGTTGATGACGTAGCCGAGATCGGCG
The DNA here is from genome assembly GCA_005883305.1 of Alphaproteobacteria bacterium. Classification (NCBI taxonomy): domain Bacteria; kingdom Pseudomonadati; phylum Pseudomonadota; class Alphaproteobacteria; species Alphaproteobacteria bacterium. The sequence goes on along the minus strand of VBAC01000001.1, from coordinate 617,628 downwards.
AACTGGGCCTCGCTCATCGCGGTGAAATAATTTTCGCCGTTGTTGATGTAGCCGGTCATCAGCTCGTTGCCGAACGTCTCCTCGTCCCAGTGCGAGCCGGCCGTGCCGGAGCCGCCGTCCTGCTCGACGGGAATGCCGGAGCCCGAGCCGCCCATGTCCAGATATTCCTGGAGCGCGTGGGACCCGGTGAACAGGCCGTTGGTGACCAGGCCCAGCCTGCTCCAGATCGAGCCGAAGCCGAGGCTGTGCGACATTTCGTGGAGCACGACCTCGGTGAACACCGCCAGGCCCATATTGTTCACGTCGACGATGTCGAACTGCATCTGCGCCGTGGCGGGAAGCGAGCTGGAGGTGCGGACCGCTGTCGGGCCCGCTTGACCGAGGATTCCGCCGGCGCCGTCGATAGGGCCGAGCTCGGCGGTGATGTAGATGTCGTCGACCACCGTCGAGCCGCCCTTGCCCTTCACCGTCACGTTGGGAATTTCGCCGACGATCAGGTCGGTCAGCCGGTCGGCCGCGGTGACGAAGATGTCGTGCAGCGCCTGGGTCCAGCTCGTGCCCTTGAACTCGATGGTGATGTTGTAGCCCGAGGCCGCGTTGGCCGGGCCGCTGACATAATTGGCGAAGGTCAGACCGCCGCCCCCTCCACCGCCACCGCCGCCGCCCGGACCGCCCCTGGCCGCGGCGACGTCGAACGCGTGGATGGTGTGCGTCAGGTCGACTCCGATCAGCTCGTGCGTGGTGGCCGGCAGATCGGGCCGCAGGTCGAGTCCGCGCGGATGGCCGAGGCCGAAGCCCGAATAGCCGTTTCCGCTGTCCACGCCCGAGTAATCGAATTCCGATCGGGTAAGTTCGAACCTCCCTTTAGGCATAACATACTCTCCTTATAGCGCCCTTCACTTGGCGAGAGCGCAGTTGTTGGTAAGCGGCAGCCTAGACCGGATGTTCGGATTAGCAACCCGTTGTTTATACGGTCATAAATCCGTCCGAGGCCTTTCAGGGGGGGGCCTGGCGCGCCGATCGACCACTCGCGGAGGTTCCGGCCTTCTTGCGGGTTGCGCCGCCACGCTTGCGCTGCCTAGAGTGACCGCAGGGGAGCCAGTCGAGAGCATGAACGTCAAGCCGCCTGCGATGCCGGCGCCGAACGGGGGCGGGGCGTTTGCCGATGCCCACCGCGAGATGCTCGGCGACAGCGCGATCCAGTTCGATTTCCCGTCGGCCAGGGCGCCCGAGGCCCAGACCGATTTCGCCAGCCTCGGGCCGATCCTCCAAATCGTCTTCTGGCTCGCGGTCGCGGGGATCGTGGCTTTCCTGCTCTACCTGATCGTCCCCAGGCTGATGGAGGCCAAATGGCCGCTGAGGCACAAGGGCGACGAGGCGGACGCCGATGAGACGTGGCGCCCCGAAGCGGCCGAGGCGCGCGAGCTGCTGGGCGAGGCCGACGCGCTGGCGGCCGCCGGACGCTATTCGGAAGCCGCCCATCTCATCCTCTTCCGAAGCATCGAGGATATCGACGAGAAGCGCCCCGATCTGGTCCGCCCGGCGCTGACCAGCCGGGACATCGCCGCGCTGGACGCGATCCCGGGCGGACCCCGCTCGGCCTTCGCCCGCATCGCGATGATGGTCGAGCGGAGCCTGTTCGCCCAGCGCCCGCTGGGGGCCGGCGAGTGGAGCGACTGCCGCGACGCCTATCGGGAATTCGCCTTCGCCGAAGGATGGCGCGGTTGAGCGAGAGGCAGCATCCGTTCAACGTCAGGCTGGTCGCGGGACTGGTCGTGGCCGGCTTCGTCGGCTTCGTCGCGCTCGTACTGCTGGTCGCCTACGGCTCGCGGATCATGCCGATCCACGGCGGGGAGGCTTCGACGCTGTCGGTCAGCGCCACCGGCTACAAGGGGCTGACCACCCTGGTCGGGCGGCTTCGGCGGACGAACATGGTCCGCTACCCCAGCGAGCTCGACGCGGAGGGGCTGGTGATCGTCACGCTCGAGCCCGAGAACCGGCCCGAGGACGTCGCCCGGCTCCTGCGCCTGCGGCGCGATAAGGCGACTCTGATCATCCTGCCCAAATGGGTCACGATGCCCGATTTCGGTCACCCCGGCTGGGTCAGGGTATTGGGGGCCGGGGCCGGCGAGGCAGCGGGCTCTTTGCTGGGCGAGAAGATCGCGGTCCGCGCCTCCTCGGACGATCGGCCATCCGTCCCCTATGCGGGAGGGCGCGACTTTCTGGAAACGCTTGCGATTCCGGTGCCGCGGCATGTGCAGACGATCGCGGGTGCGAACCTCACGCCGCTCGTCGCGCTGCCGAATGGCGACGCGCTCGTCGCCCGGCTCGGGGAGCAGCCGCACTACATCGCCGCCGATCCGGACCTGTTCAACAATCACGGCCTCAAGAACCCGGCACAGGCGCGCGCGGCGCTGGCGCTGATCGACGCGCTCAATTCGGAGGCGAACGGGCCGATCGCCTTCGATCTCACCGTCAACGGCCTTGCAGGGGACAAGTCGCGGAGCCTGCTCCGCACCGTCCTCGAGCCGCCTTTCCTGGCGATGACCCTCGCGCTTCTGTTCGCGGCGATCCTCGCCGGGCTGCACGGCGCCTTCCGGTTCGGCGAGCCGCGGGCCGAGGCGCGGGCGATCGCGTTCGGCAAGGCCGCTTTGGTCGAGAACAGCGCGGGCCTGATCCGCCTCGCCCGGCGCGAGGCGCGGCTCGGCGGGGCCTATGCCGACGTCGTCCGGCAGGAGGCGGCCCGGCTCTCGGGAGCGCCGCAGGCGCTGCAGGGCGAGGCGCTCGACGCCTACCTCGATCGCCTGACCAAGGACGATCGCTCCCCGTTCAGCGCGCTCGCCGCGCGCCTTGCCCACGCCCGCGACCGGCACGAGCTGGTCGCCGCGGCGCGGGCGCTCTTTTCATGGAAGAAGGACATCATCCGGTGAACGTAACCGACGTCAAATCCCTCGCTGACGGAATCAGGCAGGACGTTGCGAAAGCGATCGTCGGGCAGGACGAGGCGGTCGAGCTGATGCTGATCGCCCTGCTCTCCTCGGGCCACATCCTGCTCGAAGGGCCGCCCGGCACCGCGAAGACCTTCCTCGCCCAGTGTTTCGCCCGGGCGCTCGGCCTCGATTTCGGCCGAATCCAGTTCACCCCGGACCTGATGCCGGGCGACATCCTCGGCTCGAACCTGTTCAACTTCCAGACCAGCGCCTTCACCCTCACCCGCGGCCCGGTCTTCTGCGACCTGCTGCTCGCCGACGAGATCAACCGCACGCCGCCCAAGACCCAGGCGGCGCTGCTGGAGGCGATGCAGGAGCGATCGGTGACGATCGACGGCGAGACCTACGCCTTGCCCGACCGCTTCATGGTCATCGCCACTCAGAACCCGATCGAGCAGCAGGGCGTCTACCCGCTGCCAGAGGCGCAGCTGGACCGGTTCCTGTTCAAGCACCTGATGGGCTATCCCACGGCCGAGGAGGAGAAGAAGATCGTCGCCGGCCACGGCGCGCGCTTCGGCGCTCCGAAAGCCGCCGACTGGGGAATCGAGGCGCGCGTGACTCCCGACCAGCTCGCCGAGGCCATCGCCGCGGTCGAAGCGATCCCGATGGTCGGCGACGTCACCGACTATGTCGTGGCGCTGGTTCGCGCGACCCGCGAGGCGCCCGATCTCGAGGGCGGCGCCTCCCCGCGCGCCGCGGCCATGCTCGCCGGCGCGGCGCGGGCGCGGGCGGCCCTCGACGGGCGCGACTACGTCATTCCGGACGACGTGAAGGCGCTCGCTCCCTCGGTGCTTCGCCACCGGGTCCTCCTCTCCGCAGCGGCCGAGATCGAGGGGCGGCCGGTGGAGAGCGTGATCGCCCGGCTGATCGAGGAAGTCGGAGCGCCGCGTTGATCTACCCGACCCGACGAACCGTGCTTGCAGCGGCGGCCATCGGGCCGGCGGCGCTGGTCGTCGGCCTTCTCGCCCCGGCCTATTGGACCGGCGGGCTCGCCTTGCTCGCGCTGCTGGCAGCCTTGTGCCTGGTCGATGCCGTTAGCGGCGCGCCGACGCGCAGCGCCGTGGGCGAGTGTTCCGGCCCCAAAGCGGTCGGCGTCGGCGAGACCTTCGCCGTGACCGCCCGCGCCCGCTTCCCGGGACGCGCGCCCGGCGGCGTTCAGTTCGCGCTCGGTCTGTCCGGCCCGGTCGGCGCGCCGTTCGGCCTGCGCGCCTCGGCCCAGCTCGACGGCGGCCTTCCCTCCGCAGCGGTGGTGCTGAAGGCGGAGCGGCGCGGAACGGCGCGGCTCGACTGCCTGTGGATCCGCTGGCCCGGGCCGCTCGGCCTCGTCTTGAAGCAGCGCCAGCTCGCGCTCGGCCAGGCAATCGCCATCACGCCCGACATCAGATCGCTCGGCAACAAGGGCATCGACATGCTGAACCGCGAGGCGATGTTCGGAATCAAGGCCCAGCTCCAGGTCGGCGAGGGCGCGGAGTTCGAGGCGCTTGCCGACTACCGCCAGGGGATGGACCGGCGGGCGATCGACTGGAAGACCTCGGCCCGCCACACGACCCTCGTCGCCAAGGAATATCGCACCGAGCGCAACAACAACATCGTCATGGCGGTGGATTCGGGGCGGGCGATGTGCGAGCCGGTCGCCGGCGTTCCGCGGGTCGATCGCGCCGTCTCCGCCGCCTTGCTCGCCGCCTATGTCGCTCTGAAGGACGGCGACCGGGTCGGCCTGTTCGCGTTCGACTCCAAGCCCCGTGCGGCCAGCCAGCCGATCTCGGGCGCGCGCGCCTTCGCCATGCTCCAGAGGGTCGCGGCGGGAATCGAATATTCGCAGAGCGAGACCAACTACACGTTGGCGCTGGCGACTCTGGCGAGCGACCTCAGCCGGCGCTCGCTGATCGTCGTCTTCACCGAATTCGCGGACACGACCAGCGCCGAGCTGATGATGAACGCGGTCGGCACGTTGCTCAAGCGCCACGTCATCCTGTTCGTCGTGCTCAAGGACGAGGAGCTTGAGGGCCTGTCGTCGGCCGAGCCGGTCGAGGCCGACGATATCGGCCGCGCCGTCACCGCCGCCTCGCTGCTTCGCGAGCGGCGGCTGGTGATCACCCGCCTGCGCCATCTCGGCGCCCACGTGCTCGAGGCGGCCTCGGCCGAGGCAGGGCCGGCGCTGGTCCGCGCCTATCTCGACTTCAAGCGGAGGGCATTGATTTGAACGCGCCGATCGGCTCCCGCCAGTTCCGCGCCGCGCGCGAGGGCGAATGGCAGCGGCTCGAGGAGATCATCCGCCGCTGCGAGCGCCGATCGGTCCGCGCGCTCAGCGACGACGACCTGCTCGCGCTACCCGTCCTCTACCGCGGCGCCCTCTCCTCGCTGTCGGTGGCGCGCGAGACGTCGCTCGACCTCGAGCTGATCACCTATCTCGAGAACCTCTGCGCCCGGGCCTATTTCTTCGTCTACGGCGTGCGCACCTCTCCCGGCAGCCGGCTGGTCGATTTCTTCGCCCGCGATTGGCCGCTGGCGATCCAGAGTCTGTGGCGCGAAACCCTGGCGTCGCTGGCGGTCACCATGATCGGCGTGCTCGCCGGCTACCTGCTGGTCGTCAACGATCCGGGCTGGTATTCCAGCTTCGTCGCCCCGGAGCTCGCCGGCGGGCGCGACTTCTCGGCTTCGGCCGAAGCCCTGCGGGCCACGCTCTACGATCGCCCGCAGGGCGGCGGCCTCGCGGTCTTCGCCACTTTCCTGTTCAACCACAACAGCCAGATCTCGATCCTGTGCTTCGCGCTCGGCTTCGCGTTCGGCGTTCCGACCCTGCTGGTGCTGGTCGCCAACGGGGCAACGCTCGGCGCGATCCTCGCGCTCTTCTCGTCGCGCGGGCTTGGCGAGGAGCTCGGCGGCTGGCTGATCATCCACGGCTCGACCGAGATTTTCGCCATCGTCCTAGCCGGCGCCGCGGGTTTCCGGATCGGCTGGAGCGTGGTCTTTCCCGGCGAGGAATCGCGGCTCGATTCGGCGGCCCGCGCCGGACGGACGGCAGCGGCTGCGATGGCCGGCGTGGTGATCATGCTCGCCGTCGCCGGCCTGCTCGAAGGTATCGGCCGCCAGACGATCAACGTCGATTCCACCCGCTACGCGATCGGGCTGACGATGCTCGCTTTGTGGCTTGCCTATTTCTACCTCCCGAGGCGGATCGATGTCTGACCTTGCCCTGCGACACCGCGAGGAGGCGAAGAAAAGGCGCAGCCTGGTAACTCCGGAGGGCGTCGACCTCAGCCTCAAGCTCGCCGACGTCAGCCAGCGCGCCGCGGCCTTCCTGGTCGACTTGGTCATCATGATCGTGATCCTCGTCGCGCTGACCTTTCTCGCCGGGGCCACCGCCTACACGCTTGGCAGCGAGCGGGCCGAGCTCGCTTTCGTCATCTGGCTGCTCGGCTTCTTCCTGCTCCGGAACGGCTATTTCATCCTGATGGAAATGGGCCCGCGCGCCGCGACCTTCGGCAAGCGCAGCGCCGGCCTGCGGGTCGTGGCCCGAAGCGGCGAAAGGCTCACCGCCGACCGGGTCATCGCCCGCAACCTGATGCGCGAGATCGAATTCTATCTGCCGCTCTCCTTCCTCTTCTACAACGCGGCGGAAGGATCGGCCGAGGGCGTCACGGCGCTGGCCGGGCTGCTGTGGACCGCGATCTTCCTGTTCTTCCCGATGTTCAACAAGGACAAGATGCGGGTCGGCGACCTGCTCGCGGGCACCTGGGTGATCAGCGCGCCGAAGAAGAAACTGACCTTCGAGCTGCTCGGCGCCTACGGGCCGGACGAGGCCTATCGCTTCACCGACGCCCAACTCGACGTCTACGGCGTGTTCGAGCTGCAGACGCTGGAGCGGGTGCTTCGCGAAGGGCAGGCCGAAGCGGTCTCGACCGTTTCGCGCACCATCCAGGCCAAGATCGGATACGAGGACCGAAGCGGCCACGATTACGATTTCCTGCTCGCCTACTACAAAGCGAGCCGGGCGCGGATGGAGCGCGGCCTGCTGTTCGGCAAGAGGCGCGCGGACAAGTTCGACCGCGGAGGAGAAGGGCCGTCGGCGCCCGACAAACGGAATTCGCAATCCTAGCGCGGAACGCGCGGGTCGTTGCGGATCGCGCCGAGCGGGATCAGCGGCGGACCGGGCAGGACCCAGACGACCGCACTGCGAACGGTGTCGGACGTCGGGCGGCCCTCGGCGTCGTGCGCGGGCGTGAAGCGGGGCCGCTCGCCCATGATCCGGCACGTCGCTTCGTCGAGCGTGGCGCTGCCGCTCGAGGCGAGGATACGACAGGCGCTGGGGACGCCTTCGGGCGAGATCGTCAGCTCGAACGCGACCCTGCCCTGCTCATGGCGCCGGATCGCCTCCCGCGGATAATCGGCCGAGCGGATATAGGTCGCGAGCCCCAGGCCCGGCGGCAAAGTCCAGCGAACCCGCGAAACCACGACGTCCGCGACGGGAGTCCCGTCACGGTCGCGCGCCGGCGTGAAGCGGGCGTCGTGGAGCAATGTTCCGCAGGTCGCCTCGTCCAGCCTTTGCGAGCCGCTCGATTGAGTCACGTCGCAGCGGCTGACCCGGCCCTCCGGGTCGATCACCAGACGAAAGCCGACATCGCCTTGCTCGCCCCGCTGCAGCGCTGCGCGCGGATAGCCGGCCGCGCGAAACAGGGCGCCGAGGTCGGCGCGCGGCCTTACAGGGGGGACTGGCCCTGAAGGCAGAGGCGCAGGATCGGCAGCAATGATGAAGAGAAGGGCGACTGGCGTCATAGAGTGTTGTTAAAGCGTGGAAATCCTGCGCGCGTCAATGGGGAAGCGTCCGCCGCGAAGGGGTGACTTGGCCCTCCCGCTCCGTTACGCAGGCGGCATGAGCCTGCCCCCCCTGTTCAACCGCCTGCGCCTGCCCGCGATCGGCGCGCCCTTGTTCATCATCTCCAATCCCGATCTGGTCATCGCCCAGTGCAAGGCGGGGATCGTCGGCTCCTTTCCGGCGCTCAACGCCCGGCCACAGAGCCTGCTCGACGAATGGCTTCACCGGATCACCGAGGAACTGGCCGCGTGGGACCGCGACCATCCCGAAGCGCCCGCCGCGCCCTTCGCCGTCAACCAGATCGTCCACCGCTCCAACGCCCGGCTGCAGGAGGACATGGCGACCTGCGCCAAGTGGAAGGTGCCGGTCGTCATCACCTCGCTGGGCGCGCTGGTGGAGGTCAACCAGGCGGTTCACTCCTGGGGCGGGATCACGCTCCACGACATCATCAACGACCGCTTCGCCCGCAAGGCGATCGAGAAAGGCGCGGACGGGATCATCGCCGTCGCCGCGGGCGCAGGCGGCCATGCCGGGCGGCTTTCGCCCTTCGCCCTGGTCCAGGAGATACGCGACTGGTTCGACGGGCCGCTGATCCTGTCGGGCGCGATCGCCACCGGCCGCGCGATCCTCGCCGCTCAGGCGATGGGCGCGGACCTGGGCTATATCGGCTCGCCCTTCATCGCCACCGCCGAGGCCAATGCCCCCGACGCCTACAAGCAGGGAATCTGCGAAGGCCGCGCCGACGACATCGTCTATTCGAGCCTGTTCACCGGCGTTCACGGCAATTACCTGAAGGCATCGATCATGGCCGCGGGGCTGGACCCGAACAACCTGCCCGAAGGGGACCTCAGCACGATGGATTTCGGCACCGGCGAGGGATCCAAGGCCAAGGCCTGGCGGGACATCTGGGGCTCGGGCCAGGGCATAGGGGCGATCGACAGGGTGCGCCCGGCGGCGGACTATGTCGCCCAGCTGATCGCGGAATATGCCGAGGCGAGAGCGGAGCTGACGAGCCGATAATCCTCCCCGCGATTTCGCGGGGAGGGGGACCGCGCGTAGCGCGGTGGAGGGGGTTCTTCCACGGCAAGAGGCCCCTCCACCATGCTTCGCATGGTCCCCCTCCCCTGCAAATGCAGGGGAGGAAAGGCTCAGGCCGCCTTCTTGAGGTGCTTGCGGCCGAGCAGCTCGGCGATCTGGACCGCGTTGAGCGCCGCGCCCTTCCGAAGATTGTCCGAGACGCACCAGAGCGACAGGCCGTTGTCGACCGTGCTGTCCTCGCGCACGCGGCTGATGAAGGTGGCGTAATCGCCGACGCATTCGACCGGGGTCACGTATCCGCCGTCCTCGCGCTTGTCGACGAGCATGATTCCGGGCGCCTCGCGAAGGATCGAGCGCGCCTCGTCGGCCGAAATCTCGTTTTCGAACTCGATGTTGATCGCCTCCGAATGGCCGACGAAGACCGGAACGCGAACGCAGGTCGCGGTGACCTTGATCTTGGGATCGAGGATCTTCTTGGTCTCGACCACCATCTTCCACTCCTCCTTCGTCGAGCCGTCGTCGAGGAAGTCGTCGATGTGCGGGATCACGTTGAAGGCGATCTGCTTGGTGAATTTCGCCGGCTCGTTGGAATCGCCGACGAAGATGTTGCGGCTCTGCTCGAACAGCTCGTCCATCCCCGCTTTGCCGGCGCCCGAGACCGACTGGTACGTGGCGACCACCACGCGCTTGATCTTCGCCGCGTCGTGAAGCGGCTTTAAGGCCACCACCATCTGGGCAGTCGAGCAGTTCGGATTGGCGATGATGCCCCGCTTCGCATAGCCGGCGATCGCCTCGGGATTCACCTCGGGCACGATCAGCGGAACGTCCGGATCCATCCGGAAATAGGAGCTGTTGTCGATCACCGTGCAGCCCGCCGCGGCGGCGATCGGCGCATATTTCATCGAAACCGCGCTCCCCGCGGCGAACAAAGCGATGTCCCAGCCGGCGAAATCGAAATGCTCGATGTTGCGGACCTTCAATTCCTGGCCGCTGTCGCCGAAATCGATGATGTCGCCGGTCGAGCGCGGCGAGGCGACCGCAGCGATCTCGTCGATCGGAAACTGGCGTTCGGCGAGGATGTTGAGCATCTCGCGGCCGACATTGCCGGTCGCGCCGACCACGACCATCCGGTAACCCATTTCGTCTCTCCGATTTCGAGGCAGCGCCGCCCTATCGCAAGATGGCCGCGGAAGCGATATGGCCCTAAGAGGGACGGGAAAAAAGGGGCGGGCACATGAGGCGGGCGGGGCTGATGCTGATCGCGGCGCTCGCCTTGCTGGCGGCGATGGCGCTCAAGGGCTCGCTGATCGCCCTTCCCTCTCCCGGCGGTCCCGGCTTCAACGCCGACCGAGCGGCGGAGCGGCTGGCGCGCATTTTGGGCGACGAGCGGCCGCACCCGGCGGACAGCGCCGCGGGCGACGCCGTCCGCGAGCGGCTGATCGCCGAGATGCGCGCGGTGGGCCTGAACCCGCGCGTGACCGACGATTTCGCCTGCAACGGCTTCCGCCGCAACCGCAATGTGAGCTGCGCCCGGGTGCGCAACCTGGTGGCCACGATCGGCCCGGCGCAAGGAAAGCACCTGCTGCTCGTCTCCCACTATGATTCCACCTTCGCCGGCCCCGGCGCGTCGGACGACGGGATCGGAGTCGCGGCCATGCTGGAAATCGCCGTCAATTTGCGCGGGAAGCGCCTCGCCCGGCCCGTCACCTTCCTGTTCGACGAAGGCGAGGAGATGGGGCTGCTCGGCGCTCGCGCCTTCCTCGACCGCGATCCCCTGGCGGCCCGGGTCGACACCGCGATCAACCTCGAATCGCGCGGGGTGAACGGCCCGGCGATCATGTTCGAGACCAGCCGGCCCAACGGCGCCGCGATCGCTCTCTACCGCGCCTCCGCGGCCCGCCCGATGGCCAATTCGCTCTCGACCGGCCTCTACGCGCTGATCCCCAATTCCACCGACGTCGCGGTGTTCGACGCGCGTCCCTGGACGATCCTCAACTTCGCGGTAATCGGCAACGAGACCCGCTATCACAGCGCCGGAGACACGCTCGCCGCGCTCGACCATCGCAGCTTGCAGCATATGGGCGACCAGGCGCTCGCCGTCGCCGAGCTCGCCGCTTCGGGCGCGGTGCCGGCGGCGAGCGGCGAGCGGCTCTACACCGACATTCTGGGGCGCGGCTTCGTCGTCCTGCCGATGATGTTCGGACTGGTAATGCTTGGCATTCTGATCCTTTTTTTCCTGATCGAAGGATGGCGTCGGCGAGCGCTCGGCCGGCCGCTCCTTGCGATGGCGGCGGCGCTCGCCGGATCTGCCGGGCTCGCCTTGGCCGGCCAGTGGATCGTCCAGCTGCTTCGCCCCGGCGACTATTGGCGCGCCTTTCCCCCGGCGACGACCACGGCGGTCTATGCGACCGCGCTGGCCGCCTGTGCCCTTTCCCTGCTCCTCGTCGCCGGAACGCCGGAGCGGACAAGGCTGCGCCCCGCCTTCTGGCTGGTCTTCACCCTTTTGGGCGCGGCGCTCAGCTTCGTCGCGCCGGGCGGGGCGATCTACTTCCTCCTCCCGCCGCTCGTCGCCGCCCTCGGAATGGCCGGAAAGCGATGGCTCCGCCGGGCGGAAAAGGCCGGAGCGATCCTCGCCGCGCTCCTGCTCTACCTCACTTTCGGGCCGGCGCTCGGCCTGTTCGAGGAGCTGATGAACGGCGGCCCCTTCTGGGCCTTCGCCCCACTGGGCGCGCTGATCCTTCTGCCGGCTTTGATCGAACTTCGGCCGCTCCTCCGCGCGCGGGCGGCGGCCGCGGTCGCGCTCGCCGCCTGGCTCGGCGCCGGGCTCGCCCCGGCCTACAGCGCCGAGAGGCAGCAGCTCTTCACCATCGAATATGCCTGGGACGAGGCGGCCCATACGGGCCGCTTCGCAGTCAACAATGACGGCGCGCCGGTGCCGTTCGACGCCGCCTGGGAGCGCACCGAGATGCCCTACACGGCCCGCCGCCGCTGGGCCACCCCCGCGCCGCCCATAGCCGTCGCGGTCCCATCGGTGACGCTCGTTGGCCAGGCTCCCATACCGGGCGGACGGCGGATCCGGCTTCGGCTCGCGATGAACGGCGCGCAGAGCTTCTCGCTGATCGCTCCGGCCGAGGCGCGTCTTCGGGCGGCGGGAGCGGCCGCTTTCCTGCAGCGCTTTGGCGAGGGGGCGGACGCGGACAAATATGCCGTTCGCTGCGTCGGGCGCGCCTGCGAGGGGGCCGAGATCGACGTCCTCCTCGGCACGGCCGGTCCCGTCGATTTCACCATCGTCGGCACGCGCAGCGGCCTTCCGCCCGCCGCCGCGCCGCTGGTGCGCGCCCGCCCGGCGACGGCCCGGCCGCAATATGGGCCGGACGCGACGATTGCGATCGGCCGGGCGCGGTTCTAAGCGGCTCCGGTGGCTGACCTTTTTCAGAACGAGCCGGCCCAGCCCGACGCCCCCGAGGCGCCGAGCGACGACGCGCCGCTCGCCGACCGCCTCCGGCCCCAGCGGCTCGACGACGTCGTCGGCCAAGAGCATCTGACCGGGCCGGACGGCGCGATCGGGCGCATGGTCGCGGCCGGCAAGCTTTCGTCGATGATCCTGTGGGGGCCGCCGGGCACCGGCAAGACCACCATCGCCCGGCTGCTCGCCGACGCGGTGGGCATGCGTTTCGTCGCCATCTCCGCGGTCTTCTCGGGCGTCGCCGATTTGAAGAAAGTGTTCGCCGAGGCGCGCGAGCACCGCAAGCTCGGCCGGCAGACCTTGCTCTTCGTGGACGAGATCCACCGCTTCAACCGCGCCCAGCAGGACGGCTTCCTCCCCTATGTCGAGGACGGCACGGTCGTCCTGGTCGGAGCGACGACCGAGAATCCCAGCTTCGAGCTCAACGCCGCCTTGCTCTCGCGCGGGCAGGTGCTGATCCTCAACCGGCTCGACGCCCCGGCTCTCTGCAAGCTGCTCGACCGCGCCGAAGAGCTGATGGGCCGTCCGCTGCCGCTGACTCCGGAGGCCCGCGACGCGCTCGTCGCAACGGCCGACGGGGATGGCCGCTTCCTGCTAAACCAGGCCGAGACCTTGTTCTCGATCGAGCTCGCCGAGCCGCTGGCGCCGGCCGAGCTGGCCGCTTTGCTTCACCGCCGGGTCGCGGTCTACGACAAGGACCGCGAGGGCCATTACAACCTCATCTCCGCGCTTCACAAAGCGATCCGCGGCTCGGACCCGCAGGCCGCGCTCTACTATCTCGCGCGGATGCTGACGGCCGGCGAGGAGCCGCTCTATCTGCTGCGCCGACTGACCCGCGCGGCGAGCGAGGATATCGGCCTCGCCGACCCCAATGCCCTGGCCCAGTGCATCGCCGCCAAGGACGCTTACGATTTCCTCGGCTCTCCCGAGGGCGAGCTGGCGATCGTCCAGGCCTGCCTCTATCTCGCCACAGCGCCCAAATCGAACGCGGTCTACGTGGCGCAGAAGGCGGCCTGGCGAAGCGCGAAGGAGACCGGGTCGCTGATGCCGCCGAAGAACATCCTCAACGCGCCGACCAAGCTGATGAAGCAGATCGGCTACGGCAAGGGCTATCAGTACGACCACGATTCCGAGGGCGGCTTTTCGGGCGACGATTACTGGCCCGAGGAGATGGAGCCGCAGACCTTCTACACGCCGACCGACCGCGGGCTCGAAAAGCGAATCGCCGAGCGAATGGCCTGGTGGGAGGAGCAGCGCAAGGCGATCCGCGATGGCGAATGAGCCGATCCGAAGCTTCGACGACGCCGTCGCCTTTGCGCTGACCCTGCCGGACACCGAGCTTTCGACGAGCTACGGCAAGCCGGCGGTCAAGGTCGCCTCGAACGGCCGCGCCTTCCTCTACACGGGCCACGAAGTAGAGACCTCGTTCGGCATCGCGATCGACATGGATACGGTCGAGATATTGAAGGAGACCGATCCGGGCACATTCTGGCAAAGCCCGCATTACGAAGGCTGGCCCGCGGTGTTGATCCGCTTCGACAGCCCGGATCAGGAGCGGGTCCGCGAGACGATCCGCCGCTCGCGCGACTGGACCGCCGCCAGGCCGAAGGCGACGCCGCGGAAGAAGAAGTGACGCGGTTCGAACGCTACGCCGCGATCGACTGGTCCGGCGCCAAGGGGAGGAAGCACAAGGGCATCGCCGTCGCGATGGCGGGCGCCGGCGATTCTCCGCCCCGCCTCGTGCGCCCGGGCCATATCTGGTCGCGCACCGAAGTGCTCGATTGGCTGATCGGGGCCGCGGCCGAGGCGCCGACCCTGTTCGGCTTCGATTTCAGCTTCGCTCCGCCGATCGCCGAGCGCGGCGAATATCTGCCGGGCGAAGCGGGGGTGCCCGCCGAGGCCAGGGCCTTCTGGGCCTATGTCGACGCTTTGAGCGAGGACGAGGATCTGGGCGCCGCGAGCTTCCTCGAGCGATCGCATCGCCGCCATTTCTATTTCGGCGCCGCCGACGGCGAGAAGGCCCGCTTCATGCATTTCCGTGCCTGCGACCGGCGGCTCAACGCCCTGGGCGGCCGCAAGACCGCGAGCGCCTATGACGCGATCGGAGCCGCCCAGGTCGCCAAGGCCAGCTTTTCGGGAATGCGGCTGCTCCATCGCCTGAATGGCAAGGTCGCGATCTGGCCGATGGACCCGCTGCCGGCGCGGGGCAGCGTCGTGGTCGAGATCTACACGCGAATCTATCTCCGCCGCGCCGGAATGCCGGGAACCAAGCTGAGGTCGCGGGCCGAGCTAAATCGCGCGCTGCAAGGCCTCGCAAGCGCGCCCGCCCGGCTGCGCTTCGAGCCCAACGATCACCAGACGGATGCGCTTGTGACCGCGGCCGGGATGCGGGCGCTGGCGACCGGGGGGCCCAAGGCTTTCGCCCCGCCGGGCCTCACCGCCCAGCTCGCGCGAACCGAGGGCTGGACGTTCGGCATCGCTTAGCCCATTTGGGCGGCGTGCGTAGGCCGGATTAGCTCAGCTGGTAGAGCAGCGGTTTTGTAAACCGAAGGTCGCGGGTTCGATTCCTGCATCCGGCACCAGCCCCCGCGAACTCCTTCGGCCCTGTCGAAGGCTCAGGGGCTATGGGGACCGTCGTCGTCGTCGAGCAGGACGATGAGGAGGATGATCACCGCGACCACCCCGACTCCGACCAGGATATAGCCGGTCTCATCCATCTGGTTCGGATTCGTCATGCCCGCCTGGGCCCGTACCGCCGGATTGTGGGCGACCGACAGCGCCGATGCACTCCCGGACGTGGCGGCGATCGCGGCCGTTGGCGCAGCGACGAGGCTGATGGCGGCAAGCGCCGATACGAAGGAGGAACGCATCATTGAGTCCTTTCTCTTTTCGATGAGGCCCTAATGGCCACCGGCGGCACCCCCCTCCATCGGGATTAATCCCGAGGAGCGCCCGGAATTTTCTCGGGCCGAGGCGGCCGGGCCTTCATCCGGCTCGATTCGCGGCCCTTAGGGACGGATACCCGCCATTTTTGCCGCAAGATTCGGTTCAAAGCGGCTCGGCTCCGGCCTTTCCCCGATGGACCGTCCCGCGGATCGGCCCGAGGTCTCGGCGGACTTTCCAACACCGAACGACGGCGGGATCGACGCAACTTCCGAGCAGCCGGGGCCCAAGATGAAGCAATCCGAGTTCGCCATATCCGTAGCCGAGGTCGAGACGAACCCCGCCGAGCCGCCGAACGCGCCGTCTCCGCGGAGCGGGGAAGGGCCGCAAGGAACCGCCGCCGGACGCGACATGGTGTGGATCGAAGGCGGCGCCTTCCTGATGGGCTCGGACCGCCATTATGTCGAGGAACGCCCTCGCCGGCGGGTGCGGACCGAGGGTTTCTGGATCGACCGCTCGCCGGTCACCAATAGCGAGTTCGCGCGCTTCGTGGCCGCATCCGGCTATGTGACGTTCGCGGAACGCGCGCCGCGCGCGGAGGATTTCCCCGACGCGCCGGCGGAAAATCTGGCTGCCGGCTCGATGGTCTTCATTCCGAGCGTTCGCGCGATCCCCCTCGAGCAGCCCCATTTGTGGTGGGCGTTCGTGCGCGGCGCCGACTGGCGCCATCCGACCGGGCCCAGCAGTTCGATCGACGGGCTCGAAAACCACCCCGTCGTCCACGTCGCGCTGGTCGACGTCGAGGCTTATGCGGCGTGGGCGGGAGCGGAGCTGCCGAGCGAGAAGGAGTGGGAGTTCGCCGCCAAAGGCGGAGCGAACGAAGCCGAATATGCGTGGGGCGAGGAACTCGAGCCGGACGGCGCGCCGCAAGCGAATATCTGGCAAGGGACGTTTCCGTTCCACAATAGCGGCCGGGACGGGTGGCCCAGGACTTCGCCGGTCGGCGCCTTTCCGGCCAACGGCTATGGTCTCTCCGACATGATTGGCAACGTCTGGGAATGGACCGCCGACTGGTGGGCGTTCCATCCGCCGAACGAGCCGAGCAAGGTCTGCTGCACGGTCAAGCGCTGGGCGAGCGTCGCGCCCGAGGACCCGCTGCAGATCCCGCGGCGCGTGCTGAAGGGCGGCTCGCATTTGTGCGCCCCCAATTATTGCCGGCGCTATCGGCCGGCCGCCCGCCACGCCCATCCGATCGACACCTCCACCTCGCACATCGGCTTCCGCTGCGTGCTGAGGCCTCCGAAGGCGTGACGGTACGTGGCGGATCGGGGACCGATGCGGGCGCCCTCAGTAATTATCCCGATACCGCGCACCGCGCCCCAACCCCATTCTGCGCTCTCCCTGCCAAGGGAAGGCTGAACCTGGCGCCGCCTTGCTGACAGCGCTTGGCGGTGCAGGCGACGGGAGGGGTCCTCAGCCCCCTGAGGGCCCCTCTTCGTCGTCCGGGCGGCGGGGCTGGCCGCGCCGGTGCCGGCCGGGACCATTAATGCGTGCCGATGGCATTTCCCGTCATGCTGAACCCTTTGGCGGGCTCAGGACATGCTTGCTTCAGCATTCAGCGACGAGCCACCGCGACGGTGGTGAGCTGGACCGTGAAACAAGTTCAGGCTGAGGGTATCGGTGCCGGGAACTTCGGGCCCGGACCGGCCGGCTGCCAATCGTGCGCGATCCCGGGCGGGTGGGGCGCCGTCCGCCGGGAGTGAACAGCAAGACGACGCCCCGAGCGGTCCAGCCTCAAGCTGCCGCCCACGCCCCATTGAAGCGCCGAAGGCGCCGTGCGCCTATCGGGGTTTCACCGGGTGGCCGTCTCGGGCGATCCCAGAGGAAGATCGTGCTCGGTCCCGAGCTGAGTCGAGGGCGACGGCAATCGGACCGCCGAGTCGAGTCCGGATTTATCACCAGAGGGCGGATTGGGTCTCTCCCTGATCCGAAAAGCAAGGAAATCTGCGGTTTCTCCATGCAAATACCGATATCGAGGAACGCCCGTCTGAAGTGAATTGAGGTCTGGCGGCGCAGCCGACTGAGCACCCTCCCCCCACCCCCTGCTCAGGCGTCGTCGGCGCGGCGGGACGTATGTGCAGCACGTCCTGCCGCGCCTAATTTTTTCTGACGGAGGTTGGTTGCGGGGGCGACGCGGCAATCAGTCGCGTGCCGGGACGCGCTTCATCGCCCAGGCCTGGTAGATCGCCGAGAGTATCAAGCTCACGAACAGGAACAGCAGGACGGCGAGGACCACCCGGCGATCGTCCAGCGCGCTGCGGGCGATCATTACCGCTATGCCGGGGTGGCGCGTTGCCGCGGCGATGCCCAGCGCCATCTTGTTGAGCGGTCCCGGCCCGCCGAGCAAATGCCCGCCCGCGAGCGCCGCGGAGACGGTAACGATGCAGGCGAGCAATGTGCCGTCCTCAGCGAGACCGACGATCTGCCCGCCCGCCAAATAAAGGATGGCGGCGACGAACAGCAGCAGCATGAGATTGCCGAGCAACCCGGCGATCTTCGCCAGCATCGGCGCCTGGCGAGGCAGGAAAGCGGCGATCGCCATTCCCGCGACCAGCGGCGCCAGCACCGAGGCGAAGACGAGCCGGGCGATCTCTCCCGCTGGCAGGAAGACGTCCACCGCGGTGACCGCGCCAAGCAACGCGACGGTGAGCGGGACGATGGCCACCGCCAGAACCAGAAGCCAGAAATAGAGCCCGACCGCGACGGAAGCATCCGCGCCGGCCTTGAGCAGCCGGCCCGGAATCAGCGGAGCAAGCGGCGAGACCGCCATGATCACGATCCCCTGCTTGACCGGCTGGTCGATAGGCAGGACAAGCACGATGAGGATCGCGGCGAGGGGCACGACGAGGTTGACCGCCACGATTCCGCGCAGGAGCCGGCGAGGCTGCCCCAAAGCAAGCCGGAGGTCGCGCCACTCGCTCCTCATGCCCACCGAGCCGACGATCAGCGTCAGGCTGATTTGGATGAACAACGGCACCAGGGCTTTGACGTCCATGATCGGCCTCCACGCTCGCCGGCACGTTGCTAGGCGCGGGCCGCCGGTGCCTCCATCGGGGACAACCCCGATAGGAGCCCGATCGCCAGTCGGCCGTGCCGTTCGTGGCGCTCGGGCCCGAAAGCCGCGGCTTTCCGCCGGAAATCAGGGAGGACATTGCCGGCCACAGAGAGAGAGCCCCTCCGAAAAAGCGCATGAGGCAGGGTTTGTCCCGATATGCACTTCCCCCGCCCTCGGGGATGACGGAGGGAAGCCGGATCGATCGGCGGCGAGACGGCCAATGATCGTTTAGAGAATGTTGAGGCCGAAGGCGGTAATTACCGCATGGCGCAGGGGAATGCGGGGGCGAGTTCGAAGAAGTCACCGCGGATCGTTGGGCTGAACAGAAGAACGGGGCGATATGTCTGGACCGGTAAAGCGCATATTGATCGCGGACGACCACGATGTCATCCGCCGCGGCGTTCGGGCACTGCTCGAGACACGGCCCAACCTTCAGGTCGTCGCCGAAGCCGCCAACGGGCGCACCGCCCTTGCCCTGGCGCGCGAGACGGTGCCGGACATCGCCATCGTCGATTATTCGCTGCCGGAGCTCAACGGCTACGAGCTGACGGTCTCGCTGAAGCGCGAACTGCCGCGGGTCGAGATCCTCATCTATACGATGTACGACCGCGAGACGATGATCCTGGACGTTCTTCGGGCGGGCGCTCGGGGCTTCATCCTGAAGTCGGAGACCGAAGAGCATCTGTTCGCGGCGATCAACGCCTTGTCGATCCACCGGCCCTATTTCTCGGGCGGCGTTTCGGAGACCCTGCTCGAGCAATTCCTCAAGACCAAGCCGCAGACGGCGCTTTCCGCCCTCACCCACCGCGAGCGCGAGGTCGTCCAGCTGATCGCCGAAGGAAAGATCAACAAGGAGATCGCCCGCCAGCTCGAGATCAGCGTCAAGACGGTCGAGACCCATCGCGCGACGGCGATGCACAAGCTGAAGCTCAGGACGACCGCCGAGCTGGTCCGCTACGCCGTCCGCAATTCCATCATCGAAGCCTAGACGTCAGCGCGTGCGGCCGCTCTGAAAGCGGTCGCGGAGGGCCTTGGCGAAATCGCGCGCGATCGCCCGCGCCGTCTCGGTCGTGCCCAGGGTCGCCGGAATGTCGAGCGCGTCGGGTTCGCGGCGCCTGACGATCGCCGCCTGGAGCTGACCGCCGCCGTCGAACATTTCGAGCGCGATCAGCATCGATCCGGTGAGGCGGCCTCCGCGCCCCGTGACGCTGCGTACGACGCTTGAAGCCATGCCGAGCGGCGTGGCCCGGGTCGCCGTCGCGACGCCGCCCATCGTCTTTTCCATGCCGATCAGGGTGACCCGCAAACGCGCCGTTCCCGCGGCGGCGCGACGGACGATCGGCCGAGCGCCCGCAAGCTCGCGGCGCAGCGCCTCGTCGATGATCCGGGCGTAGGTGCGGCGGTCGGCGGAATCGATATCCTCGAACTGCGAATCCGGCCCGCTGTAAACGACGACGGGCTCGATCATGATGTTGCGGAAAGCGCCCAGATCCAGGCCCGGCCTGATGTAGGTCCAGGATTCGCCGCGATCGTGGCTCATCCGCGAGGCGGAAGAGAGGGCAGTGGGCGCATGATCCTCGGCTTGAGCAAAAGCGACGGTTGCGGGCAGCGCCAGCAAGAGGGCGGCGATTCGAAGGCGCTTCATGCTTCCCTCCTCTCGAACAGCATCCGCCACAGCATCGCCCCCAAAGCCGCGCCGAGCAGCGGCGCCGCCCAGAACAGCCACAGCTGGTCGAGCGCAGTGCCGCCGACCATCAGCGCCGGGCCGGTGCTGCGCGCCGGGTTCACCGACGTGTTGGTGACCGGGATGCTGATCAGATGGATCAAGGTGAGCGCGAGGCCGATGGCGATCGGCTGGAAACCGGCCTCGTTGCACTCGGCCGTGGCGCCGAGGATGACGATCAGGAAGAAGGCCGTCAGCACCACCTCGATGAGGAAGCCGGACATCATTGAATAGCCGCCGGGCGACGCGCTCCCATAGCCGTTCTGAGCGAGCCCGGAGGCGGCGAGATCGAAGCCCGGCGCGCCGCTGGCGATGGTCAGCAGCAGCAAGGAGGCGAGAATGGCGCCGATCACCTGAGCGACGGCGTAGGGCGCGAGCTCGCGGGCTGGGAAGCGGCCGCCGACCCACAGGCCGAGGCTTACCGCCGGATTGAAGTGGCCGCCCGAAATGGGACAGAAAGCATAGGCGGCGGTCAGGACGGTCAAGCCGAAGGCCAACGACACGCCGAGCAGGCCGATGCCCACTTCGGGAAAGCCGGCCGCGATGACCGCGCTGCCGCAGCCGCCGAACACCAGCCAGAATGTGCCCGCGCACTCGGCGAGCATCTTTTGCCACAGCTTCATGATCGCCTCCCGCAATTGCGGCTTTGCGTTTGAACGCGATCCGGAGACTTGCGAATCGGGATAAACCCGCAAGCGCGGCGGCTTGGCTGCCCAAGGCCCTAGCCTGCGTCTGCCGTCTCGGTCGGCGGCCGCTCCGCGGCTCGGCGGGCGGCGGGCAAGGAGAAGGCGACGCAAGCGCCGCCCTCGGGGAGGTCCTCGATCCAGATCCTTCCCCCGTGCGCTTCGATGATCGTGCGCGAGATGGAGAGGCCGAGGCCGAGCCCGCTCTTCTTGGTGGTAGCGAACGGTGAGAAGCGGATGCTGTCCGGCTGGCTGAAGCCGGGGCCGTTGTCCGACACCGAAATCACCACGCTCGTCGGACCCTCCCGACGGGTCGCGATGACGATCTCGGGATGATCGACCTTCCCGGTCGCATCGCACGCGTTGCGCAGGACGTTCAGCATCACCTGCTGAACCTGGATCCGGTCGCCCTTCACGCTTTTCGCGTCGGCGGCGAGGTGCCTGCTCACCTTCAGCCGCGGATAGGCGCTGGTGACGGAGAGCAGCGAGAGCGAATCGTCGACGATGCGCGAAACCGACACCGAGGCGACCGCCTTGGGCTGGTTGGAGACCATCTCGCGCACCTGCCTTATGATGTCGGCGGCGAGGTGGACCTGCTGCGCGGCATCGGCGATGGCGCGCTCGAGCTCGTCCGGCTCCATGCTGCCCAATCGAAGCCGGCGCTTGCTTCCCGCCAAATAGTTCGAGGCCGCCGTCAGGGGCTGGTTGAGCTCGTGCGCGAGCGTAGCGGCCATGGCGTTCATCGCCTCGACCCTGGAAAGATGGGCGACCTGGGTCTGTAGTTGATTGAGCAACTTGCGAGCGCTCACATTCTGATCGGTGCCGTGCAGCCGAACCACGTTTCCGGCGCCGTCGAACGTCGGCATGATCACGCTTTGGTGGAGCGTCTCGATCCCGCTCGGCAGGCGAACCTCATATTCGACCTCCTGGGTCTCGCCGGTGGCGAGCGCCTGCTGGTGAGCGTGGAGCACGGCGGCCCTGCCGTCCTCGTCGAGATAGGAAAGAAACCCTTCGAAGCTCGGGCTCCCGTCCTCCGGGCGGCGCTCGAACTGGGCGCAAAGCTGCGGCGACCAGTAAACCGCGCCGGTGGCGATATCGTAGTCCCAGTCACCGATCTGGCCGATCCGCTGCGCCTCGCGCAGCCGTTCGTTGGCGCGTGCCAGCTCGCCCTCGCGCCGGTCGCGCCGGCTGAGCGAAAAGGTCAGGAACGCCGCGAGCGCCCCCAGGACGACCGAAACCAGGGCCGCGCCGCCGAAAAGGATCGAGGCGCGATGGCGGGAGGGAGCGAGCACCTTCGCCTCGGTAATGCCGTAGGTGACGAACAGCGGATAATCGCGCAGCCGGCGATGGCTGAAGATTCGCACCTGGCCGTCGAAGATGCTGGGCCCGATGTGCGTGCCGTTCGGATTGGCCAGCTGGTTGCGCATGACCACGCTGCCGCGCATGTCCTCGCCCGAGGTTTCGACCCCGCCGGACCGGCGCGCCCGGGCGATCCCGTCGAGGCCGATCACCGACATCACGTCCGTCGCGTCCACCTGGGCGTCGCGATAGAAAGCGGTGAACTGGTCCGGCAGGATGTTGATCGCGATCACTCCCGCGAACGAGCCGTCGCCATGATTGAGGCGGCGGGTCAGCCAGATGATGTTCTGGCCGGCGAGGCGGGAATGGATCGGCGGGCTGACGAAGAGCGCTCCGGTGTCGCGCGCGACGTGGACTCGGAAGGCCGGATGATCGGCGACGCTGTAACGCGGCAAAACCCGGCGCAGCGAGGTGCCGACAATCTCGCCGCGGGCATTGGCGATGCTGATGCCGAGAAAGGTGCCGCTCTGGACGATTTGCCCGGCGATCAGAGCGGGCCTGTCCGGCGTTCCGGCGAATTCGAGGCCTTCCGCCCCAAGCTGGAATCGCCGCGCCGCGTAGCGGGTCACCAGATCGGCGGCTTCGAGCGTCCGCCTCACATAGATTTCGAAGGCGATCGTCCGGTTTTCGTTCTGGCGGATGGCATCGGTGATCGCCTGGCTCCGCTCGAATGCCACCTGGCTCGCCGCGAACCACCAGATGCCGGCGATCAGCAGCGCGCAAAAACCCCAGACGAGCGCGCGCATGGGGCGCGAGCTCAATGGGCGGCCCCCTTCGGCGACGGGCTGGGCGATTGCGGAGGACATTCGCCCCGCTTATGGCTGGGCCTCGCGCGCGGTTCAACGGCGCAGGCAGTGGGAGCGAAATGATCGGCGCAAGCGGTACCATGATGTCGGGCTTCGGCAGCCATTTCGCCAGCGAAGCCGTGCCGGGCGCGCTTCCGCAGGGGCGCAATTCGCCGCAGCGTCCGGCCTTCGGCCTCTATGCCGAGCAGCTTTCCGGCACCGCCTTTACCGCGCCGCGCGCCGAGAACCGGCGATCGTGGCTCTACCGGATGCGGCCGAGCGCGGCTCATCCGCCCTATCGGCGGTACGAGGGTGCGCCCCTTTTCGCCCCCGGCACTTCCGATGCGGCGCTTGCGCCCAATCGGCTGCGTTGGGATCCGCTCGCCTATCCGGAAGAAAGCGTGGATTTCGTCGATGGCCTGGCGACGATGATGGCCAATCGCGATCCGGCCGATCTCGAAGGGGTCGCGGTTCACGTCTACGCCGCCAACGCCGACATGGCGGACCGCTATTTCTTCGACGCCGACGGCGAGATGCTGATCGTTCCGCAGGAGGGGCGGCTGGACCTGATTACCGAGATGGGGCGTCTCGAGATCGAGCCCGGCGAGGTGGCGCTGGTCCCGCGCGGCGTGCGCTTTCGCGTTCTGCTGCCCGACGGCAAAGCGCGGGGCTATGTCGCGGAAAATCACGGCAGCCTGTTCCGCCTGCCCGAGCTCGGGCCGATCGGCTCAAACGGCCTCGCCAATCCCCGCGACTTCCTG
Source organism: Alphaproteobacteria bacterium (assembly GCA_005883305.1). Lineage (NCBI taxonomy): Bacteria > Pseudomonadati > Pseudomonadota > Alphaproteobacteria > Alphaproteobacteria bacterium. The sequence goes on along the minus strand of VBAC01000001.1, from coordinate 594,009 downwards.
ACGCCCGCGGCGGCCCATGAGGAGCGGGATGGGCGCTTCGCGCTGGTCCAGAAGCATCTCGGCTCCCTGTGGGTCACCGAGATCGGCCACAGCCCGCTCGACGTCGTCGCCTGGCACGGCAACCTGGCGCCGTGGAAATACGATTTGCGCCTGTTCAACACGATCGGATCGATCAGCTACGATCATCCCGATCCCTCGATCTTCACCGTCCTGACCAGCCCCAGCGACGTCCCCGGCCGCGCCAACGCCGATTTCGTCATCTTCCCGCCGCGCTGGATGGTGGCCGAGGACACGTTCCGCCCGCCCTGGTTCCACCGCAACGTGATGAGCGAGTGCATGGGGCTGATCGCCGGCGCCTACGACGCCAAGGCCGAGGGCTTCGCGCCCGGCGGCATGAGCCTTCACAACCTCATGGCCGGCCACGGCCCCGACGCGGCGAGCTGGAAGGCGGCGAGCGAGGCGGAGCTGAAGCCCCACAGGATCGCCGACACGATGGCCTTCATGGTCGAAAGCTGCTGGCCCTACCGGCCCACGCAATTCGCGCTGGACCATGCCCAGCCCGATTACGATTCCGCCTGGGACGGCTTCCCAAAGGCGACACTTCCCTAGTTACCCTGATTGCCGCGGGGGCCGCCGAGGCGTAGAAACGGGGCATGATCGCAGCCTTGCTCGCCGCGCTCGCGGCCTCCTCGGGGCCATCGGCCCTCCCCGAACCCTCGCTCCGGCAGCAGGCCGAAACGCGGCGCGCCCTCACCCGCTTCATCAGCGTCCGCGATTATCCGCGCGAGGCTCTGCGCCGGCGCGCCGAAGGCCGCGTGGAGTTCGAGGTGGAGACGACCGGGGAAGGCCGGGTGAGCGATTGCAGGATCCTCTACTCCAGCGGGCACGCGCTGCTCGACGAGAGAACCTGCGCGATCATGCGCGAACGGGCGCGGATCGCTCCGCGGCGCGATGCCCAGGGTCGGCCGGTCTCGGGCAGGGTTCGCACGGCCTACAATTGGATCATGCCAGGCGCCCGGCTGACCCCGGTGGACTCGCGAGCCTACGGGCCACGCCGGGTCGTGGCGCGAGGCTACGACCCCTCGCTGCGTTGAACGCGCTCAGGGTTCTTTAAAGGGAGCGCCTTCACGCCCGTCGCCCCCTATCGCAGGCGTTGCTCGTTCGCGACCAGGGCAATGCGGACATAGTCTTGCCGTCCTCGCCTCACGTCGGCGGGTCTCTAGCCGCCTTGCAACTCGTGCCTGCGCATCGCGTGCCGGAGTTGGTCGTAGGTCAGGCTGAGCGCGGCGGCCGCGGCGCGCTGGTTCCAGCGGCAGCGTTCGAGCGCGGTGGCAAGGATCGCTTTCTCATATTCGGCGACGGCCAGGCGCAAGTCGGCGCACTCCTCCGGATTGTGCTTCGCGGGCATCGGCAGAGCGGCCGCCGCCTCGCCGGGCGCGGCCAACGCCGGCGGGGCCTTCACGCGCGTCGAGGTGAGCGGGCGCCATGGGCTTTCGAAGGGATCGAACTGGATGTCGTCGATCGGGCCCTCGCGGCCGGCCCAGCGATAGACGGCGCGCTCGACGACGTTGCGAAGCTCGCGCACGTTGCCGGGCCAGTCGTAGGTCTTGAGCCGCTCCATCCCGCTCTCGCTGAAGCCCGGCCAGGCGTCCATCTCGATGTCCATCGCCATCTTGCGGCCGAAAAATTCGGCGAGGACCGCGATGTCGCTGAGCCTGTGGCGCAGCGGCGGCAGGGTGACCACCTCGAAGCTCAGCCGGTCGAGCAGGTCGGCGCGGAACCGCCCTTCGTCGACCAGCCGCGGCAGATGCTCGTTGGTCGCCGCGACGATCCGAACGTCGACGGTGAGCGGCCGGCTCGAGCCGATCCGGGTCACCTCGCCATATTCGATCGCGCGGAGCAGCCGGTCCTGCGCCGGGCTGGAGAGCGTCGCCAGCTCGTCGAGGAACAACGTGCCGCCATTGGCCTCCTCGAACCGGCCCGGGCGGGCCTTGGTCGCGCCGGTGAAGGCGCCCGCCTCGTGCCCGAAAAGCTCGGCCTCGATCAGCGTCTCGGGCAAGGCTGCGCAGTTCATGACGATGAGCGGGCCGTCCCAGCGGGAGGAAAGGTGGTGGAGCCGCTCGGCGATCAGCTCCTTGCCGGTTCCGCGCTCGCCGATCACCAATACCGGACGGTCGAGCGGCGCCGCGCGGCTTGCGCGCTCCACCGCGTCGAGGAAGGAGGTGGATTGGCCGACGAGGTGGGTATTGCGCTCCATTCCCGACTATTGGCGTATTCCGCCACCTGTTGGCAAGAACTATCGTCCTGGCTGGCGCAGTTTTTGGCGGTTTTCCGGGCTTTTCCGCGGTTGGCACGCCCCGTGCTTAGAAATTCGCGTCACGCCGATGGTCGGCAAGGACGAGAATGCAAACCAGTCAGGGAGACCGACATGTTCACCTTCGATCGCTTCGCTCGCGTCGCCACGGCCACGGTCGGCGCTATCGCCCTTTCCACCGTTTCGATCAGCGCCGCCTCGGGCGGGACGATGCGTCCAGTCGACCGGACGCTGATCGCTTCGGTCCAGACCGGGACCGTCGCGAATGGTTAAGGCCCGCCCGGCACGGATCACGATCGGACCCGGGGAGCTGATGCGCATCACCGCTCCCCTCCGGCCCGGCCAATCCACGCCCGGCGGCGCCTCTGTTTCATACAAGGAGTTCATCCCCATGGGCATCTTTTCGCGGACGCGCGATATCATTGCCGCCAACGTCACCGATCTCCTCGACAAGGCCGAGGACCCCGCCAAGATGATCCGGATGATCATCATGGAGATGGAGGAAACCCTCGTCGAGGTCCGCGCCTCCGCCGCGCGCACGATCGCCGACCAGAAGGAGATGCGGCGCCAGATTTCCAAGCTCGACCGGCTCCAGGACAGCTGGGTCGAGCGTGCCGAGCTCGCCCTTTCCAAGGGCCGCGAGGATCTCGCCAAGCAGGCTTTGTTCGAAAAGCAGAAGTCGGCCGACATGGCCGATCAGCTCAACAGCGAGATCGAGGTGCTGAACGACGCGCTTCGCGCCAGCGAGGCGGACATCGCCAAGCTTCAGAACAAGCTGCGCGAGGCCCGCGCCCGGCAGAATGCGGTGATGACCCGAATGGAGAGCGCTCAGAACCGAACCCGGCTTCGCGAGATGTATTCGGGGCCGAAGGTCGACGACGCCTTCTCGCGCTTCGACGTGCTCGAACGCCACGCCGATCTCGCCGAGGGCGAGGCCGACGCGCTCAGCCTCGGCGCCGCGCCGAAGACGCTGGAGGAAGAGATTTCCGAGCTTCGCAACGCCGACAAGGTCGACGCCGAGCTCGAGGCGCTGAAGGCGTCGCTCGCAAAACGCACCAATGGCGGCGAAGCCGCGAACAAGGGGGAATAAATGGAACTCGAAGGCCCGATCCTCGCCCTGCCGATCATGGCGATATTGTTCATCGGCTTCCCGTGGGTGCTGTTTCACTACATCACGAGGTGGAAGACCGCGAAGACGATCACGATGCAGGACGAGGATCTGCTCGACGAGCTTTACGAGCTGGCGCGCCGGCTCGACGACCGGATGGTGACGATCGAGCGCATCGTGCAGGCGGAAAATCCCAACTGGCGCGCGCTCAGCCACGATCCGGTCGAGACGGCGCTCGAGGACCGCTCCGAGCGGCTCTACGAGACCGCCGAGCGCAGCAACCGTTCCAGCCGGAGGCCGAAATGAACGCACCGCGCACCCGCTTCTACCTCGACAAGCAGAACGCCAAGTGGAAGGGCGTCTGCGCGGGGATCGCCGATTATACCGGAGTCGACGTCACCATCGTCCGAATCGGCTTCGTCATCGGCACTTTGATCGGACAGGGCGCGCCGCTGCTCGCTTACTGGGTCATCGCCTGGATGGCGCCGCTCAAGCCAAGCGAGCTCTATCGGCAGGATCCGGAGCAGAAGAAATTCTGGCAGGGCGTGCGCCGCAACCCGCACATGATGGCGCGCGAAGTGCGCGGCCGGCTGCGCGACATCGACCGGCGGCTCGCCGACATGGAAACCTACGTCACCAGCTCGAACGGCCGGCTCGCCCGCGAGATCGAGCAGCTTCGCTAACCGCCGGCCAAAGGGGAACCCGAGACTATGGACGATACCGTCGCGATGTTCGTCACGATCATGACCGCAATGGTTCTGACCGCGACCCTCATTCATGCCTGGATCCGAAGCCGCGGCCGGATCAAGGCGTCCACGGCCGGCCTCGAGGCGAAGCGCGAGATCGAGCTGCTTTCGGGCGAGAATAGCGGCCTCAAGGGCCAGGTGAGCCGGCTCGAAGAGCGGATCGCGGTGCTCGAGCGGATCGCCACCGATCCAGCCCAGCGCACCGCCGCCGCGATCGAAGACCTGCGCCACGCGGGCTAGAGGGGAATCGTCATGAGTTTCGCCGGACCCAATTTCGTCATCGCGATCATCTTCATTTCGACCATGGGTTGGGTGCTGACCAGCTGGATCCGCGCCCGCCACGGCTACCCGCTCGAGAATGAGTGGTCGGGAACCGCCTCCAGGGAGGATCCGTCGGCCGAGCGCAAGATCGAGCTGCTTACCAGCGAGAACGAGCGGCTGACCGGCCAGATCGGGCGGCTCGAGGAGCGCCTTTCGGTGCTCGAGCGGATCGCCACCGACCCCGCCGAGCGCACCGCGCGCGAAATCGAAAACCTGCGCTAGGGAGAACGACTCATGAGCCCCGAAAAGCTCCAATTCTTTTACATCCTGTTCCCGTTCATGGCCGTCGGCTGCGGCATCGCCGTCCTCGGCTGGGTGGTGACCACGTGGATGCGGATCAAGCATGGCTATCCGCTCGACGGAGCCTGGGGCCAGGCGGTCTATCCCAAGAAGAGCGACGAGGCGATGGAGCGGATCAAGCTCCTGAGCCAAGAGAATGCCCAGCTCCGCGCCGAAATGGGCGCGGTCAAGGATCGCCTCGCCAACGTCGAACGGATCGTCACCGACGACAGCCACCGCCTGACGCAGGAAATCGAAGCCCTGCGCCTGCCGAGGAATTGAGATGATGGGACTTGGCGAGGCCCTCGTCGCCTTCGTGGTGATCGGGCTCCCGACGATCGCGCTGTTCGGCCTCGTCAGCCGCGTCTTGCGTCACCGCGAGAAGCGGATGGAGCTCGAAGCGCAGATCGAGGCGGCCAAGGCCGCGGCGGTCAATCCGCGCGGCGACCTGCTCGAGCAGCGCGTGCGCGTGCTGGAGCGGATCGTAACCGACAAGGGCATGAACATGGCCGACGAGATCGAGCGGCTGCGCGACTTGCCGGTGGATTGAGAGGCGGGGAAGGAACCGAAGCAATGAACCAATTCGAAATGGTCGCCATGATCGTGGTGGCGGTGATGGTCGCAAGCGTCATACGGTCGATCTACGGCGGCCGCCGCGGCCGCAGCCGCGGCGATCTGCCGGAGCGCGACGATGCCGAGACCCAGCGGCTGCGCGATGAGGTCAAGCAGCTCAAGGAGCGCCTTCAGGTGATCGAGCGAATCACGGTCGAGAAGGAAAACAGCCTCGAACGCGAGATCGAGCGGCTGCGGGACCGATAGGAGGCATGGAGATGGGCGATCCGGGAACCCTGACGGCGCTATTCGCCGGGATCGTCATCGCGATGGCGATGGTCAGCCTTGCCGCTCTCCGCGGCTTCGACGGCTGGCTCGACTTGCGCCGGATGGAGATCAGCCAGCGCCAGCGCTTCGCCGAACCCTCGACTCCGGCCGCCGCCCGCCTTGAGCTCGCCGACCTCAAGGACAGGATCCGCCGTCTCGAAGCGATCGCCAGCGGCAACGAAGGATGACGCGCCGCGCTTGCCGAGCTAAGCGGGCGCCATGCCTTTCCAATCCATCGACGACGTCCATGCCGATTACGAGCTGCTCGACGCCGACGACCGCTACCGCCTGCTGATCGACCTCGGCCGCGACCTCGAAGCGATGCCCGACGCGCTCAAGACCGACGCCACCTTGGTGCGGGGATGCTCGGCTTCGGTCTGGCTCTATCCTGTGCCGCAAGGCGACGGACGGCTTCATTTCCTCGCCGACAGCAACGCCGCGATCACCAAGGGGATCGTCGCCCTGGTCCTGCTCGCCGTGCAGGACCGGACGCCGAAGGAAATCCTCGCCCTCGACATCGACGCGGCGCTCGAGCCCTTCGATCTCAGGAACCAGCTGAGCTCGAACCGCACCCAAGGCATCCCGAACATGATCGCCCTGATCCGCGAAACCGCGGGGCGGCTGGCGGCGTGAGCGATCCGCGCGCGCCGGGCGAAGCATTCGATCCCGAGCGCTTCATGTCCTACGTCCGCACGCTCGGCCATGGCGGCGCCCTTGGAATCGCCTATCGCGGCCATGGCGAGGACTGGGTCGAGCTCGATCTTCCCTACGACCCAAAGCTGATCGGCATGCCGGAGAGCGGAATCGTCGCCTCCGGCCCGATCGTCAGCCTGATGGACATGGCCACCAGCCTCGCCATCTGGATCAAACTCGGCCATTTCCGGCCCCAGGCAACGCTCGACCTTCGCGTCGACTATCTGAGGCCGGCGACGCCGGGCAGGACGATCGTCGGCCGCGCCACCTGCTTCGCAGTCACCCGAAGCGTCGCCTTCGCCCGCGGCACCGCCTATGAGGAAGACGAAGGCGATCCGATCGCCAGCGTCACCGGCACATTCATGTTCACGGGCTAGAACCGCCGACGGCGGCGCCGGTCGTCATAAGGCTCGGGATCGTCCAGGGTCATCCAGCTGTGGTCCTCGACGATTTGAGAGCGAACCGGGCGGCCGGAAGGGTCGAGCGAGGGCCGGAAGCGGTAGCGTTGCTGGATCAGGCGGCAGGTCGTGTCGTCGAGGAGCCGGTTGCCGCTCGAGCGGTCGACCACACAGCGGCCGACATGGCCGTCGACCTCGACGGTGAAGCGGACCGAGACCGTCCCGCCCCCGCCCGCCTCGCCGACCACCGAGGGGAAATCGCGGTCGCTGAGCCGGCCGCTGACGTGGCGCGGCGGGGTGAAGCCGCCGTCGCCCTCGCCATAGCCCCCGCCGTCGCCATTGCCGCCCCGACCACTGCCCGTCCCGACCCCGATACCGCCGCTGCCGAAGCCGGGGCCGCGCACGTTCGCCGCGCCGGCCGAAGGCGCTGCGCCCTGCCGCGCGACGGGGGCGGCGATCACCGGGGGAGGAGTTGGAAGCGGAACGACGGGCTTTGGGGCGACCACCTCGGTCGCCTGCGCGCGCAGGTTCGCGGGCGAGGCCGCGCCTTCCCGGCGCCGGCTGCCCGTATCCCGCGGCCGCGGCGGCGGAACCGGCGGCGGCGGGGGCGGCGCGAGGATGTCGATCAGCTTCATCCGGTCCTCGCGCACGGCCGGCAAGGTCAGCGCGAAGCCGAAGATCATCGCGTAGAGGATCAGCCCCTCCAGCGCCACGGCGCCAAAGGCGGCGGTAGCCCGGCGACTCACGCTCGGCCGTTCGACCCACATGAAGCCATGTTACGCCCGATCACGCGGAAAATACAGGCCGCTCAAACGGATAAGGCGACCTCGACTCGGCTACGACGTGAGATTGGCGCGCCGCTCCTCGGCCCGCCGCAGAACCTCGTAGCTCGCCTGGATCAACTGGAAGCGCTCGGCGGCTTTCGCGTCTCCCGGCTTCACGTCGGGATGGTGGGCCTTGGCCAGGCGGCGATAGGCGATCCGGATCGCCTCGAAATCCGCGTCGGCCTCGAGCTCGAGCACGTCGAGCGCGCGCATCTCGTCGCGGCTTCGGCTGCCGTCTCCCGGGCCGCCCCAGCCATAATGGGTGGCGCTGGTGAAGGCGTCGGCGCCCTGGCGCTCGCCCGCCTCCCGCTGCGCCGCCTCCTCGGCCGTCAGCCCTTCGAAATAATTCCAGTTGCGGTTGTATTCGGCGGCATGGCGTTCGCAGAAATACCAGCGCTCGCGGCTGTTCGGCGATTTGGGCGCGGGCCGATCCCCCGGCTCCTCGCAGCCATGGCGGTCGCACTGGCGCACCGGCTCCGCGTCGCGCGCCGACCCGTAAGCGCGCCAGCGCGGGAAACCCCAGTCGTTCGATCGTTTTGCCTTGGCCATAGATACGGGCCAGATAGCGGCACCGGACCCCGAGCGCACGCCCCGGCTCGGAAAATATTTCTCCGCCCCTCATCCAAAGCCGGGCCGGGCGGCGTCTAGGCAGTGAATTCAGCATGAAGGATATTGCCAATGCCCAACGATATCGATGTCGTACTCGTGGTCGCAGCGCTTACTACCGGCGCCGTCCTGATCGTGATCCAGCTGGGCAGGCTGTGGCGGGCCGGGATGCAGCACAAGACCATTCGCGAGGCGATCAGCCGGGACAGCTCGATCGTGCCGGAGCTGCTCGCCCGCGTGCAACCGGAGCAGCGCCCGGCGGGAGGCAATGACGATCGCACCGCGATGGTCCTGATCGCGCTCGGCCTCGCCCTCGTCGTCTTCGCGCTCATTGAGGGAGACGCGGACGATATCGGCACCATGGTCGGCGCTTCTCTCTTTCCGATCTTCGTCGGCATCGCGCTATTGTTGCGCCAGCACCTCGCAAGAAGGCGAGAACGGCAGGACTGAACCCTGCAGGCAGGACACGGCGCGATGGACGACGAGCTCGGTCTGGCCCGGCGGGCGGCGGCAGGCGATGCCGCCGCCTTCGCCGCGCTCGTCCGCACGCATGAAGCGGCGGTGCGGCGGTTTCTCGCCCGCCTCACCCGGGGCGCCAATAGTAGCGGGGGGGGCGCCGACGACCTGGCGCAGGAGGTATTCCTCAAGGCCTGGCGGAGCGCGGCCGCCTTTCGTGGGGAAGGAAGCTACCGGGCGTGGCTGATGCGGATCGCCTGGACCCTGTTCCTTTCCGCGCAGCGAGCCAAAGGTCGGCGCGAAGCGCGCGAACAGGCCGCGCCGGAGCCTGGGCGCCATGACGACCGGAATACGGCCATCGACCTCCAGCGCGCGTTGGCCGGCCTCGGCGAGCGCGAGCGCGCCGCGAGTCTCCTCTGCTTCGGTGAAGGCTGCTCGCATGGCGAGGCGGCACGGATCATGGGAATCCCGCTCGGCACCCTGAAATCCATCCTGGCACGGGCGCGGGCCGCGCTCGTCCAACGACTGGAGGCCTGAAATGAACGATGACCAAAAGATCGCCGTCTTGTTCGCCGCGTCGGAGCGCGCGCCCGACGAGGCGTTCGTCGGCCGGGTCGAGCGCGCCGTCTTGGCCGAGCAGAGGATGGGGGCCGCACGGGCAGCAACCTGGCGGCGCTTCGCGGTCGAGTGCGCGTCCAGCGCCGCGATCATCAGCGCCTTTTACCTGCTCTGGCGGCTCGCGCCGGCCGAGCTTCCGCTGGACCAGCTCCCCGTAGGGCCGGCCGCTGCCGCGATCCTCACACTCGGCCTGTGGTTCGCGATCGAGCTGCGGCCGTCGGCGACCGGGCGGTGAGAAAAAATGCCAGAGGGTCTGTAAGCCGGGTTCTGTCCTCCGCCATAGCTCGAAGAGCGCAGGTGGATGGGCGGCCATTCCTCTAGGAGGCGGATCGCTCCGCCCCTCAAGCAACCAACCCGGGCGACGAGCCGGAACGAAGCCCATGTGCCGCCCCTATTCGGTCTTGCTCCCGGTGGGGTTTACCGTGCCGTCTCCGTTGCCGGAGACGCGGTGCGCTCTTACCGCACCCTTTCGACCTTGCCGCGCCGAGACGCGGTGGATTGCTTTCTGTGGCACTTTCCCTGGGGTCGCCCCCGCCGGCCGTTAGCCGGCACCGTCGTTCCATGGAGCCCGGACTTTCCTCGCCCCCGCTTGCGCGGGGCCGCGGCCGCCCGACCCTCTGGCGCGGCCTATATACCGATCCCGCGCTCGCGGTCCAAGAGGAGCTGAAGCAGCACCGCCCGGCACTCGCCGTCGATCGTTCCGTCGATCAGCTCGGGGCGGAAGCGGCGCTGGAAGGCGATCACCGCCTTGTCGGGATCGCGAACGTCATAGCCATAGCGCTCGAGCGCCAGCAGGAACCCGCCGTCGGTCCAGTGCGGGTCGACGAGGTTCCTCGCCGGCCGGGCGACGGCGAGCCCGTGCCGGGCAAGCCGGCCCCAGTCGAACAGCTCGCCCGGATCCTCCTTGCGCGCCGGCGCGACGTCGGAATGGCCGACGACGTTGGCGGGCGGGACCTGGTGGCGCTCCACGATCCCCGCGAGCAGGGGCAGAAGCGCCTCCATCTGCGCCTCGGTGAAGGGGCGGTAGCCGAATTCGTGGCCCGGATTGACGATCTCGATGCCGATCGAGCAGGCGTTCACGCCCTGGACTCCGCGCCACCAGGAAAGCCCCGCGTGCCAGGCGCGCTTGTCCTCGGCGACCATGCGAACGATCGTGCCGTCTTCGGCGATCAGATAATGGGCGGACACTCTTGCTTCCGGGTCGCACAGCCGGGCGATCGCCGACTCCGCGTCCTTCATCCCGGTATAGTGGAGCACGACCATCGAGACCGCGGCATTGCGCTCGTCGAAGTTCGGCGAGGGGGTGTCGATGATCCCGTCCACGCCCCTTTAGCGCGCCAAAAGGGCCGATGCGTCAAGCCCTAGGCGACCCGGGCCTGAGCCTCCCGAGGCTGGGCGGGAAGATACAGCCCGCGGCATTCGGGATCGGAGACGAAGCGGTCGGTCTGGCCGATCACCGTCTCTCCGGCCCCGAGCATCAGCGTTCCATCCGCGTGGCAGGCGTCGGCCAGCCGGCTGAACGCCAGCCGCCGCATATCCGGCGCGAAATAGAGCAGGACGTTGCGGCACAAAACGATGTCGAACTTGCCCGGGTGGGGCGGCGGCTCGATAAGGTTGCGAACCTCGAAGCGGACCTTGTCGCGAAGCTTCTGGCTGGCCTGCCAGTCGCCGCCGCCGAGCTCGGCGAACCAGCGGATCATCTGCATCACCGGAAGCCCGCGCTGGACCTCGAACTGCGAATAGACCCCCTTGCGCGCGCGCTCGATCGCCGAGCCCGAAAGGTCGGTGCCGACGATCTCGATCGTCCAGCCCTGCCAGCGCGCCGCTTCGTCGGCGAAGGCCATGGCCAGCGAATAGGCTTCCTGCCCGGTCGAGCAGCCGGCGCTCCAGATCGAAAGTTTGCGCTCGCGGCGGCGGGCATGTTCGAGCCGCTTCACCGGGCCCGCAAGCAGCATGTCGAAGGGCAGCCGATCGCGGAAGAAATAGGTCTCGTTGTTGAGCAGCGCCTCGATCACCTGCTGCGAAAGGGCTGAGTCCGCGCCGGATACGAGCCGCGCGACGAGCTGGTCGATCGACGTGAAGCCGCGCTCGCGCATGATCGCGGCGAGCGCGGTGTCGATCCGCCAACGGCGGTTCATCGACAGCTGCTGCCCGGTCCGCGCCTCGAGGAGGCTGGCGAGAATGCGACGGGAGGAATCACTTATTTCCACTTATTGGTCTCCAGTCGCTGGGCAATTCGCCGGGCGAGATCGGCGGGCGGCATGACGGCCGAAGCGAGCCCGGATTCGGCGACTCCGCGCGGCATGCCCCAGATGGCGGCGCTATGGCGGTCCTGAGCGAGCATCGCGCCGCCCGAATCCACGATCCGGCGCGAACCGATCAGGCCGTCGCGGCCCATCCCGCTCAGCATCACGCCGATGCCGGCGGCGCCGAAAATCTCGGCCACCGATTCGAGCATGGGATCGGCGGAAGGGAGGCAGCCGCTCGACGCGCGGCGCCGGTCGAGCTTCACCCTGACGCCGTCGCTGGTTTGATTGAGGCACAGGTGCGCGTCGCCGGGCGCGACGTGGATGACGTCGTTCTCGAGCGGATCGCCGTCGTCCACCACCACCGCCTTGCGGCCCGAGGCGTTGGCGAGCTGGCGGGCGAAGTGGATCATGAAGATCGGCGGCAAATGCTGGGTGACGAGGATCGGCGCTCCGATCGGCCTCGGTAGCGGCCGGAGGAACTCGAATAGGGCGTGGAGGCCACCGGTCGACGCAGCGAGCGCAACGCAGCCGATCGGGCCTTCGCTCATCTCGATCAGGCGGATCGCGCCTTGGTCGGACGCCGCTCCGCCCGCGGGGTCGCGGGTGGCGGCGCCGATGCGGCGAAGGCGATCGGCCAGGATCTCGCTGAAGCGCCCGGCGAAATTGCCGACGCCCGGCTTTGGGAGCGCGTCGGCGGCCCCCAGCGCAAGCGCCTTGACGGTTACCTCCGCGCCCTCCTCGGCCATCGAGGAAACGATCAGGACACGCGCCCCCCGTCCCTTGCGGATGATTTCCGGAAGCGCGTCGATCCCGCTCGCCCCGGGCATTTCGACGTCGAGCAGGATGATGTCCACCCGCACCGATTTGAGCGCCTCGAGCGCCTCATGCGCGCTCCCCGCCAGAGCGGCGATTTCGAAACCCTCATGCGCACCGATCATCCGCGACAGCACCGCCCGCGCGACCGTCGAATCGTCGACGATCATCACGCGAAGCGGCGGCTCGGAAACCTTGTCCGGCGGCCGGCGCGCGAATGTCGTGCCGAGGTTCACGCGACTCCGACGATCTGCAGCTTGGATTGGAGCGTGTCGCGGTCGAAAGGCTTCATCACATATTCGTCGGCGCCGGCTTCGATCGCCGCGCGGATATGGGCGATGTCGTTCTCGGTGGTGCAAAAGACGACCTTCGGCTGGACGGTGGGGCCGCCGCGCAGCGCCCGAAGGAACTCCATCCCGCTCATCACCGGCATGTTCCAGTCGAGGAGGATCACGTCCGGCATCCCCGCCTCGCAGCGGGTCAGCGCATCGCGGCCGTCCTCGGCCTCCTCCACGTTGAAATCGAGCGTTTCGAGGATGTGCCGGGCGACCTTTCGTATCACCTTGCTATCGTCGACGACCAGGCATGTCTTCATCACGCATTCCCCCTTACGCAGAACCCGGGCCTAGCGGCGGAGTCGTAAGCATCGGATTAAGGCCTCATGCCGCATGGGCGGCCGCGGGACCGGCGATCAGCGAATAAGGGTCGACGAGCAGGAACAGCTCGCCGCCCGCCTCGACGGTGCCCATCGCGACCCGGTCCCAGCCGGCGCCGACCGGCGCGGCGATGGGCGAGCGCTGTCCGTCCGCTTCCACCACGTCCTCGACGTCGTCGACGAGCAGCGCGTAATTGTGGCCGTCGCACGGAACGACGATCGCATCGCGCGCGGCCTCGTTTTCGCGCTTGCCGAGATCGAGCGCGGCCAAAGCGTCGATCACGGTGAGGACCCGGCTGCGCAGCGCCGACAGGCCCGCGACGTGCGGCGCGGCGCCCGGTGCCGGAGTGATCCCTTCGAGCTCCACGACGGCTTCGACGGCGGCGGCCGGAAAGGCGATTCGCCGCCCGGCGAGGCTGGCGATCAACAACAGCTCAGACATTGGCCTTCCCCCTCGCGGCGCCCCTGCTCAGCGCGCCGATCAAGGCGGCCCGGTCGTAGCGGTAGATGCTATCTTTCTCTGCCGGCTCGAGCCTCGAGCGCAGCCGAACCACCTGGCCGGCGGATAGCGGCGCCTCCGCGCCGCTATCCTCGGAGAGGATGAGGATGTCGGCGCTCACGCCCTCCCGCGCGGCGACGATTCGATAGCCGAGGTTCTCGACCAGCGGGCGCAGCATGGCGTCGATCCACGGGTCGCCCTCGGGCAACGCGCAGACCGGCTGCTCGCCCTCCGCCGCTTCGCGCCCGACATGCGTGGCGAACAGCCAGTGCGGATCGATCAGCTCGATCTGCTCGCCGTCGATCAGCGCCACGCCGCCAACCTCGCCGGGCGCCGGCGCGGGCTGGGATTCCAGGCGCAGCGCGCGAATGTCGATCACCTCGGCGAAGCCGTAGGCGATCTCGCTCACTCCGTCGGTCAGGCGCAGGATTCGAAGCTTGCCCTCGGAAGGGACACCGTCGCAGCCCGCCAGCGGCAGGATCCGATCGCCGATCGAGACTCGCAGCCGCCCGGCGCTGTGGGCAACGGCGGCGCAGGGCACGTCCTCGATCCGCTCGACCAGCGACACGGGAACGGCACGCCGGGCGCCTTCGAGCGTCCGGAACAGGAGCAGGCTCGTCTCGCGGACCGTCTCGGCCTCGGCGGTCGCGGCGAGCAAGGCGCGGTTGATCTCGCTCTCGGTGAAGTCGACTCCGGCGCGCTTGGCGACGCCCGAGGGGTCGAGCAGCAAGATCGGGCTTCCGTCGTCGGCAAGCGTCGTTCCGGCATAGAGGCCCGCGACCATCACCGCCGGGGCGGCGGGCTTGACCACGAGCTCCTCGTGATCGTGCACGGCATCCACGGCGAGCGCATAGACTTCGCCGCCGGCCGGCTTGAGCAGGACGAGACGGCCCTGGTCGCGCGGCGCGTCGCTCTCGATGCCTAGCAGGGCGGCGAGGCCGATCAGGGGCACCCTCCGGCCGCGGACGGTCGCGACCTCGGCGTCGCCGACCCGCTCGATCGTGACCGGTCCGGTCCTCAGGATTTCGTCGATCGCCGAGCGCGGCACGGCGAAGACCTGGCGGCCAGCGCTAACCGTGAGGGCGGGGATGATGGTGAGCGTCAGCGGGACGCGGATGATCAGGCGAACGCCCTGGTTGAGCCGGCTGTCGATGTCCACCACGCCGCCGATCCGCTCGATATTGGCGCGCACCACGTCCATGCCGACACCGCGGCCGGAAATGGCGGTGACCTCCTGTGCCGTCGACAGGCTGGGCAGGAAGACGAGCGCGATCTTCTGCGCCGGAGTGAGCTTCTCGGCCTGCTCGGCGGTGATCAGGCCGGCGCCGCGCGCCTTGCGGACGAGCGCCTCGCCGTCGATTCCGCGACCGTCGTCCGCGATCTCGATCAAAATCTGGTTGCCGGCCTGGCGGGCCGAGACCTTGAGCGTGCCGAAGCCGCTCTTGCCCGCGGCCGAACGCTCCTGCGCATTCTCGATGCCGTGATCGATCGCATTGCGCACCATGTGCGTCAGCGGATCGCGGATCATCTCCAGCATTTCGCGGTCGAGCTCGACGTCGCCGCCGTCCGCCTCGAGCCGGACCTGCTTGCCGAGCTCGGCCGAGAGATCGCGGACCAGGCGCGGCAGGCCGGAGAAGAGCGCGTCGATGCGCTGCATCCGTGTGCGGGTGATTCCGTCGCGGATTTCGGCGATGCAGGCCGAGACTCGCTCGAACGCCGCCTCGACGGCGACGTCGCGCGGCGCGTCGCGCAGGCGCCGGGCAAGCTCGTTGCGCGCCAGCACCGCGTCGGAAACGCCGCTCATCATCCGGTCGAGCAGGTCGACCGACAGGCGGATCGAGCGGAGCGCTTTCTTGCCCTCCATCTCGGGGGACGGCATCACCTCGGCGACGATCGTTGCCGGGGCCTGCTCGGAAAGCGCGGCGATCAACGGCTCGTCGTCCTCGCTCGCCAGCGATTCCCCGGTTTCGAGCGCAAGCACCAGCTCTCCGATCCGGTCGATGATCGCGAGCACGGCGTTGACCAGCCTGGTGTCGGCGACTCGCTTGCCGGCGCGAACCTCCGCCAAAGCGCCCTCGGCCGCGTGGCTCAGCGCCTCGAGCCGGGCGAGGTCGAAGAAGCCGCAATTGCCCTTGACGGTGTGGACGAAGCGGAAAATCTCGTCGAGCCGGTCCCGGTCTTGGGGCGCGGCCTCCCACGCGACGATGGCGCCCGACAAGGCCTGGGCCATGTCGCGCGTTTCGGCGATGAAGTCGTTGATCAGGTCGTTCATGCTCCCCGGCTTATGCCGAGGCTCTGGTAAAGAAGCCGTTTACCCGCTCACGGCTCCACACGGCCTTAGGATCAGGCCGGAAGGCTCGCGCCGACGATCAATATGCCTTCCTCGCCATCGGCGACCTGGATCTTGCCGCCACCCTCCTGGACGAGGCTGTGGGCGAGCCAGGCGGCGGCGGCGCGCGGCGCCACCTCGTCCTCGCCCGTCTCGCCGACCAGCACGCGGCGAAGCTCGGGATCGAGCACGATCCGGCTGCCGGCCGCCCGGACGACGATGTCGAGCCCGTCGCCATGCCTTTCGGCGCCGACGTCGAGCGTTCCGCCGCGAACGAGCGCGTCGCCGGCGATCAGCACGAGATTGAGCAACACCTTCAGCGCCGCCTTGCTCATCGTCGGCTCGTCGACCATCCAGCCGAGCTCGATCCGTCCGTCCCCGCCGAACAGGCCCTCGATCGCCGAGCGCGCCTCGCGCGTGTCGACCACATCGGCGAAGCCGCCGGCGGCGCCGAAGGCCAAGCGGAAGAATTTGAGCTTGTTGGCCGAAGCGCGAGCGCTCTCGCCGAGCAACTCCAGGCAGCGCGCGCGCATCTCCGGGTCGTGCTCGTCGGCGAGCAGCTCGATCCCGTTATTGAGCGCGCCGACGGGAGAAAGCAGGTCGTGGCACAGGCGCGAGCAAAGCAGCGAAGCGAATTCGTGGGATTTCATGCGGCTAGGCCCCTGAGAATCATGACCTCTATTGGCCCCGGCGAATCGGGGATGCAAGGGCGGCGCTAGTCATCGCTTTCCACGCTCCATCGGACCGGCGTCACATACTGAGCCGCGACTGGCTGGGCCTGGGCGTTCAATGCGGGCTCGAACCGGGCCACTCTTTGGACCTGATCGCAGATCGTGCTGTCGAAACGTGGGTTGCGGGTGGACACCAGAATCCTGCATCCCGTGGCCCTCCCCGCTTCGGATATGTCTGCCGCCAGGATGACGTAGGTGCTGGCCCTCGGCATGAGATTGAAAGCCCAATCGTAATTCCGCATCCGTGCCTTGCGGCTGAGCGCGCGGCGCGCGGCGACGTCGATGCCCCAGGATTGCAGCAGGTCGTCATTGCAGTGGAGCAGCGCCTCGACCGCCTCCCGTGGATTTGGCAGGGATAGGGTGACCACGCCTTGGCCATCCTTGCTGACGGTCAACTGACGGGCGCCGGCGATGCGATCGAGAAAATCTTCGGGCATCGACGCCATGTGCGAAATCGTTCGGCCGTTGCGCTGGTCGCGCCACGCCCGCGCGGTGATGACAGGCGTATCGCCGGCCCTGACCTGTACTTCGCCGGTCAAGCGGTCTTGCAGATCATTTCCGGCTTCAAGCACGACGAGTTCGCCGGGTTCCGAACCATAGGGCGCGTTGAACGCGACGATCGGTGAACCTTCACCGCCCACGCGCCGCGCGAGCGTGCAGGCCGTTCGGCTGTAATCGACGATCCACTGGTTCGCGGGAACCGCGAGCGGCGCCGAAGCCGATTGCGCCAGGCCAAGCGCAAGAAAACGCGCAAAAAACATCGGAAAATCCCCCTTCCGGCCGCGCGATCTAGAGAGGATCGCCGCACGAAACGCAAGGGCGGGGACCTTGAAATTACGTGCCGGATGCCCATCTCGCCTCTCCAATGCCGGGGGGCCATTCCACCATCATCGCCACGATCGCCGAGGACAGCGCCGGATGGCGGCTCGACCGGGCGCTGGCGGCGGTCGTGCCGACGCTGTCGCGCGAGCGGCTGAAGGCGCTGATCTCCGCCGGAAACGTGACCGGGCCAAAAGGACCGGTGCGCGATCCGGCGGCCAAGGCTCTGGCCGGCCTCTACGAGGTCTCGGTTCCGGACCCGACGCCGGCCCACAACGAAGCGCAGGACATCGCGCTCGAGATCGTGTTCGAGGACGATCATCTGCTGATCGTCGACAAGCCGGCCGGCATGGTCGTCCATCCCGCGGCGGGCAATTTCGACGGGACTTTGGTGAACGCCCTGCTCCACCACTGCGCCGGGCGCCTCTCCGGCATCGGCGGGGTGGCGCGGCCTGGGATCGTCCACCGGATCGACAAGGACACGTCGGGGCTGCTGGCGGTCGCCAAGACCGACGTGGCGCACGAGGGCCTCGCCGCCCAATTCGCAAAGCACCGCATCGATCGGGTCTATCTGGCGATCACCGGCGGCGTGCCGATCCCGCCAAAGGGCACGATCGACGCCCCGCTCGCCCGCTCGCCGGTCAACCGCAAGAAGATCGCGGTCTGCGAAAAAGGCCAGGGCAGACGGGCGGTGACCCATTATCGCCTGGTCGAGCCGCTCGCCGACGCCGCGCTCGTCGAATGCCGGCTCGAAACGGGCCGGACCCACCAGGTTCGGGTCCACATGGCCTCGATCGGCCATCCCCTGCTCGGCGATCCGGCCTATGGCCGGCCGCGAGGCGCGCACCGCGAGATATTGAAAAGGCTGAACTTTCACCGCCAGGCGCTTCACGCAGCGGAGCTTGGCTTCATCCATCCGGTGACCCGGGAACGCTTATCCTTCAAATCCGCGCTCCCATCGGATATTCAGGAACTGTACGGGGCGCTTACCGTATAGATACCGAGTGCCAGGATAAGGGTCTCGGCCCATAGAAGCGCCCAGGGAGAATGTGAGTTTATGGCAGGCAGAAACGTCCCGGCGACGATACCCGCAAGTAGCGGCGAGGTCGGGCTCAACCGCTATCTGGCCGAGATCAAGAAATTCCCGATCCTGACGCCGGAAGAGGAATATATGCTGGCCAAGCGCTGGACCGAGCATCAGGACACCGATGCGGCGGCCCGGCTGGTCAACTCGCACCTGCGCCTCGTGGCCAAGATCGCCATGGGCTATCGCGGCTACGGCCTGCCCACGTCGGAGCTGATCTCCGAGGGGAATATCGGCCTGATGCAGGGCGTAAAGAAGTTCGAGCCCGAAAGGGGCTTCCGCCTCGCCACCTACGCGATGTGGTGGATCCGCGCTTCGATCCAGGAATATATCCTGCGCAGCTGGTCGCTCGTGAAGATGGGGACGACGGCGGCGCAGAAGAAGTTGTTCTTCAACCTGAGGCGGATGAAGAACCGGATCGAGGCGTTCGAGGACGGCGACCTGAAGCCCGAGGACGTGAAGAAGATCGCCACCGATCTCGGCGTTTCCGAGGAGGACGTGGTGTCGATGAACCGGCGCATGGCGATGGGCGGCGACACGTCGCTCAACGTGCCCCTGCGCGACGATTCGGAAGGCAGCTGGCAGGATTTCCTGGTCGACAACGAGCCGCTCCAGGACGAGCGCGTCGCCGACGCCGAGGAGACCCGGATCCGCCACGATCTGCTGGTCGAGGCGATGGACAGCCTCAACGATCGCGAACGGCACATCCTGACGGAGCGGCGCCTCACCGACGAGCCCAAGACGCTCGAGGAGTTGAGCCAGGTCTACGACGTCAGCCGCGAGCGCATCCGCCAGATCGAGGTGCGCGCGTTCGAGAAGCTGCAGAAGGCGCTGATGAACCTCGCCGGAGAGCGCAGGCTGCTGACCGCCGCCTAGCGGCTCGCGGCGGTGGTGCCCGCGGCCGTTTGGCCGCCGCTTCCGCTCGTCGCCGACGAAGTCTGGCCATCGCTCCGAGCGGCCGGCTGCGGTGCCGCCGCCGGCGCCGACGGATCCCAACGGTAGCGCACGCCCTGAAGCTCGCGCGGCTGCTCGGCGCCCTCCCTGCGGCGGCCCAGCGAGGCCTGAGCGGCGGGGCCGGTGTCGGTGCCGGTCAGTGCCCAGCGCTGGCTGGCCGTCAGCGTGCTGTCGGCGCGGGCGCGGTCGGCGATCATCGCGTTGGCGCTTTCGCGCTGCAACGGCTCGTAGCGGCGAAGCACCGCGCGCTGGAAGCTGTCGACGCTCGCGCTGGTCCCGGCCGCCGAATTGCCCTGAAGCGCCGCCTGCGCGGCCAGCGCGTCGCGCGCGCTCTGGGCCAGCTGCTCGGCGCGCGAGGGCTGTCCGAAGCCGCCGCGCCAGGCGATCGCCGGCTCGGCGCCCGAATAGCGGTTGAGGAAGGCGCCCGGCCGCCCCCAGCCGCCGCGCCAGCGATAGAAGATGTGCAGCCCGACATTGGCGGACTTGACCAGGGTCGGCGCCCAATAGGGCATGACGTAATTGGCGTGGTAATGCGTCGCCCAGCCCACCGGAGCGTAGACGTAGCCGTTGAGCGCGGCGGCGGCGACCGCCTTGGCCCGGTCCCAATAGCCGGCCATCGGCCCGCTCCTGAGCGAGCCGTCGCAGGTGAAGCTGAACTGGCATCCGGTATTGCGCCGGGCGCCCTCGAACACCACGCCGCAGACCGACGCCGGGTAAGCGGGGTGGCGGACTCGGTTGAGCACGACCTGGGCGACCGCACGCTGGCCGTCGAGCGGCTCGCGCGCGGCTTCGTAATAGATCGCGGCCGTCAGGCAATCGAGCGAGCGGGCGCGGTCGGCGGCGGTTCCGCTCAGATGGAAGGGCCGCGCCGCGGGATTGGCCTGCTGCGACACCGGAATGGCGGCGTTCATCGCCAGCGCGGTCAGCGGATTGACCTGGCGCAGGGCGGTCGCGCTGGTCTGCACGGCCACCGCCTGGATTTGGGCGATTTCGGGCGAGGTCGCCTCGGCCTTTTCGAGCTGCGGGCGTGGATTGGCGCTCTCGGCGGTGATCCCGGCCACCGCGGCCAGCCACAACACGGCCATCGCGCCGAGCAAGGCCCAGGCGCGCCAATGCGCCCGGAAGGCATCCGCCAGGCGCAAGTCGGTCCGTTCGAGGGCCAGAGCCGTCATCAACACTCCATCTTCACGGTTCAAAGGTGCATTATATAGATAATACACCTGATATGCAACGGGGAGATTCCCCCAGACCGGGGCGCGGTCAACACCGAGTCGGCGGAGCGCGCCCATTACGAGACAGAAAATCCAAGCTTTTCACATCGCTGGAGCATGTTATTCTGCGGGCTTCACATGGGGGTTTGAATGACGAAATCAAGGCTTCTCACCGGCATCGCCTTCATCGCCGGCACAGTCGCAACGGCCACAGCCCTGGCCCAGCCGGGACGCGGCGGCGGCGGGACCGCCACATACTGGATGTCGGCCGAAACGACCAGCGGCATGGCCGCCATGGCCGGAGCAGGCGCAGGCCAGCCGCCGAGCCGCGGCTCGATGCTCGGCGCGATGCTTGCCGGGCGCGGCCCGGGCGGAGCGAACAACCCCGGCTACGTCCACAATCTCAAGCTCGAGCTCGGCAGCCCCCGGCGCCCCGCCGGACCTCCCAGGGCCGACCACTTCATCCCGCCCGCGCTCAATGCCGGCGCCTCGCTTCCGCTCGTCTCGCCGGTGCGCAGCCAGCCCGTGGCGCCGACCGGCCCGATGCCCAATTACGGCGACGGCGGCATGAATGGACGGATCCTCATCTATTGGGGCTGCGGCGACCATGCCCGTCCCGGCCAGCCGATCGAGATCGATTTCGCCCGGTTGCGCTCGGGCCAGGTGCCGCCGGGGGTGAGCGGCCCCGGGCTCAGGCCGATGATTCCGCCGAGCCAGGCGACCTGGGCGACCTTCGGAGAATGGCCCAACCCGCGCTCCAACGCGACCATTCCCGCGAACGGCTCGCTGGTCGGCGCCCACCGGGTCGCCGGCAATTACAGCCCGGAGATCGACTTCACCCTCGCTCCGGGCCAGGACTTCCTGCCCCCGATCCGCCTTACCTCGAACACGCGAGGTCCCTCGGGTGCCGTCCCGCTCGCCTGGAGCCCGGTGACCAATGCCCGGGCCTATTTCGTGATGGCGATGGGCTCGGCCGGGGACAACACGATGATCATGTGGACGTCGAGCGAGGTCCAGATCGGGATGATGGCCGCGATGGATTATCTCGCGCCTGAGGAGATCACCCGCCTGCTCGCCCAGCGGGTCCTGCTGGCCCCCACGGCGATCCAGTGCACCGTCCCCGCCGAGGTGGCCGGCCGGGTCCAGGCGGCCTCGCTGATGATGACGGCCTTCGGGCCGGAGGCGAATTTCAGCTCGCCCGAACGACCGGCACGGCCCCCGCGCGGCTGGGCGCCCGACTGGACGGTGAAGCTGCGCACGCGCTCGGCCTATTTGGGAATGCTCGGCCAGGACATCGAGGCGATGATGCGCGGAGAAAGCTGGGACGAGCCGCAGCGCGAACAGCCGCGGCGCCGCCGCAACCCGCTGGGGCGCATCCTCGGGCAGTAGCGCCGGCGGGTCCTCGCCCCCCACGCACCGAATAGCGATTCAGGCGCCCTTGAGCTCGTCGTCGTCGTCGAGAATCTCTCGCGCTGGCTTCTCGAGCCGGGCCAGCAGCTCGGCGAGAGGCATGGGCTCGAACAAAGGCACGCCTTCCTGCGGGGAGCGGATCGGCACGGCGACCGCGCTCTCGCCTTCGCCGACGACCACTGCCTCGGTGTAGAGAGCCGGAATGCGAAGCAGCCGCAAATCGGTTTCCGAGTCGTCGTCGTCCACCTGCTTCGACAGCGCTGCGAGCCCGCGTTCGAACAAGCGGCCATAATCGTTGTCGGCCGAGGCCATCTGCAGCACCTCCGGCGTTCCGCCGCCTGCCGACACGTCGTAGAAGCCGCCGAACTCGCCGTCCCGTGTCTCGATCACTCGGATCGCGGACGGCTCGGGGGCCATCGCTGCGTAACTGACTTCGGCCGCGGCACCGCCTGCCGCGCGGGCGAGATCGCTGAGGCCCAGTATCTGGACAGGATGGGCGAGGCCGAGTGAGACCGATGCCGTCCCTGCCGCCGCACCACCCGCCTCGTCGCCGCCATGAGGCACAAGCAGCGGCCGGACTTCCCAGATGCGCTTCAGCAACTCCGGCGCCAACTCGCGAATCCTGATGTTCACCATCGGAGGGCCCGCCTTCGTGAAATAGGTGTGGGTCCAGGTGCCGGAGCCCTGATAGCTGCTGGAAAAGGTGGCGACACTCGGATTGCTCTTGCCATAGATCGGATCGTCGATGTTGAAATACTGCACGCCGCCGACGGTGCTGCAACCATAGATCACCATGAAATGCCCGCCACCGCCTGCCCAACCGACCCGCGCGCCGAGCACGCGGCCGGCATTGATCTCGGCCTGCACCGCGGCGAAGCTTGCCGGGCCCGATACCGACACGAAATTCTGGGTGACCTGAAGAGCGCGGTCCAGATACCACGCCACGTTGCACGCGCCCGGCACCGGACTGCCGCAACACGTCGTGAGTGCGAGTGCGCTGTTCGCGACTCGGCACTGCGTCCACGTACTAGCCGGCCGATAGAAGAGGGACGTGCTCGTGGAGGTGGCGGCCCAACACCAGTTCGATTGAGTCTGGTGCTGCATATTAAACGGGAGGCTTACCGCCGTATAAAGCAGGTCTTTCAGCTTGAACCTACGATAGTCGATCGGGCTGATCGCGATGGAGCTCAAAAAAGCGGAATTTTCTCCGAGAGCCATGATCGCATCCTCTCAAATTTATCGGTCACTCGACTAGCGACTCGCTCCAACAATCCTATGGGGTAATGCCTCCATTACTCGATAATCAAGAAAATGACTCCTTTTGCTTGATCCATTTAGGAGGGATCGGCCGTCGTCAGGCCGGGGGACAGGCATTGAGCCGGAAGTGGCGTCGGATTGGGGGAGGCGCTAGGAAACGATCATGGCCGAACGCATCCCTCCCCCCGCCGCCGCGACCGCCGACACGCACTGCACCGCCGAGCAATATGAGGCGCTCTACGCCCGCTCGCTGAGCGATCCCGACGGCTTCTGGGCCGATCAGGCGCGGCGCATCGACTGGATCGAGCCGCCGCGGACGATCGCCAACTGGTCGTTCGATCCCGTCGACATCAAATGGTTCGAGGACGGAATCCTCAACCTCTGCCACAATTGCGTCGACCGGCATCTCGAAGCGCGCTCGGCCGAGCGGGCGATCGTCTGGGAGGGCGACGAGCCCGGCGTCACCCGCACGCTTACCTATGGCGAGCTTCACGCCGAGGCGGTGAGGATGGCGAACAGCCTGAAGGCGCTCGGCGCGGGCAAGGGCGACCGGGTGACCCTCTACATGCCGATGATCCCCGAGGCGGCGGTGGCGATGCTCGCCTGCGCGCGGATCGGCGCGGTCCACAGCGTCGTCTTCGGCGGCTTCTCGCCCGAGGCCCTGCACGGCCGGATCGAGGATTGCGCGAGCCGTTTCGTCATCACCGCCGACGGCGGCAAGCGCGGCGGCAAGCTGGTCCCGCTCAAGGACAATGTCGATGCAGCGCTGGATCGCGGCGGGATCGACGTCGCAGGCGTGATCGTCGTCCGCCACCTCGGCAACGGGATCGCGATGCGCGAGGGCCGCGACCATTGGTACGATGAGATCGGCGCGACGGTCCCGGACGAATGCCGCTGCGAGCCGATGGGCGCGGAGGATCCGCTGTTCATCCTCTACACCTCGGGATCGACCGGGAAGCCCAAGGGCGTGCTGCACACGACCGGCGGCTATGCGGTGTGGACCGCGACGACCTTTCACTATGTCTTCGATTACAAGCCGGGCGAGCTCTTTTGGTGCACCGCCGACGTGGGCTGGGTGACCGGCCACAGCTACGTCGTCTACGGCCCGCTCGCCAACGGGGCGACGACCTTCATGTTCGAGGGTGTGCCCAACTACCCGGACTTCAGTCGTTTCTGGGACGTGGTCGAGCGGCACGAGGTCGACATCTTCTACACCGCGCCGACCGCGATCCGCGCGCTGATGCGCGAGGGCGAGGGCCCGGTGAAGAAGCATGACCTTTCCTCGATCCGCCTGCTCGGCACGGTCGGCGAACCGATCAACCCCGAGGCGTGGCTGTGGTATTGGCGGGTCGTCGGCGAGGAGCGCGTGCCGATCATCGACACCTGGTGGCAGACCGAGACTGGCGGGGTGATGATCACCACCCTGCCCGGCGCTCACGACATGAAGCCGGGATCGGCCGGCAAGCCGTTCTTCGGAGTAGAGCCGGAACTGATCGACGCCGAAGGCCGGACGATCGAGGGCGCCGGATCGGGCAACCTCTGCATCACCCGTTCCTGGCCCGGCCAGATGCGCACGGTCTACGGCGACCACGAGCGTTTCGTGCAGACCTATTTCAGCGCCTACGAAGGCAGATATTTCACCGGCGACGGCTGCCGCCGCGACGAGGACGGCTATTACTGGATCACGGGGCGGGTCGACGACGTGCTCAACGTGTCGGGCCACCGCCTCGGCACCGCCGAGATCGAGAGCGCCTTGGTTTCCCACCCGCTCGTCGCCGAAGCGGCGGTGGTCGGCTATCCGCACGACATCAAGGGCACCGGCATCTACGCCTATGTGACGCTCAATGCCGGCGTGGAGGGCTCGGCGGCGCTCGAAACCGAGCTTCGCAACCAGGTCCGCAGCGAGATCAGCGCGATCGCCAACCCCGATTTGATCCATTTCACCCCGGCTTTGCCCAAGACCCGCTCAGGCAAGATCATGCGCCGCATCCTGAGGAAGATCGCCGAGAACGACTATGGCGCGCTCGGCGACACGAGCACGCTCGCCGACCCGAGCCTGGTCGACGATTTGATCGCGGGGCGGCAGGGCGGCTGACCGACATAAATGTCGAATCCCCCTCCATTCTTGCCTAGACCAGCTGGAGCTCCACCCGCCTACCGACGACCATCGCCGCCCTTTGCAAGGTTTCGATCGTCACATTTCCGTTTTCCGGGTCGAGCACCCGATCGACCTGCGTCCGGCTGGTGTGCATCAGCCGCGCGAGCCCGCTCTTGCTGAGCCCGCGCTGGCGCATCGCTTCGGCGAGCTGCCACGCGATCACTTCCTTAATCGCTTTCGCCTGCACCTCGGCGAGCACGCCTTCCTCATCGAGAAAGCTGTCGAGCGTCGAACCCCGGTGTCTGTTGTCAGCCATTCTCCACCTCTTTCTTGCGGTCGCCAGCGAGCTTCAGGTCTGCGAGCGGCGTTTTCTGCGACTTCTTCACGAACCCGTGCAGCGCGTAGAGCTCGCCGCCGTGGAAGCAGATCAAAACCCGCGCGATCTTCTTGTCCGGTAGGCCGGTACGAACCTCAAACAGACCTTTTCCCATCGGCCGGACCAGCGGCATGCCAACGGGCCATCGATATTGAACCCGCTGCAAATCCATGCCGATGGCGCGCCGATTGCCCTCGGCGAGTCCAGCGAGCCAATCCCGTACCGGCTCATTGCCGGTCGCCGACCGGTAGAAGACCAATTCGATCTTGCGGGCAGCCGCAACCATGCCTGACCCACTATGCACCTTTTAAGGTGCAGGTCAAATTTTGGAGCAGAGGACAATCCTTCGTCTGTATTGCGAGGGGCCGGACCGCCGGAGCTTGCTGGCAAGCGGCCGCCCCGCCTAGGAGAGCGCAATGCAGATCGTCGCGGCCGACATCGGGGGCACCCATGCCCGCTTCGCCCTGGCCGAGATCGCCGGGGCCGCGCGGCCCAAGCTCGGCGCCATGCGCAAGTACCGGACTCGCGAATATAAGGGAATCGGCGCGGCCTGGGCCCAGTTTGCGCGAGAGTGCGGCCCCCTTCCCCGCGCCGCCGCGATCGCCGTCGCCGCGCCGATCGAGGGCGACACGCTGACCTTCATGAACTCGGACTGGCGGATCGACCGGCACGGCCTGGCCGCCGAGCTCGGCGTCGACAGGATGACGCTGCTGAACGACTTTGGCGCCGTGGCTCACGCGGTTTCCATCATGCCGCCCGAGGAATTGGTTCCGCTCTGCGGCCCCGGCGATCTGCCTGCGGAGGGCGTGGTCAGCGTCATCGGGCCCGGCACCGGGCTCGGCGTCGCCATCCTCGACCGCCGCCGCGGCATCGAGGTGATCGAGACCGAGGCGGCACATGTCGGCTTTTGCCCTCTCGACGCGGACGAGGAGACGGTCGCCCGGTCCGTCGCCGAACGCTATGGCCGCGCGTCGGTCGAGCGGGTCGTCTCGGGCCCCGGGCTGATCGATATCTACCGCGCGCTCGGCGGCGAGGGAGAATGGGACGCGACCAATGCCGGCGCATTGTGGGAGGCGGCGATCGAAGGTCGCGATTCGCTCGCGGTCCGTGCTCTCGCCCTTCTGGTCCGCAGCTTCGGTGCCGCGGCCGGCGATATCGCGCTGGCCCACGGTGCGATGGGCGTCGCGATCACCGGCAGCCTCGCGGGCCGCATCGCGCACCTGCTCCGCGGACCCGACTTCGCCGCCCGCTTCACCGCCAAGGGCCGCTACAGAGAACGGATGATGCGCACGCCCGCCCGGCTGGTGACCTATGCGGAGCCCGGCCTGCTCGGCGCCGCGATCGCCTTCCAGCGCGAATTCGGCTGATCGGCGATCAGCGCGGCGCCATCCGGATCGCGCCGTCCAGCCTCACATATTCGCCGTTGAGATAGGTGTTCTCGGCCATGAAGATGGCGAGCCGCGCATATTCCGCCGCCTGGCCGAGCCGCTTCGGAAAGGGCACTTGCGCCGCGAGCGCGTCCTTCACGTTCTGCGGCATCATCGCGACCATCGGCGTTTCGAACACGCCGGGGAGGATGGTGTTGACCCTGATCCCTTCGCCCATCAGGTCGCGGGCGATGGGCAGCGCCATGCCGAGCACCCCGGCCTTGGACGCCGAATAGGCCGCCTGGCCGATCTGCCCGTCCTGCGCGGCGACCGAGGCGGTGTTGACGATGCACCCCTTCTCGCCGTCCTCGAGCGGATCGAGGGTGGCCATTCCGGCGGCCGAGGCGGCGAGCACACGGAAGGTGCCGATCAGGTTGATCTGGATGGCGAGCTCGAACTGGTGGACCGGGTAGCGCTTGACCGCGCCCGTCTCCTTGTCGCGGCCGACGGTCTTCACGGCGTTGGCGACCCCCGCGCAGTTGACGCAGATCCGCTCCTGGCCGTGCGCCTCGCGCGCTTTGGCGAAGCCGGCGTCGACCGCCTCGTCGGAAGTCACGTCGACGAGGGCGAAGATTCCGCCGATCTCGCCCGCCACCTTCTCGCCGCGCTCGGCGTCGCGGTCGAACACGGCGACCTTGACGCCCCTGGCGGCGAGCGCCCGCGCCGTCGCCTCGCCGAGGCCCGAAGCGCCGCCGGTGACCACCGCGGCGATGTTGCTGTCCAGCTTCATGTCCGTCCCTTTCGCTTTGCGCGCTCCTTGCGGCAGAGCGGACGATTCGACAAGTTGTGGGAGCGGCGCAAATGACGTAGGCCATGCGAAGCCGCGGGCAAAAGGAGTTGCGTGAGATGAAGCCTGGAAGAGGGATAAGCCGCCGTTCGTTCCTGACGCGCGTCGCCGGCGGCGCGGTCGTTGCGGGCGGCGCGATGGTTGCCATGACGGGCACCGCGCAGGCGCAAGTCACCGACCGGGACCAGGGACCCAATTCCGATCCGCCGGGCCGGGGGCGCGGCAACAATCACATCGCTCGTTGCACCGACGCCGATCAGGGTCCCAACGCCGATCAGGCCGGCAACGGGCGCGGGAACGGCCGCAGCGACAGCGACAGCGGAGCGAACTCCGATCCGGCCAGTTGCGCGCGCCGCCGCTGAGCCGAGCCCCTGGCGCGGGACCCGCGCCGGACGCCCCGGCGCGGGTATTTTTTGCGCTCCGGAAAGCGTAAGGGCGCGCCATGGCCGACAATCCCTTTACCAGGCATCCGCGCGAGGTCGGCGAAAGCTACGGCCACCATTTCGTCAACGCATCCGCCTTCGGACTCAGGATGCTCGCGGGCGGGACCGCGGTGCTGGTCCACGCGGTCTTTCCATTCCTGTTCGTCAAGACCGGCAGCCGAACGATGGACAAGCTCCACCGCCGGATGACCGGGCGCGCCGGCAAGGCTGACTGGGAACGCCACCCGATCATCTGATCAGAAGCTGTAGCTGATCCCCACCGCCGCGATGCCCTGGTCGCGCCGCCTGACGTCGGCCGGACGGCGTTCCGGCTCGGTGTGATTTCGCGGCCGGGCGAGCTCGGGCACGCTGAACCGTCCGACTCCCAGCCGGAGCCGTTCGGCCAGGTCGACCGTCCCGATCAGCCCTCTCGGCAGCGCCGGGCCCGCTTCACGCAGAACGGCCTGTCCGATTCGAAAATCGCTCGTACCTGAAGCGCGCTGCGCCGCGGGCCCGGTCGCTCGATCCTGCCCCCGGGCCGCAACCGGAAGCGAAAGCAGGATCAGGCACCAGACCGCCGCACGAGGCATCGCAGAACCCCTGTGTTCCGCCCCGTCTCGAAAGCGTTTCTGACATGGATTAGGTTCCCATTGTTGGGCTGCCGCGTTCGGTCTAGGCTCGGACGACCGATCGAGGAGGCAAGATGAAACAGCTTCTGCTCATTGGCGCCGCGCTGGCCGCCATCCCGCTGACCGCGCTTCTCGCCCAGCCGCAGCCCGCCGCCCCCGGCCTGACGCCCGAGCAGATCGTCGCTGCCCGCCAATCCTCCTACGTCCTGTCCGGCGGGAGCTTCGCGGCGATGAAGGCCGCGGCGGATTCGGGCGCCGACGTTCGAACCCTCGCCTTTCCGGCCCGCTCGCTGGCGCGCTGGGCGCGGACCCTTCCGACCCTTTTCCCCGCCGGGACCAATCTTCCGGGCAGCCATGCCCTTCCGGCGGTGTGGAGCGACCGGGCCGGCTTCGAGGCCCGCGCGGCGGCCTACGCCACCGCGGCCCAGGCGCTCGCCCAGGCCGCCCAGTCCGGAGACCGCGCCGCGTTCCTGACTCAATGGGCCGCGGTGCGGCAGACCTGCTCGGCCTGCCACGAGACGTACAAGGCGTCCGACTAGAGTTTGATCAGCTTTATGCTGACCCGCTCATCCTGAGGAGACCGAGCTTGTCGAGGGCCCGTCTCGAAGGACCGTCCTTCGAGAGCCG
Organism: Alphaproteobacteria bacterium; assembly: GCA_005883305.1. Taxonomy (NCBI): domain Bacteria; kingdom Pseudomonadati; phylum Pseudomonadota; class Alphaproteobacteria; species Alphaproteobacteria bacterium. The sequence goes on along the minus strand of VBAC01000001.1, from coordinate 564,390 downwards.
TTTCGACAAGCTCGTAGTTTACCGTGAGCGCCCGCCTTGGCAGGCAGTCGAAGGGGCTCCTCAGGATGAGCGGGAGCGAGGCAGTCAAAGGCGATCACGCTCTAAAGCTTCAGCTTCCTGCGGTCGGCGATCACCGCGCGGGCTGCATTGTGCCCGGGCGCTCCGGTGACTCCGCCGCCGGGATGCGCGCCGGCGCCGCAGAGGTAGAGGCCGGGGAGCGGCATGCGGTAATCGGCGTGGCCCAGCATCGGCCGGTTCGAGAAGAGCTGGTCGAGCCCCATCTTGCCGTGGAAGATGTCGCCGCCGATCAGGCCGAAGCGGCGCTCGAGATCGAGCGGCGACAAGGCCAGCCGGCCGATCACCGAGGCCTTGAAGCCCGGCGCGTAGCGGTCGACATGGGCGATGATGTGGTCCGCGGCCTCTTCGCGCCGCGAGTCCCAGCCTCCGGGCACGTCGTAGGGGAAATGCTGGCAGAACAGGCTGGCGACATGCTGGCCGTCGGGCGCCAGGCTGTCGTCGAGCGTCGACGGGATCAGCATCTCGACGATCGGCTCTTTCGCATACCCTTCGGTCCGCGCAGTCAGATAGGCGCGGTCCATATAGCCGAGCGAGGGCGCGACGATGATCCCGGCGGTGAGCTGGTCGCCAGGCTTGGGCAGCGAAGTGAAACGCGGCAGCTCCGAAAGGGCCACATTCATCCGGAAGGTCGCCGACTCGCTGGACCAGTGCGCCATGCGCCGCGCCGGTTCCGCCGCGACCGCGCCCTCGGGCAGCAATCGGGTGAAGAGCAGCTTAGGGTGCACGCCGGCGACCACGGCCTTGGCGCGGTAGGTTTTGCCGCCCGCCACCACGCCCGCAGCCCGGCCGCGCTCGACGATCACCTCGTCCGCGGGGCTATCGAGGATGATCTCGACCCCCGCCTCTCGCGCAGCCTTGGCCATCGCCTGGGTGATTGCGCCCATGCCGCCGATCGCGTGCCCCCACGCGCCCTCCACGCCCGCCGCTTCGCCGAAGACGTGGTGAAGGAGGACATAGGCGGAGCCCGGCGCGTCGGGGCTGGCATAATGGCCGACCACGGCGTCGAAGCCGAACAGGGCCTGGACCAGTTCGTGGCTGAAATAGCGTTTCAGGATGTCGCCTGCCGACTTGGTGAAGAAATCGACCAGGTGGCGCTGCTCCTCGAGCCCGAGCCGACCGACGCCGCCGCCGAGCTTGAGCAAGGCAAGCAGGGCGCCGAGGCCGCCCCCCGCGTTGGGCGGCGCGCGCAGAAGCCACTGGCGGAGCACGCCGACGACTGAGCCCAAAGCGGTGGAATAAGCGTCGTAATTCTCGGCATCCGCCGGCGAATGCCGGGCGATCTCCCGCCGCGTCAGTCCGCCCCGGCCGGAAAGGAGATAGTCGCTCCCCTCGGTCGGAAGGAAATTGTCGATCTTGCGCAGCACGACCTTGAGGCCGTGCTGGTAGAGCCGCATGTCGCGGATCACCTTGGGGTTGAGCAGGCTGACCGTGTAGCTCGCGGTGGAGTTGCGAAAGCCCGGATGGAACTCCTCCGTCACCGCCGCCCCGCCGACGACGGAGCGGGCCTCGACCATGGTGACGCTGTAGCCCCGCTCGGCGAGGTAAAAGGCGCAGACGAGCGCATTGTGCCCCGCGCCGATGATCAGGATGTCGCTCTCGCCCGCCCGTGCCATGCGGCGGCTATAAGGGCGTCGGTCAAGCCCGGCCATCCTTGACTTGGGCGGTTCGAACGGCTTCGGCCCGGCTCCATGGCGGCCCTCTTCCTCCTCGCTCTGGCGCTCTCGATGGACGCCTTCGCCGTGGCGCTTTGCCAGGGCGCGGCCGGCGGCGGCACGCGCGCCGCGCTGCGCGCCGGTGCGGCCTTCGGCCTGGCGCAGGGCCTGATGCCGCTCGTCGGCTGGAGCCTCGGCATCGCCTTCGCCGCCTCGATCGCGGCGGTCGATCATTGGATCGCCCTCATCCTGCTCTCGATCCTCGGCCTCAAGATGATCCATGAGGGCGCGACCGCCGAGCATGAGAACGGCCGCCCCCTCCTGTCAGGCTGGGCGCTGTTCGCGGCGGCAATCGCGACGAGCATCGACGCGGCAGCGGCCGGCATAACGCTGCCGACGATCGGCGCCCCGATCCTGGCCGCGGTCGCGGCGATCGGCGCGACCACCGCAATCATGAGCTTCGCCGCCGTGCTCATCGGCCGCGCCGCCGGGGACCGTCTCGGCAAATGGGCGGAGATCGCAGGGGGCCTGATGTTGATCGGGATCGGCGCCAGAATCTTCGTCCAGCATCAGTTTCCGGGCGGCTGAGACGGTCATTGCTTCTCCCCATTCGGCCCTTATGCTGCGGGCCTCACAAAAGGGGGACGATTCAATGAGAAATTTGTTTATCGCCGGGGCTCTGTTGGCCTCGGCAATCGCCACTGCGGCCTATGCGGCGGCGCAGGATTTCACGATCACCAACAGCACCGGCCACGTCATCGTCACGCTCAACGTGTCGCCGACCAGCTCCAGCCGCTGGGGCCCGGACATCCTCGGCCGCGAGGTGCTGGCGGACGGCGAGCAGGCCGAAGTCAGCTTCGACCGCGACGAGAACCAGTGCGTCTGGGACATCCGCGTCACCTATGACGACGGCACCGAGAATGACGAGCGCGGGATCAACCTGTGCGAGACGACCGAGGTCGAGTTCACACCCTCCAGCTGATCGGGACCGCTTTAAAAGAGAGCCGCTCCGGCAGGTCCGGGGCGGCTCTCTTCGTCAGCGCATCAGCACCAATTCCTCCGACATAGTCGGATGCAATGCGACCGTCTCGTCGAACTGGGCCTTGGTCAGGCCCGCCTTCACCGCGATCGCCGCCGCCTGGAGGATTTCGGGCGCGTCAGGGCCGATCATGTGGATGCCTACGACCCGATCGGTCTCTTCATCCACGATCAGCTTGTAGAGCGAGCGCTCGTTGCGGCCGGCCAGGACATTCTTCATCGGCCGGAAATCGGAGACGTAGGTCCTGTAGGTGCCGAGCTTGTCGCGCGCCTGCCCCTCGGTCATGCCGACCGCCGCGATCGGCGGATGGCTGAACACGGCGGAGGGGATGTTGGCATAGTCCACGCGCGTCGGCTTGTTGCCGAACATCGTGTCGGCGAAGGCCTGACCCTCGCGGATGGCGACCGGGGTGAGCTGGACGCGGTCGGTGACGTCGCCGATCGCGTAGATGCTGGGCACCGACGACTGATTGTCCTCGTCGACCAGGATCGCGCCGTTCTTGCCGAGCTCCACGCCCGCTTCTGCGAGGCCCAGCCCTGCGGTGTTGGGCGCCCGGCCGACCGCCCACAGCAGCAGGTCCGCGTCGATCGGGCTCGATCCCTGCAGATGGATGCGCAAGCTGCCGTCCTTGCGCTTCACGACCTTCTCGAACGGGGCGTTGAACTTGAAGTTGATCCCCTTGGTCAGCGAGATCTGGAGCAGGCGGTCGCGGACCTGCTCGTCATAATGGCGAAGGATCCGGTCGCCGCGGTTGACGATCGTCACCTCGCAGGCGAATTCGTGCAGGATTCCGGCGAACTCGTTGGCGATATAGCCGCCGCCGGCGATCACCGCGCGGCGCGGCATCGCGTCCAGATGAAACATCTCGTTGGAGGTGACCCCGTGCTCGGCGCCGGGGACGTCGGGAACCACCGGAGTCGCTCCGGTCGCGATCAGGATCGTCGCGGCGCCCACTTCGCTGCCGTCCTCGAGCCGAACCCGGTTGGGCCCGACCAGACGCGCGCGCTGGGCGAAGACCTCGACGTCGTGGCGCTCGAGGATATCGGCGTAGATGCCCTCCAGCCGCTCGACCTCGGCCAGGACGTTGTCGCGAAGCGTCGGCCAATCGAACTTCTGCCCCTTGATCTTCCAGCCGAAGCGGGCGGCGTCCTCCAGGTCCTCGGCGAAATGGGCGCCGTAGACGAGCAGCTTCTTGGGCACGCAGCCGCGGATGACGCAGGTGCCGCCGACCCGAAATTCCTCGGCGATCGCCACCCGCGCGCCGTGCGCCGCCGACACGCGCGCCGCGCGCACCCCGCCGGAGCCGGCGCCGATGACGAACAGATCGTAATCATAGGCTTCGGCCATCACAGTTCTTCCTCGAACGCCCGGGCGAGCAGGGCCTGCGTGGACGGGTCGAAGGCGACCTCACCGTCGCCGTCCAGCGATTTCGCCATTTCCTTGCCGAGCTCGACTCCGAACTGGTCGAACGGGTTGATCCCGAGCAAGGCGGCGTTGGCGAAGGTCCGGTGTTCGTAGAAGGCGATCAGCGCGCCGAGGCTCGCCGGATCGAGCCGATCGAGCAGGATGGTGGTCGAGGGCCGGTCGCCCGGATAGGCGCGGTGCGGGTCCTCCGCATTCTTGCCGCTCATCAGCGCGGCGCCCTGGGCGAAGCAGTTGACCAGCAGCGCCCGGTGATGGTCATCGACGAAGCCGGCCGAATTCTCGATCGCCGCGACGAATTCGACGGGCACGAGGTGCGTCCCCTGGTGAAGCAACTGGAAAACGGCGTGCTGGGCGTCCGTCCCGACCCCGCCCCACACCACCGGCGAGGTCGCCCGCCCCGCCGGCTTGCCGTCAATGCGGACCGACTTGCCGTTCGATTCCATCTCCAGCTGCTGGAGATAGGAGGGGAGCAGCCGAAGCCGCTCGTCATAGGCGAAGACCGCGCGGGTCTCGGCGCCCCGGACGTCGGCGTAATAGCGGTCGACGAAGGCGGCGAGGACCGGCGCGTTCCGCTCGAACGGCGCCAGCCTGAAATGGCGGTCCATCGCCGCTGCGCCCTCCAGCAGGCTCTCGAACGCATCCCAGCCGAGCGCCAGCGCGGCGGAAAAGCCGATCGTCGACCACAGCGAATAGCGCCCTCCGACGCTTTCCGAAAAGGGCAGGATCCGGGTCTCGTCGACGCCGAACTCGATCGCCTTTTCCGGGCTTGCGGTGAGCGCGACGAGACGGCCGTAGGCATCCTCCACGCCCCCCTCTTCCAGCCAGCGCAGCGTCGAGCGCGCGTTGAGCATCGTTTCCGTCGTGGTGAAGGTCTTCGAGGCGATCGCGACGAGTGTGGTCGCCGGATCGAAGCCACTCAGCGCCTCGTCGAGCGCCGCGCCGTCGACGTTGGAGACGACCGCCGTCTCGTAGCGCCCAGCCTCGCGGCCGAGCGCGTCGACCAGCAGGTGCGGCCCGAGCGCCGATCCGCCGATGCCGATGTGGAGGATGTGGCGCACGGGGCCGAACGCTTCCGCCTCGATCGCGTCGATCAGCGCGCGCATCCGGTTGTGCATGCCGCTCGCGCGAGCCACGCTTTCAGGCGCCCCCTGGCCGCGCTCCGCGCTATGCTCGGCGGCGCGCCCTTCGGTCGGGTTGACCACCTCGCCGGCGAACATCGCGTCGCGGCGGGCTGCGAGGCCCGCCGTTTCGGCCAGCCGGACGAAATCGGCGATCGCGGCTTGGCTCAGGTGAGTCTTGGAAAAGTCGAACAGCGTGTCGCCGACCTCGAGCGACAGGCGATCGAGCCGGTCGGGCTCGGCGGCGAACAGCTCCGCCAGGGTCGGTCGCGGCGCCTGCGCCAGCGCGTTCCAAAGGTCCTCGTTCATTGGCCGTGCTATTAAGGCGGAGCGCGGCGAAAGCCCAGCGCGGCTTGACCCGGCCCGGCCCCCAAGCGAAAGCGCGCGCGATGGAGACCGACGCCGCCCCTTTTGCAACCCACGAGCGTAAACCCGAAAGCTGGGCCAGCCTGGCGCGCTTCGTGTTGCTCCTGTTCCTCGGCGCTCTGGTGCTCAGAACCCTCGTCGTGGCGCCGTTCAGCATCCCCTCTTCCTCGATGCTGCCGCGCCTGCTGGTCGGCGACTATCTGTTCGTCTCCAAGTGGAGCTACGGCTATTCGCGCTATTCCTTCCCCTTCGGACTCCTGAACTTCCACGGCCGAATCCTGGGCGACGTTCCCGAGCGCGGCGACGTCGTCGTGTTCCGCTACCCCGGCAATCGCGACGAGGACCTGGTCAAGCGCGTGATCGGCCTTCCCGGCGACACGATCGAGCTTCGCCAGGGGATCGTCGTTCTGAACGGTCAGGCGCTGCCGCGCGAGCGGATCGCGGACTTCGCCCTTGCCGTAAGCCCCAACAGCGAGTGTCGCGGAATCGTGCCCGGCGCCGCGCGGCTCGCTCCGCACGATGGCGGCGGCACGGACTGCCTCTATACGCGCTTCCGCGAAACGCTACCGGGCGGGCGAAGCTACGAGGTGCTGGACCAGGTGGTGAACGGAGAGGGCGACAATTTCGGCCCGGTCACCGTCCCCGTGGGCCATGTGTTCGTAATGGGCGATAATCGCGACGACAGCCTCGACAGCCGCTTCCTCCCGCAGCGGGGCGTTGGGATGCTGCCCGTCGACCATATCGTCGGCCGGGTCCTCGTCACCATCTGGTCGACCGACGGCTCGTCGAGCTGGGTGAAGCCCTGGACCTGGTTCACCGCCGCGCGGTGGAGCCGGATCGGGGGGACGGGCTGATGAAGCTTGCCGCCTGGATCGAGAAGCATACCGGCCACAAGCCGTCCGACATCGCCTTGTTCGAGCGCGCCATCACCCATTCGAGCCATGGCGAGGAGAATTACGAGCGGATCGAGTTTCTCGGCGACCGCGTGCTTGGCCTGGTCATCGCCGACTGGCTCTACGCTTCGTTCCCGAACGAGCCGGAGGGCCAGCTTTCCAAGCGCCTCAACGTCCTCGTCGCCCGCGCGACCTGCGCCGAGATCGCCCGCGACCTCGGGCTTTCGGCCCACATGCGCCTCGGTAAGCAGGCGCGGGACGACGGCGCCTTCGAAAGCGACAATGTGCTCGGCGACATGGTCGAATCGCTGATCGGCGCGCTCTGGCTCGATGGCGGGTTCGGGACGGCCAGGGCATTCATCCGCTCCGCCTGGAGCGACCGCGTCGACCGCCGCGAGGCCGCGCCGCAGCATCCCAAGTCGATGCTCCAGGAATGGGCCGCAGCGAAGGATCGCCGGCCCCCGGTCTACGAGGTCGTCCGCCGGTCGGGGCCGCAGCACGCCCCGACCTTCGTCGTCCGCGTGTCGATCCACAAAGTGGGCGAAGCGGAGGCCGAAGGCGCGTCGAAGCAGGACGCCGAGACCGAGGCGGCCCAAGCCTTGCTGGAGAAATTGAAATGAGCGCTCGCTTCGGTACGGTCGCGGTGGTCGGCGCGCCCAATGCCGGCAAGTCGACCCTGGTCAACGCGCTGGTCGGCCAGAAGGTGGCCATCGTCTCGCCCAAGGCGCAGACCACGCGCACCCGCCTCATGGGCATCGCCATGGCCGGCGAAAGCCAGATATTGCTCACCGACACGCCCGGAATTTTCGAGCCCAAGCGCCGGCTCGACCGGGCAATGGTCGCCGCCGCGTGGGGCAGCGCGCAGGATGTGGACCTGATCGCTTTGGTCGTCGATGCCAGCACCGGCCTGAAACGCGGCGTCACCGACATGGTCGACCGGCTGAAGGACCGGCCGGAGCCGAAGCTGCTGATCCTCAACAAGGTCGACCTGGTGAAGAAGGAGGCCTTGCTGACCCTCATCGCCGACTTCGACGGGCGCGCACGGTTCGAGCAGATCTACATGATCTCGGCTTCGACCGGCGACGGGGTCGAGGAGCTGAAGGCGGCGCTCGCCGCGCGCGTGCCGGAAGGACCGTGGCATTTTCCAGAGGACCAGGTCTCCGACGCCACCGATCGGATGATGGCCGCCGAGGTCACCCGCGAGCAGCTCTACCACCAGCTCCACGCGGAGCTCCCTTATGCGAGCGCGGTCGAGACCGAGAAATATGAGGAGCGCAAGGACGGCTCGATCGTCATCCACCAGCAGATCCTCGTCGGGCGGGACACGCAAAAGGCGATCGTGCTCGGCAAGGGCGGCGCCCGGATCAAGCAGATCGGCGAGGCCGCACGCAAGGAGCTGACCGAGGCGTTCGGCCGCAAGGTCCACCTGTTCCTCCACGTGAAGGTGAACCCGAAATGGGAGGAGGATCGGGGGCTCTACCGCGAGATCGGGCTGGACTGGGTGGAGTGAGGAGCGTGATGCTCACTTTTTCGTCATTCCCGCGTAAGCGGGAATCCCGCTTCTGAAAATGCGAGGCGGCTGGGTCTATCTGCTGGCCAGCCGCTATCGCGGCACGATCTATACCGGCGTCACGGCGGATCTGGCGCGACGGACCTACCAGCACCGGATGGGAAAGGGATCGAAGTTCGCCGCGAAATACGGTGCGATCCGCCTCGTTCACGCCGAGCATTATCCGAGAATTGACGAAGCGATTGCGCGCGAGAAGGCGATCAAGAAATGGCTTCGCGCCTGGAAGATCGAACTGATCGAGAAGGACAATCCAGATTGGATTGACCGGTACGATCAGCTCATCGGCCTGTGAGAAAGGAAGCGGGATTCCCGCTTTCGCGGGAATGACGGCCAAGTGCGAAGCTGGGGACTGACCCCTTACCAGCTCGCGCCGTCGATCATCCTATGCGGCAGCGATTCCCACACGGCCGGATCGAACAGGCGCAAATTGACCCCCATCCGCTCGTAAGCGGGATCGCGCGGCGACCAGTGGCTGGTGCAGCCGCATATCCCGCAATGCCAGGTGGTCAGGGTCTCGTCGCCCTGGACGTAGCCGGCGAGCCGCCCCTCGGGATCGGCGACGCCCACCTGGTCCGGCCGGTAATAGCCCCAGAGCCCGCCGAGGCGGCGGCACAAGGAGCAATTGCAGCTGCCGAGGTCTGCTGGCGGCTCCGGCAGGGTGATTCGAATCGCGCCGCAATGGCAGCTACCCTCGATCATCCAGCACCTCCTCGACCCAGGCCGGCACCAGCTCCCCCGCCTTCCCGATCCGGCTCTCGTCGAACAGATAGGAGCCGAGGCTCGGCTCCAGGTTCATCTCCAGCGTGCGGGCACCGACATAGCGCGCGGTCTGGACGAAGCCGGCGGCGGGATAGACGTTGCCGGAGGTGCCGATCGAGACGAACAGGTCCGCGTCCATGAGAGCGCGGTCGATCCGCTCCATCTCGTAGGGCATCTCGCCGAACCAGACGATGTCGGGCCGCATTTGCCCGGGAACTCCGCATTCGGGGCACAGCGCGTGACCGCCCATGCCGCCCTCCCAGGCCATCCGCGCGTCGCAGGCGCGGCACCAGGCGGACTTGAGCTCGCCGTGCATGTGGAGCAGCCTTTTCGCTCCCGCCCGTTCGTGCAGGTCGTCGACATTCTGGGTGACGATCAGCAGCTCGCCCGGCCATGAGGCGTCGAGCCGCGCCAGCGCCTCGTGCGCCGCATTAGGCGCGACGCGGGCGAGATTTTCGCGCCGCGCGTCGTAGAAGCGGTGGACCAGCACGGGATCGCGCGCGAACGCCTCCGGGGTCGCCACGTCCTCGACCCGGTGCCCCTCCCACAGCCCGTCGGGCCCGCGAAAGGTCGCCAGCCCGCTCTCGGCGGAAATGCCCGCGCCGGTCAGGATCACGATGTTGTGAATCTCGCGCATCGCGCTTTCTTAGCCGCAACAGCGCTGTCTGGAGAAGCGTCAGGCGCGACCTTCTGCAGGGAATATCTCGGCGACCTGGAACAAGGGCATGTGCCGGCGCCACACGCGGGCGAGATCGTCGAGCGTCGCGCGCTGAGCGGCCGCTTCCGTCATGTCGCCGCCGCGCATCGCGTGACGCAGGCGGAACAAAGCGATGTTGATTTCGGCGAGCAGACCCAATGCATGGTCGTCGCCGAGCCTCGCGAAATGGCACTGCGCGCGACCGATCTCGCCATCCACGCCGGGCGCGATCAGCAGGCGGTCGGCGGCCGCGTGCGCCGTCAGGATGCGGTGCACCTCGATGTGATGGCTTGACTGCGCGGGTTGATCGGGCTGCATCGAGCCAGCATGGCAGGAGATGGTTAACGGCCGGTTTTCTTGCGGCTGGCGCCGCCCGGAAAGCTCGCTTAAGCTCGCATAAAACCGAAACGATACGGGGGGATCGGCGATGCGCTTTAGATCGAGGCTCTGGTTTGCGGCGCTGGCCGCCGCCGTCATGATTTCAGGGTCTCCGGCCCCCGCAATCGCGCAGGGCGGCCCCGAGGCGCCGACGCTCACCCCCTTCTCCAGCGACCGCGCCCTGCGCGATTTCCTGCGCGCGGTGGTCGCCGAGGAAAGGCGCGAGAACATGGAGGCCTACGGCCAGCCTTACCCGCCGCCTCCGGCGCCGCCCCCTCCCCCGCCGCCTCCGCCTCCGCCGCCTCCGGGCGCCGCGGCCGCGCCCGCCGCGCTCAGCATCACCAACAACCAGGTGATCGGGGTCGATGAGGGGGACATCGTCAAGGCGCGCGGGGACATTCTCGTGGTGCTCCGCCGCGGCCGCCTCTTCACCGTCAGCCTGGCCGGCGGAACGATTCGGCCGGTCGCAGCGATCGACGCCTTTCCGCCGGGCGTGAACGCTCAGGGCGATTGGTATGACGAGATGCTGATCGCCGGGGATCGGGTCGTCGTGATAGGCTATTCCTACCACCGTGCCGGCACGCAGGTGAACCGTTTCCGGCTCGGCGCCGACGGCAGCCTGGCGTTCGAGGACAGCTACCAGCTCCGCTCCAACGATTATTATTCCTCGCGCAACTATGCGAGCCGGCTGATCGGCAACCGCCTGATCCTCTATTCGCCGCTCGCGCGCGGCTTCGACGACGTGCTCGGCAACCTCCCGGCCATCCGCCAATGGCAGCCGAATCCCCAAGGCGGCGGAGCCTGGCGGCGCACTGCCGGGGCCACCAGCTTCTACGTGCCGAACGCCTTGCGCGACCCCCGCCGCGCGATGATCACCACCCTCCACACGGTGACCAGCTGCGACCTTTCCGCCGCCACGCTCGATTGCGGCTCGACCGTGGTCCTCGGCGGCTACGCGCGGACCTTCTTCGTCTCGGGCAACGCCATCTATCTGTGGATCGGCAACGCCTGGAAGGAGCATGGCGGATCGACCGCCTTTGTCTACCGGATCCCGTTCGACGGTGCACGCCCCTCGGCGCTTCAGGCGCGCGGCATGCCGGTCGACCAATTCTCCTTCTATCCCGACGCGGCGCGAAGCGCGCTTCACGTCGTCGTCCGCGCCGAGGGGGATGGTGACGCGATGTGGAGCCCGGAGGTGACGAGCGGCGACGTGGCCCTGCTGACCATCCCGATGGCGACCTTCGGAAGCGGCGCGCGCGAGGCGCCTCGGGGCGCCTATCACCGCCTGCCCAAGCCGGAAGGAAGCACTTGGTCCTTCCAGAACCGATTCGTCGGCGATCACCTGCTCTACGGCACGGCGAGCGGCGACATCACCGGCGCCGTCTCGGTCGTCTCGCTTGCGGACTATGGAGTCACCCGGCTTGGGCTTCCGCACGGGGTCGACCGGCTCGACGCGATTGGCGCCGATGCCATCGCGATCGGCAGCGGCCGGGGGGCGCTGGGCTTCAGCGCGATCGACCTCGCCGGCACGCCGCGAATCGCCGACACCTTCCTTCTGCCCAACGCTCGCGAGGGGGAGACTCGAAGCCATGCCTTCTTCTTCCGGCCCGATCCGGATTCCCGCGACGGATCCGGCCTGCTCGGCCTGCCGGTGGCACGCTTCCTCGATCGGCGCGGACAGCCGCAGGGCAATTCCGCCGGCATCCTCTTCCTGAACCGGCGGGGCGGGAAGCTCTCCGAAGCCGGAGCGCTCAACGGCAGCACCGTCGCGGGCAGCAATGCCGACGATGGCTGCCAGGCCTCCTGCGCCGACTGGTACGGCAATGCGCGGCCGATCTTCATCGGCGACCGCATCTTCGCCCTGCTCGGCTATGAGCTGGTCGAAGGCACGGCGCGGGGCGGCCGCGTCAGCGAGGTGGGGCGCAGCTCCTTCGCCCCGCGGCGAGGCGACAAGTGACGCCAACCGCATCTTAAGGCTCCGCGCGTATAGGACGGCCCGATGTCGGCCGAGCTTGCCCTTCCCGCGAAGCGCTGGTCGCTGCGCCCGTCCTGGGCCGCGGCGGCGCGCCTGGTCCTGCCCGCGACGATCCTCGTCACGCTGATCGCCGAACTTCTCCTCGCCGAGCGCAAATATGCCTTGTTCGGCGGAGGCTTCGGCCAGTCGCAGGTGCTCGACGCGCCGCTCGAGATCGCCGCCTTCCTCGCCGCGATCCTCGCCTGCCAGACGTTGGTCTTCTGGCTGCTCTACCGCGCGCTCCGTCGCCTGCATGGACGAAACGGCTCGGCGCCGCTGTTCGTGCTCAATTATGCTTTTCTGATGGGCGGCGGCGCGATAGCGGTGTTGATCGGCAAATATCAGGCGCTGGCCTTCTTCAGCGACGCGATGAGCTTCCAGATCGTTCGCAATCTCGGCGGCGGCAGCCTGGTCGACGCCTTGCTCTATTCGCTGAGCGAATCCGGCTTGGTCCTGATCGCGGTGGCCGGCGGAGCGCTGTTGTATGCCGCAGCGCTGATCTTCTCGCGGCGATGGCGGCGCGATTCGCCGCCAATCCCCGATTGCTACCGGATCGGTGCCGCCCGGGCCGTGGCCGCGCTGGCCGCGACAGGCCTGCTGCTGTTCGCGGTGAACCGGGTCGACGATGCGCGCGCGGGGGCGGTGCGCTTCAATGCGGTGCTCGGCCTTTCAACCCTTTTCGACCAGCTGACCGATTTCGACCGCGACGGATGGAGCTGGTTCTCCTACCCGCTCGACCGCCAGCCCTTCGACTCCGCCCGCCACCCGTTCGCGCTCGACATTCCCGGCGACGGGATCGACCAGGACGGCTTCGGCGGCGACCTCATTTTCTCGGGCAACGCGGCGACGGCGTCGGCGCCGGTCATCGCCGGCGCGAAGCGCAACGTCGTCCTGATCGTCCTGGAAAGCACGCGCGCCGATGCGATCGGGCGGCGAATCGACGGCCGCTCGCTCACCCCGACGCTCGACGCACTGGCGGCGAGCGGGAGCCGGGCGCAAGCGGCCTATTCCCACGTCGGCTTCACCACCTTCTCGCTGCAGAGCCTGTTCACAGGCGAGCTGGCGCCGGTCGACGACCGCCAGTCATTGATCCGCGACTTCCAGGCCAATGGCTATGAGGTGGGAGTCTTCTCAGGGCAGGACGAGAATTTCGGGGGCACGGCGGAGCTCGTCGGCCTCAGGCGCGCCTCGACCTACGTCGACGGCGCGACCTTGCGCGAGGAGCGCGCGTTCAGCTTCGCCGCGCAGGGATCGATCATCATCGACGGCAAGCTCCTCCTTCGCGAGTTCGACCGCCGGCTCGGCCGGCCCGAGGCGTGGCACCGTCCGCATTTCCTCTATTTCAACCTGCAATCGGCCCATTTCCCTTATACCGAGCCGTTGATGGATCAGGTGATCGCCGGCACGCCGATTCCGCGCGGCGAGATCGGCGCCGGCAACCGCGACTGGACCCAGCGCACCTATTGGAACGCGATCGCCTATAACGACCGGCTGATCGGCGCTCTGATCGCCCGGCTGCGGCGCCTGGGGGTGCTCGACAACACCTTGCTGATCGTCACCGCCGATCATGGGGAATCGCTGTTCGACGACGGCTTCCTGGGCCACGGCCACATGCTCAATGAGCAACAGACGCGCATCCCCTTCATACTCAGCGCGCCGGGCGTGGCCATGCCGCAGGTGATGGGGCTGGCCGACATGCGCGGCCTCATCCTCACCGCTGCCGGAGCGCCGCAACCTGCCCGCTCCCCCGTCCCCGTCTTCCAGTATCTGGGCTCGCTCGACCGGCCCGGGTCGATCGGCTGGGTCGACCCGGCCGGCAACCGGACGATCTTCAATCTCTTCGAGGAATCGGTCTGGACCAGCGGCAGCGGGCGCTGGGTGCGCTATTCCGCGCTCGCCGCGGGAAGCGGCGAGAAGCGCGCCGCCGACGCGCTCATCGGCGAATGGGCGCGGCAACGCTGGCTGCGCCACTTGAGGGAGCAGCCAGCGTCGCGCTAGCTCACTTCGGCGTCTCGACCTTGACGTCGGCGTTGATGTCGGTCGGGTTGTTGCCGTTCATCAGGCCCCTGCCGAACAGCAGGAACAGAACGACGACCACCGCCACGAGCAAGACCACGGCGATCAGAACGCCGCCACCGCCGCCGCCACCGTCCGTGACGATCACTTCCTTTTCATCGGCCATCTTTTCGCTCCTGCAATGATACCTCGCCCGACAACGCCGCGCCCGGCGGGATCGTTCCGGGACCGGCGCTTGCGGCGAACGCGCCGCTCGCCCATGAAGCGATGCGAAGGAGCTTCGGCACATGACCTCGATCGGAATCCTGGGCGGCGAAGGACGGATGGGCCGGGCGATCGCCGACGCCGCGGGGGCCAGGAGCATCGGAGGGGCCGTCAACCGGGGGGCGGACGAGAAGGCGCTTGCGGCGCTGGCGGCGGCGAGCGACGTTCTCGTCGACTTCACCGCCCCGGACGCGCTTCAGGCTCATCTCGAGGCGGCCGTCGAAGCGGGCAAGCCGATCGTGATCGGCACCACCGGGCTCGCCCCGGAGCATCACCGCGCGATCGACGAGGCGGCGAACCGGATCGCCGTACTGCAGACGGCGAACACCTCGCTGGGCGTCAACCTCCTGCGGGCACTGGTGGAGCAAGCGGCAAGGCGCCTCGGCCCCGAATGGGACATCGAGATCGTCGAGATGCACCACCGCCACAAGCGCGACACGCCCTCGGGCACCGCGCTCCTGCTCGGCGCTTCCGCGAATATCGGCCGTCAAACCGGCAGCACCACCGCCAACAATCGCTTCGACCGAATGCAGGAGGGACCGCACGAGCGCGAGGAAGGCGGAATCTATTACGCTTCGCTGCGCGGCGGGTCGGTTGCCGGCGATCACCTGGTGATCTTCGCCGGAGAGGGCGAGCGGATCGAGCTCGGCCACCGCGCCGAAAGCCGCGCCATCTTCGCCAAAGGCGCGGTCAAGGCCGCCCTCTGGCTCGCCGACAAGCCTGCCGGCCGCTACGCGATGGCGGACGTATTGGGCCTGTGAGGACCAGGCGAATGGATCATTATCCCGTCATTGCGAGGAGCGTAGCGACGAAGCAATCCAGTCTGACTCGGCGGCAGCACTGGATTGCTTCGCTTCGCTCGCAATGACGATGGAAGCTCATCAGACCGGGCGAAATGGCGCAGAACCCCAGCTTGCCCGGCGGCTCGGCCTGTTCGACGCGATCATGCTGGTCATGGGCGGGATCGTCGGCTCGGGCATTTTCCTCAACCCCGCCGAGGTCGCGCGCCACGTCTCCTCGCCCGGACTGATCGTCGGCGCCTGGCTGATCGGCGGGGCGGTGGCGATCGCCGGAGCGTTCGTCTACGCCGAGCTCGCCGCGCGGCGGCCCGAAGTGGGCGGCCAATATGCCTATCTGCGCGACGCCTGGGGGCCGATGCCGGCCTTCCTCTACGGCTGGTCGCTGCTGCTGGTGATCCAGTCGGGCGGGATGGCGGCGGTGGCGATCACCTTCGCCCGCCACTTCCACGATCTCGTCGCCTTGCCGGTGCCGGACGGCGCGGTTGCAGCCGGCGTGCTGGCGTTGCTGACCGCGATCAACTGCCTCGGCGTGCGCGCCGGGAGCAACGTGCAGAGCTTCCTAATGGTGCTAAAGATCGCAGTCATCGCGGCGCTGGTCCTCGCCGGCCTGCTCCTCGCCGGCCCAGCCCGGGCGCCGGCCGCCACCTCCTTCGTCGCGGCCGGCGGGATCGGCGCCGCATTGACGCCGGTGATGTTCGCTTATGGCGGCTGGCAGACGTCGAGCTTCGTCGCGGGCGAGATGCGCGACCCCCGCCGCGACCTCGCGCGCGGCGTCCTGATCGGAGTCGCCGGCGTGGTCCTGCTCTACACCGCGGTTGCGTTGACCTGCGTCTACGTCCTCGGCCCCACGGGCCTCGCCGAGACGCGCACGCCGGCGACATCGATCATGCGCCTCGCCTTGGGCGACACCGGGGCGAGCCTGATCGCGCTCGGCATCGCCGTCTCCGCGCTCGGCTTCCTGAGCCAGGGCATGCTGACGACGCCGCGAGTCTATTTTGCCATGGCCGAGGATCGCCTCTTCTTCCGCACGGTCGCCAAAGTGAACGCCAAAACCCATGCCCCGGTCGCCGCGATCCTGCTCCAGGGCATTGTCGCGGTGCTGATTGCCCTGTCGGGCACTTACGGGTCCATTCTGAGCTACGTCGTCTCCGTCGATTTCATCTGGTTCGCGCTGACCGGCGCGGCCTTGTTCGTGTTCCGCGCCCGGGATGCGAAGGGCACGGCATGGTTCGAGGCGCCGGGCCATCCTTTCACCACCGGCCTCTTCGTTGTCGCCTGCGCGGTGATCGTCGGCGCGACGGTCTATAACGACCTCGCCAACAGCGCGGTCGGCTTCATCATCCTCCTCGCGGGCATCCCGGCCTTCCTCTACTGGAAGGCCCGGCGGAACCGCGCATGAGGACCCGGCAATCGGACTATATGCACTGGGCCAAGACCCAGACACCGGCGCGCTACAATCTGGCGTCGAGCGAGGTCCCGCATTTCCCGCTCGACCGCTTCCCGATCGACATCGCCGACCTGCATCTCACCGGCGCCAGCCATTACCGCTATCCGCCGCTGCGCGAGGCGATCGCGCGCAAATGCGGCGTCGATCCGGCATGCGTCGTGATGGCCGACGGCACGTCGATGGCCAACATGCTGGCCATGGCCGCCCTGATCGATCCGGGCGATGAGGTGCTGATCGAGCTTCCCGCCTACGAGCCGATGGTCGCCGCCGCCCGCTTCCTCGGCGGCGAGGTGAAGCGCTTCGTCCGTGAAGGCCCGGAATTCCGCCTCGATCCGGGAGCGGTCGGTAGAGCGGCGACGCCTCGAACGAAGCTGATCGTCCTCACCAACCTCCACAATCCGAGCGGCAACCTTGCCAGTCCGGAACTGCTCCTCCCGCTGGCGGAGATCGCCCCGCACGTACTGATCGACGAGGTCTATCTCGACGCGGCGCCGGGCCAGCGGAGCGCCGTCCTGCTCGGCGATGCCTTCGTCACGACCTCCAGCCTGACCAAGGTCTACGGCCTGTCGGGCCTGCGCTGCGGCTGGATCCTCGCCGAGCCCGCGCTGGCCGAGCGCATGTGGCGCCTCAACGAGTTGTTCGGAGTCGCCCAAGCCCACGCCGACGAGCGGCTCTCCTGTCTCGCGCTCGAGCGGCTCGACGAGATCGCCGCCGAGACCCCGGCCTTGCTCGCCCGCAATCGCGCACTCGCCAATGCCTTCTTTGTCGGCCGCGCGGACATCGAGGTCGCGTCCATGGTCCACAACGTGACCGCCTTTCCGCGCCTCCTCGGCGGCGATGTCGAGCGGCTCCACGGCCTTCTGCGAGAGCGCTACGACACGGCCATCGTCCCTGGACGCTTCTTCGGCCTCGCGGACCATTTCCGCGTAGGCGTCGGCGGGCCGACCGAGATGGTCGAACAAGGCCTGGCCCGCCTCGGGGCGGCCTTGGACAAGCTGGCATGAAGAAGGCCGACATCGCCGAATTCTATCGGCGCCTAGCCGAACGGACGCCCGATCCCGAGACCGAGCTGAAGTCGGTCAACGATTACACGCTGCTCGTGGCGGTCGTGCTCTCCGCCCAGGCGACGGACGCAGGGGTCAACGTCGCCACCCGCGATCTCTTCCGCGAAGTAACGACGCCGGAGCAGATGCTGGCGCTGGGCGAGGAGGGCCTGAAGCGCCACATCAGGACGATCGGCCTGTTCAACACCAAGGCCAGGAATGTGATCGCCTTGTCGAAGGCGCTGGTCGATCGGCACGGGGGCCGGGTCCCGGCCGACCGCGACGCCCTCCAGGCATTGCCGGGGGTCGGGCGCAAGACGGCAAATGTGGTGATGAACGTCGCCTTCGGCGCTGAGACCTTCCCGGTCGACACCCACGTCTTCCGGGTCGCGAACCGAACCGGTCTTGCGGCCGGAAAGAATGTCGAGCAGGTCGAAGCGATTCTCGAGCGGCAGACTCCCGCGCCCTGGCGCCTCGTCGCTCACCACCTCCTAATCCTCCACGGCCGCTACGTCTGCAAGGCACGCAGGCCCGAATGCTGGCGCTGCGTGGTACGCGATCTGTGCCGCTACAAGCCCAAGACCCCGGCGCCCGGCTAGATCACGCCGGGGATGAACCGCTTCACCCGGGTCGCATAGTCGTCATAAGCGGCGCCGAACTCGCCGCGCAGCAGCTTCTCCTCCTCGCGGATGCGGATCGCCGTCCCGATCGCGAACAGGGGAAGCGCGAAGGCCAGGCTGTATTCGTGGCCGAAGGCGATCGCCATGGCGAGAAGGAAGCAGCCCATCGCGGTATAGATCGGGTGGCGAATGCGCGCGAAGACACCGCCGGTGACCAGCTCGTGGCCCTCGCGCATCCGGGCGACGATGCTCCAATTGGCGCCCATCGCCCGCGCCGCGGCGACGAACAGGCCGACGGCGAGAAGCATCAGCACCGCGATAGCGACCGCTTCGCCGATCGCGAGCGGGCTCGTCGGCGGAAGCACGGCGGCGGCACCGCCGAAGCCCACCGCGAAGAAGGCGAGCGACTGGATGAGGACTCCCCAACGCGAGAGGCCGCTCTTTTTCGTCGTGCCCCGCCTGTCCGCACCGGCCGCGCCGATCCGGGTCCAGGCAAGGCTGGCGAAGAACAGCATCGCGCCGGCCAGAAAGGCGATCAGGCCGGGCAGCCCGACCGGCTGGACTTGAACCCATGCGAACATAGAAGCCTTCCCCCCTTCAGCCGCAAGACTAGCATGATCACGGCGGGACGTGCAGCCTCAGCCAGCCTTCAGCCGGTAGCCCACGGCGGGCTCGTTGACGATCAACTCCGGCGCGGATGGATTGCGTTCGAGCTTCTGCCGCAGCGCGCGGACGGCGACGCGGAGATAGTCGATCTGCCCCTCCTGCGCCGGGCCCCACACGGTGCGCAGCAGATGGGCGTGAGAGAGAACACGCCCGGAGTGCTTCGCCAGCTCGGCAAGCAAGCCATATTCCTTCGGCGTCAGATGGACCTCCTCGCCTTCCCGGAGCACCGATCGCCGGAACAGGTCGATCGTGACTCCGTCAATCTCGATCGGTCCCTGATCGGACCCCGGACCCAGATCGACGAGGTTGGAGAGGTAGCGCTCGAGCTTCGTTGCCTCTGAGCCCACGACCGAGACCAAATCCCTGTCGGCCGATCCGCTGCGCCTTAGCGCTTCGACCGCATCGCGGATCGCCTTCAACGGGGGCTGGAGATCCTCCCCGATCGTCGAGAGCAGCATCGTGCGCACCTCATCGCGCTCCCGCACGCGGGCGAACTCATGCGCCTCCGCCTCCAGCCGGCCGCGCTCCAACGCGAGCGCCGTCTGATCGAGCAGATTGTCGAGCAGCGGCATCTGGTCCGGGCGGATGGGCAGAGCGCCGTCGTCCCTCGCGAGCCCCATCGCCGCAATCACGGCTTCCCCGGATGTCAACGGATGGAATTGCCACTCGGTTGGCACTGCCCGGCTAACTCCCCGGCCGGCGCGCTCGCCCCGGTCGATCACCAGGGCAGCGACGGCGATGTCCCCCGGCGGCAGACGAAGCGACCCCGGCGCGCTGGCAAGAAGGGTCGGCCTGGCTGTGCCGCCGACCAGCACGGCATTGCAGTCGAATATCTCGCCCAGCTCGTGCGTGCTGACTTCGGCGACCTCCTTCTCCGTCGTGCAGGTCAGCAGCTGCCGCGCGAGACCGGCGATGGTCGCGTTGCGCGCAGCGTGGGTCTCGGCGATGCGCGCCTGCCTTCGCACGGATGCGGCGAGCTGGCTGGTGACGGCCGCGACCGCGAACAGCACCACGACCGTGACGATGTCGTTCGGATCGTCGATGCGGAAGGTGAGGTGGGGCTCGGTGAAGAAGAAGTTGTAGGCCAGGGCGGAGACCATGGCGGCGAAGAGCGCGGGCCATAGACCGGCAAGCACCGCCGTGGCGATCACCGCCGGCAAATAGAGCAGGTCGACCGCCGCATTGCCCCATCGCGGCGCGAGCGCGAGGCCGAGGAGTGTCGATCCCGCGATCATGAGCGCAGCTTCGGCATATCCGCGCAGCTGCGCGGGGGCGGATGCTCTGCTGGCGGGAAGGCCGACCATGGACGCTAAGTGCGCCGTACGGTTCCGCGCGTCGAGTGCCTACCCACCGACCTCTCCCGGAATCCACATGGAATCTTTATGCCCCCGGACCACACATGCATCGGCCATGGCCACTGTCACGCACCCCGCTGCAGCGCCGGCCGAAGCGCCGAGCGAGATTCACAAGCAGTCGCTGAGCACCGCGATGCTCGGCGCGATCGGCGTCGTCTACGGCGATATCGGCACCTCGCCGCTCTACGCGATGAAGGAAAGCTTCATCGGCCCGCATCCGCTGGCGGTCGATCCGCTGCACATATTCGGCGTCCTCAGCCTGATCTTCTGGTCGCTGATGCTCGTCGTCACCGCCAAATATGTGCTGGTCGCGATGCGCGCCGACAACAAGGGCGAGGGCGGCTCCTTCGCCTTGCTCGCCCTCATCGCACGCAACCTCGGCGAGAGCCGGTGGGCGTCCAGCCTGGTGATCATGGGCGTGCTCGCCGCCGCGCTTTTCTATGGCGACGCGATGATCACCCCGGCCATCTCGGTCCTTTCGGCGGTGGAGGGCCTCACCGTCATCCAATCGAGCCTGCAGCCGCTCGTCGTGCCGGCGGCGATCGTCATCCTGATCGGCCTGTTCGTGGTGCAATCCCGTGGCACCGGGAAGGTCGGCGCGATGTTCGGGCCGGTCGTCCTCCTCTATTTTGCCGTCCTCGCCGTGCTTGGCGTCTGGAACATCCTCAAGCACCCCGAGATTCTGGAAGCGCTGAGCCCGCATTGGGCCGTCCGGTTCTTCGCTTACGATCCCGGCCTCGCTTTCCTCGCCATGGGCTCGGTGTTCCTCGCGGTGACCGGCGCCGAGACGCTTTACGCCGACATGGGTCATTTCGGGCGCAAGGCGATCGGCTTCTCCTGGCTGGGGCTGGTCTATCCCTGCCTGACACTGAACTATTTTGGCCAGGGCGCGCTGCTGCTCGGCACACCGTCCGCGGTCGAGAACCCCTTCTACCTGATGGCCCCGGAATGGGCGCGGCTGCCGCTGGTGCTGATCGCCACCGCGGCGACGATCATTGCCAGCCAGGCGGTGATCTCGGGCGCCTTCTCCGTCACCCACCAGGCAGTCCAGCTCGGCTTCCTGCCCCGCCTCCGGACCGAGCACACCAGTGCCAGGGCGGCTGGCCAGATCTACATCCCGGCGGTCAACTGGGGCCTGCTGGTGATGATCGTGCTGCTGGTCCTCGGCTTCCGCGAATCGACCAATCTCGCCTCGGCCTATGGCATCGCGGTCAGCGGCACGATGATCATCACCACGATCATGCTCGCGGTGCTGATCTTCCCGGTGTGGAAGTGGAACCGCCTGTTCGCAGCGCTCACGATCGGTCTCTTTGCGCTCATCGACGGCATGTTCTTCGCGTCCAACGTCACCAAGGTGGCCGACGGCGGCTGGTTCCCGCTCACCGTGGCCGCGGTGATATTCACCGTCCTGACGACCTGGGCGACGGGCCGCGCCCTGATGCGCAAGCGGCTCGAGCAGGACGCGCTCCCGCTCGACGTCATGATCCGGTCTGCGGCATCGCTACACCGCGTGCGCGGCACGGCGGTCTTCCTGTCGACCTCACCCGATGTCATTCCGACCGCGCTCCTGCACAACCTCAAGCACAATCAGGTGCTCCACGAGCGCGTGCTGATCCTGACCGTCAAGGTCGAGGAGGTGCCGCACGTCCCGCCGGCTGGACGGCTCGAGGTGCATGCCGCCGAGAGGGGCTTCTACCGAGTCGTCCTCCATTATGGCTTCATGGACGAGGTCGACGTGCCAGCGGACCTCGTTCGCATCGAGACCTGCGGTGCGAGGTTCGACATGATGAGCACCAGCTTCTTCCTCGGCCGCCAGAAGCTGATCGCCGCCAAGGAGCAGCCCGGCATGGCGCTGTGGCGCGAACGGCTGTTCGCCTGGATGATGCGAAGCTCGGAAAGCGCGATGGAGTTCTTCAAGCTGCCCACCAACCGAGTCATCGAGCTCGGCAGCCAGCTGCGGATATGAGCGGCGTGGCGCACTAGGAAGAATGGCGCACCCGACAGGATTCGAACCTGTGGCCTCTGCCTTCGGAGGGCAGCGCTCTATCCAGCTGAGCTACGGGTGCATCCCTTGGAGGCGGCGCCTTAGCAAAGGGTATCGGGACGGGCCAGCCCGATCTTTCGCGCCCGCCCGAAGCGGGACCCGGCGCGAGCCTGCAAACTATTGGCAAGGAAGGCGGAAGAGAGCACAATCGCGCAGGGAGGCGAATCGAGATGTTTTTGCGTGGTAAACGGGCGTCCGGCGGGCGGGGAGGCATCGCGCTGGCGCTCGCGGGCTTGTGGAGCGCGGCGTGGCCCGGCGCGGCGATCGCCGGCACTCTCTCCGATCCCCAGGGCTCGGGCGTGATCGTGGCCGCGGTGCGCTGGCTCGAAGGCACGTTGCTCGGGACGATCGCGACGGTCGTCGCGGTGATCGCTGTGGCCTCGGTCGGCTTCCTGATGCTCACGGGGCGGATCAACTGGCGCTACGGGGCGACCGTGATCCTCGGCTGCTTCATCCTGTTCGGCGCGGCGAGCATCGTGGCCGGCATCCAATCCACGGCGGCGATCGGAAACTAGAGCCATGATCGGGCTCGAGCGGGACACCTTGTTCGTCGCGTTGACGCGGCCGCAGATGTTCGCGGGCGTGACCTACAGCTTCTTCATCGCCAATGCGGTGATCGCGACCGAATTGTTCCTCGTCTTCCGCTCGGCCTGGGTGCTGCTCGCGGCCGTCGTCATCCATGGCGTGGGCGCCGTGCTCTGCGTTCGCGAGCCTCGCTTCTTCGATCTGTGGCTGACCAGGGTCTCGCGCTGCCCGCGCGTCAAGAATTACGCGATCTGGCGATGCAACTCCTACCGGCCCTGACCCGCGAGGCGCGGATCGTCGCGCGCGAGCGGCCGGCGGGGTTCCACCTCCCCTATGCCCGCCACGTCGACGATCACACGATCGAGACCCGCGACGGCATGCTGATGCAGATGATCCATCTGCGCGGCCTGCTGTTCGAGACCGCCGACAGCGAGGAGATCAACTACCGCAAGCGGCTTCGCGACGCGATGCTTCAGGCGATCGGCTCGTCGCGCTTCGCGCTCTACCACCACATCGTCCGCCGCCGGATCGGCGCGGAGCTTTCCGCCGACCATCCCGATCCCTTCTCGCGCGAGCTCGACGCCATGTGGCGGGCGCGCCTCTCGACCAAGCGGCTCTACATCAACGATCTGTTCCTGACGCTGATCCGCCGGCCGCTGCAGGGCCGGGTCGGCGCGTTCGACCGGCTGGGCGGCCTGTTCGGCCGCGGTCCCGCCGAAGCCGAGACCGGCAGCGCCTACGAGGTGCGCCAGCTCGACGTCGCCCGCGACGCGCTGATCGCCGCGCTCGGCAGCTACGCGCCGCGGCTGCTCGGCGCCTATGAAACGCCGCAGGGCTTCTGCTCCGAGCCGCTCGAATTCCTCTCCGCGCTCTACAATGGCGAGATGCGCCCGGTGCTGATGCCGATGCAGGATCTGGGCGCCTACCTCCCCTATCGCCGGGTCAGCTTCGGGCAGGAGACCGTGGAGCTCGGCCCGTGCGCCAATCAGGAGCGAAGCTTCCTCGGCCTCGTCTCGATCAAAGACTATCCCGGCCAGACCGCGCCCGGAATGCTCGACGAGCTGCTTCGCCTGCCCTTCGAGCTGACCGTCTCGCAAAGCTTCGGCTTCGTCGAGCGGCAGGCGGCGCTCGGGCGGATGAACCTCGCGCTGAGGCGGATGCGCTCGGCCGAGGATGAGGCCGTCAGCCTTCGCGCCGATCTTTCCAGCGCCAAGGACGAGGTCGCCGCCGGCCGCGCCGGCTTCGGCGAGCATCACATGACGATCGCGATCCGCGGCGACACGCCCGCGCAGGTCGACGAGGGCGTCGCCGAGGCGCAGGCGGCGCTCGCCGATCTCGGGATCAACACCGTGCGCGAGGAGATCGCCATCGAGCCCGCCTTCTGGGCGCAGTTTCCGGGCAATTTCAAATATATCGCCCGCCGCGGCCTGGTCTCCACGGGCAATTTCGCGGGCCTCGCCAGCGGCCACAACTTCCCGCTCGGCCAGGCCGACGGCAACCTGTGGGGCGAGGCCGTCACCCTGCTCGAGACCACCGCCGCCGGCCCTTATTACTTCAACTTCCACCAGGGCGACCTGGGCAATTTCACGGTGATCGGGCCGTCGGGCTCGGGCAAGACCGTGGTGCTCAACTTCCTGCTCGCCCAGGCGCGCAAGTTCCGCCCGCGAATCACCTTCTTCGACAAGGACCGCGGCGCCGAATTGTTCATCCGGGCGATCGGCGGCCGCTACGACCTGCTGCGCCCCGGAGTCCCGTCCGGGCTCAATCCGCTCCAGCTCGACGACGCGCCGGTCAACCGCCAGTTCCTGATCGACTGGGTCACCCTGCTCGCCGGCGGGGCGGACATCGACGAGGTGGCTCGGATCAAGGACGCGGTCGACGCCAATTTCCAGCAACCCGTCGAGCACCGCCGCCTTCGCCATCTGGCCGAGCTGTTCCGAGGCGCGGCGCGGCCCCATGCGGGCGACCTGTGGTCGCGCCTCCGGCCCTGGTGGGGCGACGGCGAGCGCGCCTGGCTGTTCGACAACGAGCGCGACAGGATCGACCTCTCGGCCGAGGCGGTCGGCTTCGACATTACTTCGATCCTCGACGATCCCGCGATGCGCACCCCGGCGATGATGTACCTGTTCCACCGGGTCGAGGAGCGGCTCGACGGGACGGCGGCGATCATCGTCGTCGACGAGGGCTGGAAGGCGCTCGACGACGACGTCTTCGTTCGCCGGATCAAGGATTGGGAGAAGACGATCCGCAAGAGGAACGGGATCGTCGCCTTCGCAACGCAGAGCGCCCAGGACGCGCTCGAAAGCCGAATCGCCAGCGCGATCATCGAGCAGGCGGCGACCCAGATCTTCATGGCCAATCCCAAGGCGCGCGCCGCCGACTATATCGAAGGCTTCGGCCTCACCCCGCACGAGTTCGATCTGGTCCGCTCGCTTCCAGACAGCGCGCATTGCTTCCTGATCAAGCACGGCGCGGAAAGCGTCGTCGCCCGGCTCAACCTCAGCGGCGAGGACCGGATCCTCACCATCCTTTCCGGGCGCGAGCGCACCGTGCGGCTGCTCGACGAGATCCGCGCCGAGACCGGCGACGATCCGGAGCTGTGGATTCCGCGGCTGATGGAGCGGGCATGATCGCGGTCTGCCCAGCAGCCCCCTCGGGCGCCGCCTTCGTCCGGCGGATCCTCGATTTCGTCGATTGCCAGGCGCAGGCGATCGGCGCGGGGGGCTATCAGGCCCTGTCGTCCCCCGGGTCCGCCCTCTCGCTGATGCTGACCGGCCTGCTCACCCTGTTCGTCGCCCTGATCGGCTACCGGATGCTGTTCGGCCAGACTCCGACCGTTCGCGACGGCGTGCTCGCTCTGGTCAAGATCGGAATCGTTCTCGCGCTGGCGACCGGCTGGAACGCCTATCG
The DNA here is from genome assembly GCA_005883305.1 of Alphaproteobacteria bacterium. Classification (NCBI taxonomy): domain Bacteria; kingdom Pseudomonadati; phylum Pseudomonadota; class Alphaproteobacteria; species Alphaproteobacteria bacterium. Next base: position 538,711 of record VBAC01000001.1, on the reverse strand, counting down.
GACGCTGGTCTACGACGTCGCGATGCACGGGCCTGCCGAGCTTGCCGGCGACGTCGGCCGCCCCGCCGCTCTGCCGGGCTCCGCCGGCGGCTTGGTCGACCGCCTGGCCAATGCCGACCGGATGTTCGAGCTTCTGGCGGTCGAGGGGACGGGCCGGATGATCGCGCCCGCCGCCCGGCCAGGCCAGCCCGGCGGGCTTCCGGTCGCCGTCCAGGGCGCGACTCCGGAGATGTTCCCCGGCTTCGACAGCTGGGCGCTCGGCTGGTCGCGGATCGCCTACCTCACCGGAGCGCTCGGATCGCTGGCGCTCGTCCGCCTGCTTGCGGGCCTGCTCCTCGCGCTGGGGCCTTTCTTCATCGCCTTCCTTCTGTTCGACGGGACTCGCGGCCTGTTCGAAGGCTGGCTCAGGGTGCTGGCCGGGGCCGCGCTCGGCGCGGCCGGCCTCGCGGTCGTGCTCGGAGTCGAGCTGGCGCTGCTTGAGCCCTGGCTCGCCGATCTGCTCTCGCGTCGCTATGCCGAAATGCCGATTCCGGGCGCCGCGGCCGAATTGTTCGTCGCCACGCTGCTGATGGCCTTCGTGCTCGCCGGCGTGCTCTACGGAGCGGCGCGCGTCGCCATGGGATTCAGGATGGCCGCCTTCTGGCGCCTTGTTCCGACCCAGGCGCTCAACGAGCTGAGGGCCCTTCAGCCGCAGCTTGCCGGCCTCTCCCAGAGCGCGCGCGAGAACCAGCTTGAGGGCCGCGCGCGCGCCGCCGCGATCGTCGACGCCGTCACCGCCGCCCAGCGACGCGAAGCGGGAACGCCGGCCGCGGCCCTCGCCGCCGCCGGGCCTGCGGGCGAGCCGGGGCGGCGAATCCATCCGCAGGGCAGGCCGCAAGATCTCGCCGCGCCTGCCCCGGCGCCGCTCGGCCAGAGCTTCCGGCGCCGCACCACCACCCGCGTCTCGGCGACGGCGGGCAGACGGGACATCGTCCGATGAAAAAGCAGACTCGCGAAGCGCTCAACGCTTATTATGTCGAGGCGGACAGCTGGGCCCACGATCGGGTCGACGCCCTCCAGGTGTCGCGCCGCACGGCATGGCGAGTGGCCTTCGGCGCGGCGCTCATCGCCGTGCTCGAAGCTTTCGCACTGATTATCCTGATGCCCCTGAAGACGGTCGAGCCCTACACCCTGCTGGTCGACCGGCAGACCGGCTTCGTCCAGGCGCTGAAGCCGCTCGACGTCGAGCGGATCGCGCCGGACCGCGCGCTGACCCAGTCCTTCCTCGTCCAATATGTCATTGCGCGCGAGAGCTTCGACATCGACTCGCTCCAGGAAAACTACCACAAGGTGGCGCTCTGGTCGGGCGGCCGCGCGCGCGCCGAATATGTCGCCGGCTCGCAGGTTTCCAACCCCGACAGCCCGCTCGCCCGTTATCCCCGGACGACCGTGATCGACACCCGGATCAAGAGCGTGTCGCCGGTGGGGCGGGACGTGGCGATGGTCCGCTTCGAGACTCGGCGGCGCGACGTCGGCGGCCAGCTCGGGCCGCCAAGCGCCTGGGTGGCGGTGATCCGCTATCGCTATTCCGGCGAGCCGATGCGGATCGAGGACCGGTTCATCAACCCGCTCGGCTTCGAGGTCGTGCGCTACCAGCGCAACCCCGAAGCGCTTCCGCCGCAGGAGCAGCCCGCGCCGCCGGCCGTCGTGTCGCAAGTCCAGGTCGTGCCCGGCCCGACCGTCACGGTCCAGACTCCTCCCTCCCGGCCCCAGCAGCCGCCCCAGCCGGAGCCCGAGCTCTGACCCTTCTCCTCGCCTTGATCGCGATGCTCGCCCAGGCGGAGCAGCAGCCGCAGCCCCAGGCCGGGCCTCAGCCCGAGGCGCCGGCCTTCGCGCCTCCCGGGCCGTCCGGGCCGTCCGGGCCGCCCCTGCCGCTGGATTCGCGCATCCAGTCAGTCGAATATCATGAAGACCAGGTGATTCCGATCCAGGTCGCCGGCGGCTATCAGCTGATGGTCGAGTTCGCCGCCGACGAGCGGATCGAGAGCGTCGCCGTCGGCGACAGCGCCGCCTGGCAGGTCACTCCCAACCACAGCGGCGACCGAATCTTCATCAAGCCGCTCCAGAGCGGCCTCGCCACCAACCTCACCGTCGTGACCAGCGCCCGCACCTACACGTTCGACCTGGGACCGGGCTCGCCGGGCGGACCCTATGTGCTCCGCTTCACCTATCCCGGCGCCAATGCGACGGCCGAGGCCGATCCCGCCGGGGCGGTCGCCGGCCGCTATCGCCTGAGCGGTGCGCGCGCGCTTCGCCCGAGCCGGATCAGCGACGACGGAATCCACACCTATATCGAATGGCCGCGGGACCGCTCGCTGCCCGCGGTCTACGCGATCGACGAGCGCGGACAGGAATCGATCGTCAACGGGATGATGCGCGACGATCTGTTCGTCATCGACGCGGTCGTCCACCGGCTGGTCTTCCGAATCGATCGCGACGTCGCCCGCGCCGAGCGGGTCGAGGAAAGGGGACGGCCCTGATGGCGCGGCGGCCGACCACCGGGACGGATCCGCGCATCGCGCCCGCGCCACCGGGCGAGGCTGGAGTCGCGAGCGAGGCAAGCGTCAAACCGGTCGTGCCGCTTCCCCGCGGCGGGCCTTCGCCTTTGTTCTTCGTGATCGCGGTGGCGGTCGCCGCGGTGCTGCTGTTCAGCGTCCTCGATGCCCGTCGGCGCTCCTTGAGCGCGCCATCGACTCGCGAGCGCGCCGCCGACCGGATTGCGCTCGCCGCCCCGCCCCCGCCTTTGTACGTGCCGCCGGCGGCGCCGCCTGCGCCGCTGCTGATCAATCCCGTCGTGGCCCGCGTCCAGACTCCAGCGCCGCCTCCGCCAGCACCGCCGCGGATCGTTTACGTGACTCAGCAGGTGCCGGTTCCGATGGCGCCCCAGCCGGAGGCGCCGCCGCCGCCGCAGAGGGGCGGGAACACGCCGACTTTGGTTTATGACGCCGGCACACAGGCCATGGCGGCGGCCGAGGGTGCTCCGGCGGCCGCATCGGGCGAGGGCGCCGCCAACGTGCCTGCTCCCACCGCCATGGCCGTCGCCGGAACGCGGACTCGCGCCGGCGTGCTCGCCAATCGCACCACTACGGTCGCCCAGGGCACGGTGATTCCGGCCGTGCTCGAAACCGCGCTCGATTCGACCCGGGCCGGCATGGCGCGGGCGATCGTCTCACGCGACGTTCGCGGCTTCGACGGCACCCGGGTGCTGATACCCCGGGGAAGCCGGCTGATCGGGGAATATCAGTCGGAGGTTCAGCCCGGCCAGAACCGGGCGATGGTCAACTGGTTTCGCCTGATCCGCCCGGATGGAACGACCATCTCGATCGGCTCGCCCGCCGGCGATCCGCTCGGACGCGCCGGCATTCGCGCCAGCGTGAACACCCATTTCTTCCAGCGCTTCGCCGGCGCGATCCTCCAGTCCGCGCTCGACATCGGAGTCGCCCTCGCCGCATCGAGCGCCGACAATAGCGGCGTACTGTTCGTCCCGGGCGCCTTCCAGAGCGCCACCCCCCAGATCGTCCAGCAGCAGCAGATCACGCCGACGCTCACCGTCCGGCCCGGAACGAGCATCAGCATCTTCGTCGCCCGAGACCTCGATTTCACCGGCGCCGGAGCGAGGCGGTGAGCGCCGCGGCCGCGCTCGACGAGCGGGTCTATCTTCGCTCTTACCTCGCCCCGCTGACCGGAGTCCTGGCGCGGGCCGACGTGACCGACATCTACGTCAACGGGCCCGGCGAAATCTGGGTCGAATCGACCGGCGGAGCGATCGAGCGGCACGAGGCGCCGGGCCTTACCGAAGCCACCCTCGCCCGCCTCGCGCGCCAGGTCGCCGCGCTTACCCACCAGGGGATCAGCCGCGAGCATCCGCTGCTTTCGGCCACTTTGCCAGACGGCGCCCGGGTGCAGATCGTCATCCCCCCGGCGACCCGCGGCCATATCGCGCTGGCCATCCGCAAGCACGTCTCGCCCGATCTGGCGCTCGAGGATTATGTCGCCGCCGGGGCCTTCGGCGAGACCCGCGCGCGCCAGTCGCTCGAGCGATCGGACGCCGACCGGGCGCTCGCCAACCAGCTCGAGGCCGGAGATTATGCCGGAATGCTCGCCGCAGCGGTGCGCGGCCGCAAGAATATCCTCGTCTCTGGCGGAACCTCCACCGGCAAGACCACCTTCCTCAACGCCCTTCTGCGCGAAGTCCCGGACTCGGAGCGCCTGATCCTGATCGAGGACACGCCGGAGCTTCAGACCCGGCACGAAAACATGGTCGGCCTTCTCGCGGCGCGAAGCGCGCTCGGCGAGGCGCAGGTGACGGCGAACGACCTGCTCGGGGCGTCGCTGCGCATGCGCCCGGACCGAATCATCCTCGGCGAGCTTCGCGGCGACGAGGCCTATGCTTTCCTTCGCGCCGTCAACACCGGCCATCCGGGCTCGATGACCACCGTCCACGCCGACAGCGCCGAGCGGGCGATCGAGCAGATCGTTCTGCTCGCGCTCCAGGCCGGCACCCAGCTCAACCGCGACGACATCCGCCATTACGTGCGCAGCACCGTCGACGTCTTCGTCCAGCTTGAGCGGATCGCCGGGCGGCGGCGGATAGCCGAGATCGTGCTGAGCGATTGAGCGTGATCGGTCGGAACCACTCCGTCATTGCGAGCGTAGCGAAGCAATCCAGTGCTGCTTTCGAGGCCCGCTGGATTGCTTCGTCGCTCCGCTCCTCGCAATGACGGATTCCGTCTTGGGCGATCGGGCTGGACAGCGCATTGGCGGTTGACGAGCACGCCGCTCCCCCGGCACGTGCTTCACCCATGCCGACGGGGAGCCCTAAGTTGAGCGACGCGCATCTCGATCGGCTGGAGGCCGAGGCGATCCAGATCATCCGCGAGGGCGTGGCCGAAGCGGAGCGGCCGGTGATGCTCTTCTCCGGCGGCAAGGACAGCTGCGTCATGCTGCACCTCGCGCGCAAGGCCTTCTTCCCCGCCCGGCCGCCCTTCCCCCTCCTCCACGTCGACACCCGGTGGAAATTCCGCGAGCTCTATCGCCTCCGCGATTCCCTCGCCGCACAGGCCGGGATGAGCCTGATCGTCCACCGCAATCCGGAGGCCGAGGCGCGCGGCATCAACCCGTTCGATCACGGCGCGACTTTGCACACCGAAATGTGGAAGACCGCAGGCCTCAGGCAGGCGCTCGACTCCGGCCGGTTCGACGTCGCCTTCGGCGGCGCCCGGCGCGACGAGGAGATGAGCCGGGCCAAGGAACGAGTCTTCTCGATCCGCTCGGCCGGGCACGTCTGGGACCCCAAGCGCCAGCGGCCCGAATTGTGGCGGCTCTACAACGGCCGGCTCGGGCCGGGCGAAACCCTCCGCATTTTTCCGCTCTCCGATTGGACCGAGGCGGACATCTGGACCTACGTCGCCGCGCAGAAGATCGAGGTCGCCTCGCTCTATTTCGCCGCCGAGCGGACGACGATCGTCCAGGACGGGACCCTGCTCATCGCCGACGACGGGCGCGAGGGCGTGGTACGGCGGGTGCGCGTGCGGACGGTCGGCTGCTGGCCGCTCACCGGTGCGGTCGAGAGCGACGCGGACAGCATCGAGGCGATCCTCGCCGAGCTTGTGCGCGAGGGCACGTCCGAGCGCGTCGGCCGCCTGATCGACCGCGACCAGAAGGCGTCGATGGAACGCAAGAAGCGCGAGGGCTACTTTTGATGCTGCCCCTCCTGCGCTTCCTCACCTGCGGGTCGGTCGACGACGGCAAGTCCACGTTGATCGGCCGGCTGCTGTTCGATTGCGGAGCGGTCGCGAAGGACAAGCGCGAGGGAATCGAGGATTTCTCGCTGCTCGCCGACGGGCTCGAGGCGGAGCGCGAGCAGGGCATCACGATCGACGTCGCCTATCTCTATTTCGCGACCGAGAAGCGCCGCTTCATCCTCGCCGACACGCCGGGCCATGAGCAGTACACGCGCAACATGGCCACCGGCGCGTCGAACGCCGATCTCGCCGTGGTGCTGATCGACGCGCGCAAGGGCATGCTGACCCAGACCCGCCGCCACGCGCGCATCGCGCGGCTGCTGGGCATTCGCCAGTTCGTCCTGGCGGTGAACAAGATGGATCTGGCCGGCTTCGATCGGGCCGCGTTCGCGGCGATCCGCGACGAATTCCTTGCTTTCGCCGAGGGGATCGGGATCGAGCAGGTCACCGCCATTCCGGTGTGTGCCCTCAGCGGCGACAATGTGGCGCGGCTGTCGGAGAAGATGCCCTGGCATGAGGGTCCCACGCTCCTTTCCTGTCTGGAAGAGGCCCGCGCCGGAACCGGCGAGACCCTCCCCTTCCGGATGCCGGTGCAAAGCGTCATCCGCGAGGGATCGCGGCTCTATGCCGGAACCGTCGCCGCGGGCTCGGTGAAGCCCGGCGACAAGCTGCTCGTCATGCCCGCCGGGACGCCGGCCGAGGTTGCGCGGATCGTCACGATGGACGGCGATCTGGCCGAAGCGGGCGAAGGCAAGGCGGTCGCCATCGCCCTTTCACGCGAGGTCGATTGCGCCCGCGGTGACATGCTCGCCGCCGCCCAGGCGCCGCCGCCGGTCGCCGACCAGTTCGAAGCGACGATCATCTGGATGAGCGAGGAGCCCTTGCTCCCCGGCCGCCAATATCTGCTCAAGCTCGCCACCCAATCGGTCCCCGCCACCGTTCACGAGCCCAAGCACAAGCTCGCAATAGACACACTGGAGGAGCTCGCAGCCAAGACCCTGGAACTCAACGAGATCGGCGTCGCGAATATATGGACGGGGCGGCCGATCGCCTTCGAGCCTTATGAAAAGAGCCGCGCGCTCGGCGGCTTCATCCTGATCGACCGGATCAGCGGCGCGACCCTTGCCGCGGGCCTGGTCAATTTCGCGCTGCGCCGGTCCGAGAACGTCCATGAGCAGAGCCTTTCCGTCACCGCCGCCCGCCGCGCGGCGCTGAAGCAGCAGAGGCCGAAGCTGCTCTGGTTCACCGGCCTCAGCGGCGCCGGCAAATCGACCATCGCCAACCTCGTCGAAGCAAAGCTGCACGCGCGCGGGCGGCACACCTTCCTCCTCGACGGCGACAATGTCCGCCTCGGCCTCAACAAGGATCTCGGCTTCACCGCCGCCGACCGGGTCGAGAATATCCGCCGCGCCGGCGAGGCGGCGAAGCTGATGATGGACGCGGGCCTGATCGTCCTCACCGCCTTCATCAGCCCCTTCCGCGCCGAGCGCGCGATGGTGCGCGAGCTCGTCCCCGAAGGCGACTTCGTCGAGATCTTCGTCGACACGCCGCTCGTCGAGGCCGAGCGGCGCGACACCAAGGGCCTCTACAGGAAGGCGCGCGCCGGCAAGCTCGCCAATTTCACGGGTGTGGATTCGCCTTACGAAACGCCGGAGGCGCCCGAGATCTGCATCGATACTTTGACGATGGACGCTGAGGCCGCCGCGGACCAGATCGTCCGCTATCTCGACCGGCTTGAGACAATAACGGACGCGAAATAACCACAGTTCTTCTTGCGCGGCGTGTTGACCGTTCGAATTTAGCTATCTAATCGAGCCACTTAGCGGCTGCGGAATCGCCGCTGGGGGGTTTATGTCCATTGTTGCGTTGCGTATCGGCGCGACCGCTTCGGCGGCCGCTTTCTCCGGCATTGCGGCCATGGCCGATGCGCCGCCGCTTCCCGGCGGCGCCGTCCGCGCGCCTGCGCCCTCGACATCATTGATCCCACGCGAGCCGGCTGCGTTCGCCCCAGCTCGCTGACCTGAGCCCCAACCACCGAACCCATCAAAAAAGGAGAGACAAGACATGCCCAGCGAAATTCTGACCGGCACCAATCCCGACCAGGTCGACGCCTCGATCGACAATCTCGCCGGCTCGATCGCCGGCAACGGAAAGCCGATCTGGACCCCCGACCAGATTTCCGCCTACCTCAACCGCACCAGCGCCGCCTTCGCCGGTGGGCCGGGCGACGCGCCGCAGAGCGACTCCAATCTCAGCGTCATCAATTTCGGCTTCCACACCAGCCAGGCGACGCTCCAGGCCAACGGCTACGTCTATGCGCTGAACGGCGGCCTGTTCGGCCTCGCGGAATATTTCAACTTCACGCCCTTCACCACTGCCCAGCGCGCCGCGGCGCGCGAGGCGCTTCAGACCTGGGACGACCTGATCAGCGTTTCGCTTCAGGAAACCGGAATCAACACTGCGGACATCGCCTTCGGCAATCTGACCAGCGCGCCGACCACCCAGGCCTATGCCTATCTGCCGAGCGCGACCGTCAGCTCCAACGCAATCGTCAACGCCCAGGTGCTCGACATCACCGGCGACGTCTGGATCTCGCTCAGCCAGGGCAACAACCTGCAACTCGACGAAGGCCAGTACGGCATGCACACCCTGGTGCATGAGATCGGCCATACGCTCGGCCTCTCGCACCCGGGCAATTACAATGCCGCGCCCGGCGTCTCGATCACCTACCCGGTCAACGCCGAATATTATCAGGACAATCGGGTCTATACGACCATGTCCTATTTCGACGCTTCGGCGATCGGCGTTCGCCACTTCGATTTCAACATCTCCACCACGGTCTTCTCCTCGACGCCCCAGATCCACGACGTGCTGGCGATCCAGACGATCTACGGCGCCGACATGACGACCCGCACCGGCGACACGACCTACGGCTTCAATTCCAACGCCGGCCGCGATTCCTACGACTTCACTAAAACTCCGGCCCCGATCATGACCATCTGGGATGCCGGCGGCACCGACACGCTCGATGCTTCGGGCTACGCCACCAGCCAGATCGTCGATCTGCGCGAGGGCGCGCTCTCCAGCATCGGCGGAGTCACCATCGATACCGCGCCCAGCTTCGCCCAGGTCAATGCCAACCGCGCCGCGGTAGGCCTCTCTGCGATCAGCCTCGCCACCTACAACGGCAACATGGCCGCCCTCGCCGCCAATGCGGTGGTCGGCCGGCTGACCGACAATGTCGGCATCGCTTACGGCGCCATCATCGAGAATGCGGTCGGCGGCTCGGGCAACGATCTGTTGATCGGCAACAATGTCGACAACATCCTTCGCGCCAATGGCGGGGACGACGGCCTCAACGGCGGCGCGGGCAACGACACGCTCGACGGCGGCACCGGCGCCGACAATATGATCGGCGGCACCGGCAACGACCTCTACTACATCGACGTGACCGGCGATTCGGTGGTCGAGCTGGCCAGCGAAGGCACCGACACGGTGTCGAGCGGGATCAGCTACACGCTCGGCACCAATGTCGAGAACCTGATCCTGACCGGCGGCGCGCTCGACGGCACCGGCAACGCGCTCGACAACATCGTTACCGGCAACGGCCTCGGCAACCATCTCGATGGCGGCCTCGGCGCGGACCGGATGGCCGGTGGCCTCGGCAACGACTTCTACGTCGTCGACCAGTCCGGCGATTCCGTGGTCGAGCTGGCCGGCGAGGGCAATGACACCGTGTCGAGCGGGATCAGCTATGCGCTCGGCGACAATGTCGAGAATCTGATCCTCACCGGCTCGGCCGCGAACGGTACCGGCAACGGCCTCGACAACGTCCTCCAGGGCAACGGCCTCGCCAACCATCTCGACGGCGGCGCGGGCGCCGACAGGCTGATCGGCGGCGACGGCACCGACTGGCTGACCGGCGGCGCCGGCGGGGACATCTTCGTCGCCGAGATCGATGCCCTGAAGGTCGACAGCAAGAACGGCCCGCTCTCGCTCGATCTCATCCTCGATTTCAAGAAGGGCGAGGATAAGATCGACCTCAGCGGTATCGACGCCAAGAGCGGCGTCGAGGGCCACCAGGCGTTCACCTTCGTCGGCAATGCCAGCGGCAACAATGCCGGCGATCTGTTCGCCAAGACTTTCGGCACCATCAACGCCGCGGAGAAGAGCCTCGGCATCGACCTCCATGGCCTCGACGGCAATACCGGCCCAGACGGCAAGGTGACGATCGTTTTCGGCAACACCGACGGCGGCCATCCGGACTTCGCGATGGTCCTGTTCAACACCGAATCGATCAACACGACCGACTTCATCTTCGGTTGAGATCGATAGCCGGAAGGGGCGCCGCGGGAAGCCGCGGCGCCCCTCTGGCACCGGCCCCGAATTCCCTCTAGGCTTCCCCCACGCGACGCTCGAGCGAGAGGGGACGATGGCCAAGAAGAAGAGCGTCGAAGCGCCGGCGGTCGCCGTCGAGGAAGCGCAAGCCGCGCCTTCGCCGCCCCAGCCGGCGGCCGATCAGACCCGGATCAGCGTCTCGCGCGGCTTCGGCGGCTGGCTCACGCGCAACCGCTGCAGCCTCGCCTTCACTTCCTACCAGACCGGTCAGCTCTTCCTCGTCGGAATGCTTCCCGGCGGGCGAGTCTCCTTCCATCAACAGAATTACGTGCGCGCGATGGGCGTCCACGCCAACGCCTCGCGTCTCTATGTCGGATCCCTGTTCCAGATCTGGCGGCTGGAGAACGTCCTCGCCCCGCACGAGCGGGCGAACGAGAATTTCGACCGGCTCTACGTGCCCCGCAACGCCCAGACCACCGGCGACATCGACGTCCACGAGCTCGCCGTCGACCGCTCGGGCCGGGTCATCTTCGTCAACACGAAATTCTCTTGCCTCGCGACGACGAGCATCACGCACGGCTTCAAGCCGCTATGGAAGCCGCCCTTCATCTCGCGTCTCGCCGCCGAGGACCGCTGCCATCTCAACGGGCTCGCGATGCAGGACGGCGCGCCCGCTTATGTCACCGCGGTCAGCCGCTCCGACATGATCAACGGCTGGCGCGACCGCCGGCACGAAGGCGGCGTGCTAATCGACGTCCGCGACGACCGCATCGTCACCGATCAGCTGTCGATGCCGCACAGCCCGCGCGTCGCGGCAAGCGGGCTCTATTTGCTGGATTCAGGCCGCGGAATGCTCGTACGCGTCGATCCGAAGAGCGGCGCGCGCGAGGATATCGCCTTCTGTCCCGGCTTCCTTCGCGGCCTCGCCATCCACAACGGCCACGCGATCGCCACCGTCTCCCTGCCCCGCGACGGCGCGTTCGGCGGCCTCGCCTTGCAGGACGAGCTCAAGAAGCGCGACGGCGAGCCCTGGTGCGGGGTCTGCGTGGTCGATCTGCGCTCGGGCGACACGGTCGAATGGATCAAGCTCGACGGAACGATCAAGGAATTGTTCGACGTCGCCGTGATCCCGGACACGATTTGCCCAATGGCCCTCGGCGTCAATTCGCCGGATATTCAAAGCCTGATCTCGTCCGACCCGGAGTTCGGCCCGCTTCAGCCGCCCGCGCCCTAGAGCATAATCGCCTATGACGGCCTCGCTTCGCTCGTCCTGAGGAGGGACTGAGCGAAGCGACTAAGCTGATAGTGCCCTAATCGAGCGAGGCGTTCCGGAACCAGCGGACGCGGATCTGGCGGCCGTCGGGCGTGAATCCGATCAGGTGGAAGCGCGTTTCCGGCCAATGCGGCACCCGCTGGAAAGCCGCCAGTTCGGGCGCCTCGATTATGCCGCCGACGCCGGCGACGCGCTTGGCCGGATTGGCCGCGGCCCAGGCTTCGAGCGCGTCGAGCGACCGTGGAAACATGGCAAGGCCGATATGGGTACGGCGATAATCGGGGTCCACCGAGCCACGCAGCATCGCCAGCCTGGCGCGCACCCGGGGCAAAATTCCAACCTCGGCGGTCGTCACGCCGATCATTCGGCCGTCATGATAGGCGGCCACCACCACCTCCCTTGCGCGCTCTTCCGGCGCGGTGTCGGGCGGCAGATTCCCGAGCCGCTGCCAGAAGGCGACCGCATCCTTTTCGATATCGGCTCGATCCGCCCGCCACGCGGTCCGGATCTCGATGCCGGGCGGAAGGCCTGCCGTCAGCGGTGGGAACGGAGGCGGCGGCGGTCCCTCGCCGTAATGAAAATGATCGAACCAGCGCAGGCGGATCTGGCTGCCCCGTTGATCGTAACCGGCCAGCTGGAGCTCCGATTCCGGCCAGACCGGCAGCCGCGCGAAATCGCCCCATTCGGCCGGATCGACGAAGACGATTCCACCGGCACATCTCTCGTCGGGGTTGGCGAGCGCCCATTCTTCCAGCGCCCGCCGGCTCGGCGCCGCGAGCGCGAGCTGGGCGTGGCTTCGGCGATAGTCGGGATCGGTCGCCCCGCGGATCACCGCCATTCGGGCGCCGAGAAAATCGATCGTCTCGATATGCGCGGTGGAAACGGCGACGAGGCGGCCGTCCTTGTAGGCCGCTGCGACCAGCTCCTGGGCGCGCTGCCCGGGCGCGACGTCCTTCGGCAGCAGGCCGAGCCGGCTCCAGAAGCCGATCGCGTCTGCCGCGATTTCGGGATCGTCACGCCGCCATGCCGGCCGCACGTCGAACCCGTAAGGCCCCGCCGGGTCGAACGCCTTGGATGCAATCACGCGCGGTCAGAACCGGATCCGGACCCCGGCCCGGCCCGAAATCCCGTCGCGATCGTCGCCGAAGTCGAGCTCGCCGCGGATGAACGCTTCGACCGAGCCTGTCCGCAACGTCGCTCCGGCGCTCACCTCGCCGAACGTGCCCGGCGAGTCCTGCTCGAGGACGATGGCCTGGCCGAGCGTGAAGACGTTGCGCGCGTCGCCCTCGAACTCCTCCACGGCCTGGATGCCGAGATAGGGCGACAGCGAGGCGTGCGGGCTGATCTGGAAATCGCCGCCGACGCGCACCCCGATCGACCCGCGCAGGCTCTCGAAGCTTTCGTACGAAACCGTCGCCCCGGCGACCGTATAATCGTCGATGTCGACATTGACCCAGGCGAGGCTCGCACCCGGCTCGATGAACGCGCCGCCGAGCTGGAAGCGATAGCCGGCATTGCCGCGAAGGCCCCAGGCGGTCGCGTCGAACTGAGTCGCGAAGCCCGTTCCGAATTGGCTGTCGGCATCGATCCAGTCGATCTTGCCGATCGCGTTGAAGTAGAAATTGCCCGACTGGAACGCGCCGTAAAGGCCGATGTTCGTGCCGTCGAGCTCGAGCGCGTTGAAGCTGGCGTCGAACTCGACGTCCGAGCGGCCCGCGCCGAATGTGACCCCGAGGATCGTTCCGCCGCTCTGATAGTCGAGGCCGGCCTGGATGCCTTCGAAATCCTGGTCGTAGCCGGTGTCGAACACGCTGGTCGTGCCGACGACGGTCAGGCTCTGCGCCGCATCGCGATCGACGTTCGCGCCGACCAGCTGGACCCATCCGCCAACGCGACCCCCGCCGCTCAGGTTGCCGGTCGAGCCGTCGAGTATCGTCCCGTCCCGCGCGGCCTCCAGCTGGTGGCTGATCGCGTCGTCCCCTTGGTACCAGAAATTGAGCAGCGTCTCGGGCACCATGATCGATTCGAACACCGGAGCGTCGGGCAGGCCGACGAGCAGGAAATTGTTGTTGGGCGCGTCGAACAGGAGCCCAAGCTTGATGAGCGGGCTGGAGATGTTGGTGCCGAGGGTGAAGGCGCTGGCGCTGGTGCCCGCGGTTGCGTCCACCACCAGGGTGCCGGTCAGGTTGAAGACCAGCGGTCCGATCAGGTTGACGTCGAGCACCGTCGACCCGCTCGAAACGCCGGTGATCAGCACGTCGGCGGTGGTCGTCGAAATATTGGCATCGACGCCGAGGCGGCTGTTGGCTCCGCCGGCAAAGGCGCCGGTGACGTTCAGCGTGTCGTTGACGGCGTTGTCGCGCATCTCGACGCGGCCTGTATTGTTGAACGCCTCCAGCCCCGCGAAGACCGCCGCGCCGTTGAACGCGGTGACCGTTCCGGAATTGTTGAACGCATCGCTGCCAAGGCCGAACAGGCTGGTGCCGATCGCGTCGAACAGGCCGGCATTGTTGACCCGGTCGGCATTGTCGGTGAGGTCGATCTGGCCGCGGATGATTCCGGTCGCCGTCGTGTTGACCGTCGCCGCCCCGCCATTGGCCTGGACCTCGAAGCCGTTGGTCGACTGGACGAGGCCGCGGATCGTGACCGTGCTGGTGGTCGCGGAATTGACGAAGATCGCTGACCCGCCGGCACCGGTGACGCTGATCGCGTTGGCGTCGACGGCGACGAAGCCGGCGTGGCTGATCGCGGCGATGCCGACGCTGTTGGCGCCCGACGTGGCGATTGTGCCGGTGCTGAGAATCTCGACGTCGCCGGTCGCCGCCTCGCCGACGATTCCGTGGGCGAACGCGCCGCTGGTGGTCACCGATCCGCTGGTGATCGAGACGCCGCCATTGGGCCCGAGCGCGGCCGCTCCTCCGGCGATCGAATCCTGCCCTTCGTCCGGTTCCTCGATCTGGGTGCCGAAGATGCCGATCGCATTGGCCCCGGTCGTGATCACGCTACCCGAGGTGATGACGACCCGCCCGGTCGCGGCGGCGTAGATGCCGAACGCGCTGGCCCCGCCGGTTCGGACCACGCCGGTGCTGGTCACCGTAGCATTGCCGCCATCGGCATAGGCATAGATGCCATCGCTGAAAGCGCCGCTGGTGGTGATGGCGCCGCTGCTGGTGACGCTCGCATTGCCGCCGATCGCGGTGATCTCGATGCCAGCCGAATCACTGCCGAGGGTGGTCACCGCGCCGCTGCTGACGACCGTCGCGTTGCCGTGATAGGCGAACAGGTCGATGCCGTCGCTGCGGTCGCCGGACGTGCTGACCGGGCCGGTGCTGGTGACGAGCGCGTCGCCCTCATAGGTGAAGACGTTGATCGCGTCGCTATAGCGGCCGGTCGTCGCCACCGAGCCGCTGGTCACCGTCGTGTTTCCGAACCTGGACCTGGCGACGATCCCCGCCGCTTCGTTGCCGCCGGTCGCGACCGCCGTGCTCGTGACGGTGGCGCCGCCCTCATCGGCATAAGCGAATATGCCCTCGGCATAGGCGCCCGTCGTTGTGACGCTTGTGCTGGTGACCCTGGCGTTGCCGTGAATCGCGACCGCCTGAACGCCGTCCGAATCCGCGCCGGACGTGATCACGATATTGCTGGCGACGGTCGCGTTGCCGCGGTTGGTGAAAGCGGTGATCCCGTCGGCATCGGAAGCGCTCGTGGTGCGCACCGTGCCGGTGCTGGTGACGGCCGCGTTGCCGTCGCGGGCGTAGGCGTAGATGCCGTCGCTGTTGGCCCCCGCGGTGGTCACGCCGCCGCTGGTGACGCTGGCGTTACCTCCGAGGGCGGATGCCCGGAGACCCTCGGACCCGGTCCCGGTCGTGATAACGAGGTTGCTTGTGATCGCCGCATTGCCGCCATTGGCGAAAGCGGTGATGCCCTCGGAATTGGCGCCCGTCGTGCGCACCGTGCCTGTGCTGGTGACGAGGACGTTGCCGTTGCGGGCGTAGGCGGAGATGCCATCGCTGTCGGCGCCCGATGTGGTGACGTTGCCGCTGGTGATCGTGGCGTCGCCGCCATACGCGCCGGCGATGAGGCCGTGCCCGCGCGTGCCGGTGGTGGTCACCGCCGAGCTCGCGATCGTGGCGCTGCCGCCGAAGGCGCGCGCCCGGATCCCAGTGCTGTCCGTGGCTCCGGTGGTCGCGACCGTGCCGCTGGTCACCGTCACATTGCCGGTATCGGACCGGGCTTCGATGCCGTTGCTGTTACTGCCCCCCGTGACGACGGAGGCGCTGGTGATCGCGATGTCGTTGGCCGCCGACGCGTCGATGCCCCGGCTGCCCTGGCCCGCCGTGGTGATCGACGTGCTCCCGATCGTCACGAAGCCGTTGGAGCTTTGCGCGCGGATCGCCGCCGAGTCGGCGCCCGTCGTCGCCACGCTGCCGCTGGTGATGGTGACGCCCGCCGAGCCGTAAGCCCCAATTCCGCGGCTGCTGTCGCCGGCGGTCGTGATCGCGCCGCTTCCGATCGTGACGGTCCCATCCGGGGCCAGCGCGAGGATGCCCGTCGCATAGGCCCCCGTCGTGGTCACGGAGCCGCTGGTGACGGTCCCGCCGGTAGCTGCCACCACGAGAATTCCTACGCTGTCGTCGCCGTGAGTGATGACCGACGCGCTCCCGACAGTGACGGCGCCCGCCGAGCTCTGGCCGCTAATGCCGATTGAATGATCGCCTGTGGTATCCACCGCGCCGCTCGTTACTGCCACGGCGCCCGGGCCCAACGCGTCAATGCCCCGGCTGCTGTCGCCGTCGGTGCTAATTGACATGCTGCCGACCGTGACGGGCCCCGTGTAGCTCCGCGCGAATATGCCGGTCGCGTATTCGCCGGCGGTGTCTACCGAGCCGCTGGTCAGGGTCGTGGCGGTCGCACCGAACGCAACGATCCCGCTGCTGCTGTCCCCGTTCGTGGTCACGGACGTGCTTCCGATCGTCACCTGACCGGACGAGCTTTGCGCGAAGATGCCGTTCGCGTTCGTGCCGCCGGTGGAAACGGTGCCGCTCGTAATCGCGACGTTGCCGTCCCCGAACGCAATGATTCCGCCGCTATTGGCGCCGCCGGTGACTACCGAGCCGCTGCCGATCGTCACCGCCCCGCTCGAGGCTTGCGCGAAGATGCCGGCCGCGTTGCCGCCCAGGGTCGAGACGGCGCCGCTGCCGATCGTCACGTTCGCTTCGTTGGAAATCGCGATGATGCCGGTGCTGCCGGCGCCTGCGGTGCTGACGGCTGTGCTGGTGACTGCGGCGTTGCCGCCGCCGGACACCGCGTAGATTCCGGTCGCATTGCCGCCTGCCGTGGTCACCGTGCCGCTGGTCACCGTCACGTCGCCCACCACCGCAACGGCGTCGATCCCGCGGCTGCCGTTGCCGATGGTGGTGACCGTGGTGCTCCCGACCGCCACCGAGCCCGCGTCGCTGTGCGCACGGATTCCGGTCGCACCGTTGCCGAGCGTCCCCACCGCGCCGCTCGTCACGGCCACGTTGCCCGCCCCGGACGCATAGATTCCGTGGCTGAAATTGCCGCCGGTGCTGACCGAGGTGCTGCCGACGGTGACGGAGCTTGTGACGCTACGGGCGAAGATGCCCGTCGCGCTTGCGCCCGCGGTGCCGATGGCGCCGCTGGTCACCGCGACATCGCCCGCCGCGAATGCGTTGATGCCGGTGCTTCCGCCGCCGCTGGTGGTGACCGAATTGCTGGCGATCTGGACGAAGCCGTCCTGCGAAAAGGCGTAGATGCCGTCGCTGTTGAAGCCCGTGGTCGTGACCGTTCCGCTGGTGATCGAGACGCCGGGGCCGACGCCGATTACCTGCGCGGAATCGGCCGGCGCCTGGATGTCGTTGCAGTCTGGGCAGACATAGGGTTCGTAGGTGTCCTGCCGCGCGATAATGCCCTCGGAATTGGAACCGCTGGTGCTGACGGTCCCCGACGTGATGACGACGTTGGCCGAGCTGCGCGCGTCGATTCCGTCGCTGTCGTTGCCCGTCGTGGTAATGGAGGTCGAATGGATGGTGACGGTCGGCGAATAATAGCCATAGCGATCCGAGCCCGCTCGGATGCCGGCGCTGTTCCCTCCGTGGGTCGTGACCGAGCCCGACGTGACCGTGACATTGCGGTTATAGGAATAGGCCGAGATTCCGGCCGAACCGTTCCCGGACGTCGCGATCGAGCCGCTCCCGACAATCACCTCGGCATTGTGTGCGTAGGCATCGATTCCGACGGAGCCGTTGCCACCGGTCGTCACGCTGCCGCTCGTTACCGATATCAGGCCCGGCTCGGCGCTCCGGCCGGCAACGGCGACGATGCCGGCCGAATTGTCTCCGATCGTGCTTACGACGCCGCTGTCGATTGAAATCGAGCCGGCAAAATTGCTGATCGGTGTCACTCGCGCGTCGATGCCGCCGGCACCGCTGCCCTGGGTGGCAACGGTGTGGCTGACAATGGTGACGCTGCCGTCTTGCGAGAAAGCGGCGATACCGGTCGCGCCAGCGCCCGAGGTCTGGACCGAGCCGCTGTGAACGGATACGCCGCTCTCGCCGAAGGCATCGATGCCGATCGAGTTAATGCCTTGGGTTGAAACGGCGCCGCTTGTGATCTCGGCGTCGGTTTGTGCGCTCGCGTGGATTCCTGCGCTGTTGTCGCCGCTCGTGCCGACCGTGCCGCTGACGATGTGGACATATCCGTTCGCGGAAGATCCGTAGATGCCCCGGCTGTTGTTGCCGGCGGTGACGACGGCCGCGGAGTTGACCGTGACGCCGGCGGTGCCGCCAGTGTTGAAGGCGTGGATTCCGATGCTGTCCTGACCGCTTGTCTGGACCAGCCCGTCGGCGGTTACCGAGACGGAGCCGACGCTTGAGCGCGCGCGGATCGCCTCGCTGCCGTTGCCTTGGGTCGTCACATTATTCGCATGGACGGTAACGTCGCGGTTGTCTGCGAGCGCGAGAATGCCTGTGCTTTGCATGCCGGCGGTGCTCACGACCCCGTTGCTGGCCACCGACACTGCGCCGCCGGCGCTGCGCGCATAAATGCCTGTGGCGAAGTCGCCGCGCGTATGGACCGAGCCTCCATCGACCGTGACGTTGCCCGTGCCGCCCCCGGTGGTCGCCACGATGCCGTCACTGTCGTAGCCGCTGGTGTTGATTACGCCGTCGCTGGTCACGGAGACCGCGCCGGTGTTGGAGACGGCCTCAACGCCCTCGGAACGGTCTCCCAGCGTGGCAATGTCGGTTGCCGTGACGGTAACGTTTCCCGCTGAGGAGCCTGCGTTGATCCCATCGCTGTCGTCGCCGGTAGTCTCCACTGAACCACTGGTGACGGTCACCCGGCCGGCGGCCGTCGCCGAGATGCCGATGCTGCTGGCGCCCTGGGTGACCACCGTTCCGCTGATAATTTCGACATCGCCGAGCGCCGCGGTCGCAACTATGCCTGAGCTGTTGACCCCGGTCGTGGTGACGGAACCGCTGATGACGCTGACGCCGCCGTTGGCGCCCAAGACCGGATCGCTGGCTTGGCCTGCGAAGGCGTTGCTGTCGGACGGCGGAGGCGTGACGAACTGGTTCGCCGTGATCCCGATTGAATTGTCGCCGAGAGTCGTGACCAGATCCGAAGTGACCGTGACCGTGTGAGTGTCATATGCGTAGGCGATGATCCCGTCGCTGCTGGAACCGGATGTAGCAACAGTTCCACTGGTAACGGCGACGTTACCCTCACGGGCGAAGGCCACGATGCCAGGACTGTTATCTCCATAGGTCTCGACCGAACCGCTGCCGACATTCGTATCGCCGGAGCCGTAAGTGCCGGCAACCAGACCCGTCGCGCCAGTACCGAATGTGCCGATCGCTCCACTCGTCACTGTGACGTCACCGTCTTGCGAAATCGCCTCGATGCCGATGCTGCCGGTTCCGAATGTCCCGACGAGTCCGCTGTCGAGCGTGACGTCGCCGAGGGCGACAGCAATGATGCCGGGCGCGCTGTTTCCCTGGGTCGAAACGACGCCGCTCGTCACGGTGACGCTGCCCGTTCCATATTTCGCGGTGGTGGCGACGATACCGGCAGCATCGCCCCCAAGGGTCGAGACGCTGAGGCTGTCGACCGTCACCGCGCCTTCGCCGCCGGCGAGAGCAAGGATGCCCAGCGCGTTTTGTCCGTCGGTCGAAACGGTTCCGCTGTGAACCTCCGTGTCGCCATATTTGGCGAGCCCGGCGATGCCGATCGCCCCGTCGCCGGAGGTCTGCACGACGCCGCTGTGGACCGTGGCACCTGTGTATCCAAGCGCCAGAATGCCCAGGCTTCCGGTTCCCGAAGTGGCGACGAACTCGCTGGTGACGTTGGTTGCGCCGTAATAGGAGCTCGCGGCGATGCCGGGGCTGTTCGAGCCCGTTGTGGTAACGACGGCGCTGACGACATTCGTGTCACCGAAATAGGCGTCGGCGCTGATCCCGGCACTGTTGTTTCCGCTGGTGGTGACATTGCCCGATGTAATCGTCACACCCTCTAGACCCGCCGCAAGGATCCCGGTGCTGCTATTGCCGACGGTCGTCACCGCGCCGCTCACGATCGTCACGGAACCATTGTAGGCGATTCCCGAGATGCCGCCGCTCGTGCCGCCGAGAGTCGATACGGATCCGCTGCTGGTGATGTCCACATCGCCGTCGGACGAATAGGCGTCGATGCCGGGCGAATTTACCCCCTCCGTGGCGACGTCGCCGCTCACGATCTGGACGTCGTCCCGGGCGGTCGCGCCGATGCCGGCGCTGTTATCTCCGGACGTGTGAACGCTGCCGCTCGCGATTTGAACCCAGCCGTCGGCCGATGCCGCCAGGATGCCCGGGCTATCGGCCCCGGCCGTGATCACGGAGCCGCTGCTGACGGTCACGCCCGGACCGACCCCAATCAGGCTGGCGCCGCCGGCAATCGGTGCGGGCGGCGATGAGGGTGTGCTGTAGCCAAGCTGGCGTACGTCGATGCCAGCGGAGTTGGAGCCTGAGGTCGCCACGGAACCCGAGGTGACAGTCAGGCGGTCGGTACCCATGCCATAAATGCCGATGGAGGAATCGCCTTGGGTGATCACCCCGCCCGAATTGATCGTGACGTCCCCGTTGATACCGGTGGCGAGTCCGACGATGCCGTCTCCGTCAAGGCCCTCGGTGTGGACGAACCCACTGCCGATCACGACGTCTCCCTGACGTCCGATGGCGAAGATGCCGTCGCTATTCTCCCCAGCCGTCCGTACGACTCCGCTTGAGACGCTTACGTCGCTATGCGCGTCGGCTAGAATGCCGGTGCTTTGCGCCCCCGCAGTGGTCACCACGCCGGTGTTGGCGATGTGAACAAACCCATCGTCGGACAGGCCGACGATTCCCCCGCTCGAGGCGCCGAATGTGCCGACATCGGCGCTGGTGATCGTTACGCCGACATTGGCCGGATCGACGACTGGGGCCTGCCCGGTAAAATTCTGGCAATCCCCACAATCTGAGTCCGCGATTCCTTGGTGGGCGTAGATGCCGATGGAACTGTTGCCCATGGTGGACACGGAACCTGAATTGATCACGACCGCGCCCGAGCTGCGTGCATCGATGCCGCGGCTCATGTAGCCGCCGTCTTCCGAACCAGTCGCTACGCTGGTCGAGTTGACGGTCACTACGGGAAGGTAATCGCCGGCGAGGTCAGAGGCAGCGTATATGCCAGCGGAATGGTCGCCGCGGGTCACGACCGAGCCGCTGATAATCGTAACGTCGGCAGTATCCGAATACGCGACGATCCCGCCGCTGTTGATGTTGAACGTATCGACGTAGCTGCTGTTGATCAGCACCTCGGTATGGCCGAGGGCGACAATGCCGCGACTGCTGGTACCGAAAGTCTCAACCGAGCCGCTGGTGATTTGAACGAAACCGTCGGCCGAGAATCCGGAGATGCCGGGGCTGCTGCCGCCCGACGTGGTCATCGACGTGCTGTCGATTACAACCCCCGGGCCGACGCCAATCTCTTCGTGCGGCTCTCCCGGCGCTATGATTTCAGACGGCGTGTAATCGGGACAATCCGGCTCGCAGGTCGGATCGCCGCCGCCGGATCCGCCGTATCCGCTCTGGCGGGCGCTGATTCCGGTTGAATTGGCGCCTGAAGTGACGACCGTTCCCGATGTCACCGTCACGAGACCCGTGCCGCTGGCGTCGATTCCGATACTGCTCGCTCCGTCAGTACTGACGGAACCGCTGGAAACCGTCACGTTGCCGGAATCGGACACAGCATGAATTCCAGGGCTGGTCCCTGCCGTCGTTGTCACGCTGTCGCTGGTGATATCGATCGACCCGTTGGGCGTGTGCGCGTCGATGGCGGTGCTGAGCGTGCCGCTCGTGTGAATCGTACCGCTGACGATCGCCAGGTCGCCGGCGATGGTGTCGGCATCGATGCCCGTCGACCGCGCGTTGGAGGTGCTGATCGATTCCGACGTGATCGATAGCAGCCCGCTCGCCCCGGCGGTGATTCCGCGGCTGTCGGACCCGGTCGTGGTGATCGAATCGCTGGCGATCGACACCGAGCCGATCGGATTGGTGGCGGTGATGCCGTCGCTATATTTGCCCGATGTGCTGATCGTTCCGCTGTGGACGTCCACCAGCGGCTGGGCTTCCGCAACTGCGCTCGGGCCGCTCACGGTGGCGACGATTCCGCCGCTATATTTGCCCGACGTCACGATATCGTTGACGAAGATTGTGGTCCCGTCGGAGCTGTCCGCCGTGATTCCGCGCGAGTGGGATTGGTTGGTCGAGACCGAATCCACGCCGACATAGGCGGTGCCGAAGCCGGCATCCATGCTGACGCCCGGCGCCCCGCTGATGGTCGTTCCGATGCTTGTGTCGGTGCGGCCTTCGATCCGCAGATCGACATAGGCGGTGCTCGAGGTGAGCTGGACCGTGTCGCTGACGGTGACGGTGGGCTCGAGGACCACGGTCAGGTCTTCGACCGCGCCGTTATAGGTGATGCCGTTCGGATAGGGGTTGTTCGAAGGAGGACAGGTGACGGTCCCGCCGCCGGGCGGAGGAGCGCCGCACTCGTCCTGCGCGCGCGCCGCGGTGGGAACCGCCGCATAGACGAGAATGCTGGTGCCTATGAGTAGAACGGCGCGCCGCGCCGGGGAGCGGACGGGTGCCGAAGCGGGATTTCTTCCGTCGAAAGCCAAGTCGATTGGAAACGCCCGTCGACTCATTCTGCCCTCCACCGGATGATCTCCAGAATCTACCGCTCTGGCGCAATCTCGACGGCCTATCGGATTGTCATCCGCTTGCATAGCCCGCGGAAGAGCAATTCCAGGAGGCAAATACGTCGCGGAATATGGCGGATTTCCGCTTGACGTTACGGCCCCGGCGAATTTACTTTAGGGCTAAAGCAATTGGGACGTCTCGATGCGCATAGCTTGCCTCGGCGGAGGCCCGGCCGGGCTCTATCTCGCGATCTCGATGAAGC
The DNA here is from genome assembly GCA_005883305.1 of Alphaproteobacteria bacterium. Taxonomy (NCBI): domain Bacteria; kingdom Pseudomonadati; phylum Pseudomonadota; class Alphaproteobacteria; species Alphaproteobacteria bacterium. Next base: position 515,818 of record VBAC01000001.1, on the reverse strand, counting down.
TTCGCGATCCGGGGCACCGGATTGATCTGTTCGAGCGCAACCGAAGCGACGACACGTTCGGCTGGGGCGTCGTTTTCTCCGACCAGACGGTCGAGAATCTGCTCGCCAACGATCCGGTCTCCGGCGCCGTCATCCAGAGCGAATTCGCCCATTCGGACGATATCGAGGTTCACATTCATGGGTCGTCGATCCGCTCCTCCGGCCACGGCTTCATCGGCATCGGCCGCAAACGGCTGCTGAGCATCCTCCAGGATCGCGCCCGCGATCTCGGCGTGAACCTCCACTACGAGCACGAAGCGAGCCCCGACCTTGCGGATTGGGCGGGCTACGACCTGGTCATCGCCGCCGACGGCGCCAACAGCCGGATCCGCGACCGCTACGAGCCCCATTTCGGGGTCGACATCGAGGTCCGCCGAAACAAGTTCTTCTGGTTCGGCACCCGCAAGGTCTTCGAGGCTTTCACCTTCGCCTTCGAAAAGACCGAAGCGGGCTGGGTCTGGGCCCATGCCTACCGCTTCGACGACGATCTTTCGACCTTCATCGTCGAGATGGACCCAAAGACCTGGGCCGGCCTCGGCCTCGACCGGATGGAGCAGCCGGAAGCGATCGCTTTGTGCCAGCGGATTTTCGCCAAATATCTCGGCGGCCACGAGCTGATGTCCAACGCGAGCCACCTCCCCGGCCCCCAGGCATGGCTCAACTTTCGCCGAATCAAGTGCGACACCTGGGCCTACGAAAACCTGATCCTCCTCGGCGATGCCGCCCATACCGCCCATTTCTCGATCGGCTCGGGAACCAAGCTCGCGCTCGAGGACGCGATCAAGCTGGCCGAGGTGCTGAACCGTCCGGGCCTGACGCGCCGGGCGGCGCTCGCCGAATACCAGGCCGAGCGGAACCTCGAAGTGCTGAAGCTCCAGAATTCGGCGCGCAACTCCACCGAATGGTTCGAGACGCTCCACCGCTATCTGGATTTCGAGCCGATCCAGTTCGCCTACTCGCTGCTCACCCGCTCGCAGCGCGTCAGCCACGAAAATCTCCGCCTGCGGGACAGGGCTTGGCTCGAAGGCGTCGAATGCTGGTTCCAGTCGCAGGCGCGCGGCCGCGCCGTCAACGAGCCGGCCCCGCCGATGTTCGCTCCGTTCAAGCTGCGCGAAATGGAAGTCGCCAACCGAGTCGTCGTCTCGCCGATGGCGATGTATTCGGCCGAGGACGGTTGCCCGAATGATTTCCACCTCGTCCATTACGGCGCCCGCGCCCAGGGCGGCGCAGGCTTGATCTACACCGAGATGACTTGCGTCTCGCCGGAGGGCCGAATCACGCCGGGTTGCACGGGCCTCTACGCGCCGGAGCATATCGAAGCCTGGCGGCGGATCGTCGATTTCGTCCACGCCAACAGCAGCGCCAAATTCTGCCTCCAGCTCGGCCATTCGGGGCCGAAGGGAAGCACCAAGGTCGGCTGGGAGGGCTATGACGTTCCGCTCGACGCCGACAACTGGCCGGTTATGGCCGCCTCGGACGTGCCCTGGAGCGCCGACAACCAGGTCCCCCGCCCGATGACCCGCGCCGACATGGACGAAGTCGTCGCCCGGTTCGTCGCCTCGGTGCGGATGGGCATCGAGGCGGGCTTCGACATGATCGAGCTCCACGCCGCGCACGGCTATCTGCTCTCCAGCTTCATCACTCCGCTGACCAACAAGCGGACCGACGACTATGGCGGAAGCCTCGAAAACCGGCTGCGCTTTCCCCTCGAAGTCTTCCGCGCCATGCGCGCCGCGTGGCCCGCCGAGCGCCCGATGTCGGTCCGCATCTCGGCCACCGACTGGATGGGCGATCTTGGGGTGACACCGGACGACGCGGTGGAGATCGGCCGCGCCTTCTGGGCGGCGGGCGCCGATTTGATCGACGTGTCGGCCGGCCAGACCTGGGCCGATTGCCAGCCGGTCTACGGCCGAATGTTCCAGACTCCCTTCGCCGACCAGGTCCGCAACGAGGGCCGGGTCACGACCATGGCGGTCGGCAACATCTACGAGCCCGATCACGTCAACTCGATCCTTGCCGCCGGCCGCGCCGATCTCGTCGCGCTCGCCCGTCCCCACCTGATCGACCCGAGCTGGACTCTGCGCGCCGCCGCGCAGCAGGATTACCGCCGCGTCGCCGTGCCCCCGCCCTATCTCGGCGGAATGGCCCAGCTCGCCCGCAATCTGCAGCGCGAAGCGGAGCTCAAGGCATGAGGCTCCAGGGTCGCCACGCGATCGTCACCGGCGGCGGCACCGGCATCGGCGCGGCTATCGCCGAGGCGCTGGCGGCGGAAGGAGCGAGCCTCACTCTGGTCGGTCGGCGACGCGAGAAACTGGATGAGGCGGCGCGTCGCTGTTTCCCGGCGCAGGCCGGGGCCCAGGCGGCGGCAGCGCCGCCGTCTTCAACGGCGCCTGGACCCCGGCCTGCGCCGGGGAGCATCTTCGTGGCACCGGCCGATGTGACCGACCGCGCCCAGATCGACTCCGCCTTCGCCGCCGCCCGCAAACGCCACGGCCCGATCTCGATCCTCGTCAACAATGCCGGCATCTCTGAGGGCGTGCCCTTCGCCAAGGTCACCGAGCGGCTCTGGCGGGACATGCTGGCTGTCAATCTGGACGGCATGTTCCGCTGCTGCCAGGCGGCGCTCGCCGATCTCCTCGAAGCGGAGGCCGGACGGATCGTCACCATCGCCTCGATGGCCGGGCTCCAGGGCTTCGCCTATGCCTCGCCCTATATCGCCGCCAAGCACGGCGCCGTAGGCCTGACCCGCGCGCTCGCCGCCGAATATGCGAGGACGAACCTTCGCGTGAACGCGGTCTGTCCCGGCTTCGTCGATACCGAAATGACCGTCCGCTCCGTCGCCAACATCACGGCAAAGACCGGCCGCAGCGAGGGCGAGGCGCGCGCCGAGCTCGCCGGACTCAACCGCTCGGGCCGCCTGATCGCGCCGGCGGAGATCGCTTCGCTCACCCTCGCTCTGATCCTCTCCGACCGCAACGGCGAGGCGGTCGAGATCGCATGACCGGCGCCCTCGCCATTCGCGAGAAGCATGACGGCGCGCTCGCCGACCGGTCGAGCGTCCGGGTCTGGCTCAGACTGCTCTCCTGCACGATGGCGATCGAGAAGGACGTCCAGCGCCGCTTCGCCGGGCGCGGCGCCACTCTCGCCCGATTCGACGTCCTCGCCGCGCTCGATCGCGAACGAGCGGGGATGACCATGGGCGCCCTCTCGCGCGCGCTGCTCGTCTCCAACGGCAATGTCACCCAGCTCGTCCAGAAGCTCGCCCGCGACTGCCTGGTGCGCATCGCCCCCTCGCCCGCCGACAAGCGCGCGTCGATTGTGCGCCTGACCGCCAGGGGCCGGGCCGAGTTCGCCGGCCTCGCCGCTGCGCATCACGACTGGATCGAGCGGCTGGTCGGGGGCATGGATGGCGAGGCGCGGGAAAAGCTTTATCACGCGCTGGGCGAGCTCAAGCAGTCGATCGCGAAAGGACAGCAGCTTGAACCCTGAGACCTACCGGCCGGCCCATTTCGCCTGGTCCTACCAGGGCGGCGTCGCCACCGTGACGCTGAACCGGCCCGAGCGGAAGAATCCGCTGACGTTCGAGTCCTACGCCGAGCTTCGCGACCTCTTCCGCGATCTGGTCTACGCCAGGGACGTGAAAGCGGTCGTCGTCGCCGGCGCCGGCGGCAATTTCAGCTCGGGCGGCGACGTTCACGAGATCATCGGCCCGCTGACGGGGATGGCGATGCCCGCCTTGCTCGATTTCACGCGGATGACCGGCGACTTGGTCAGGGCGATGCGCGGCTGCCCGCAACCGATCGTCGCGGCGATCGACGGCGTCTGCGCCGGCGCCGGCGCGATCGTCGCAATGGCGTCCGACATGCGAATCGCGACTCCGGAGGCGAAGACGGGCTTCCTCTTCACCCGCGTCGGCCTCGCCGGCTGCGACATGGGCGCCTGCGCCATATTGCCGCGGATCATCGGCCAGGGCCGCGCCTCGGAACTGCTCTTCACCGGCCGAATGATGAGCGCCGAGGAAGGCGAACGCTGGGGCTTCCACAATCGCCTGGTCCCGGCCGAAAGCTTGCTCGATGAGGCGCAGGCGCTGGCCCGCAGCCTCGCGAGCGGCCCCACATTCGCCCACGGCATGACCAAGAACCAGCTCAACACCGAATGGGCGGTCAGCCTCGACACGGCGATCGAGATGGAGGCGCAGGCCCAGGCGATCTGTATGGGCACCAACGATTTCCGCCGCGCCTTCGAAGCCTTCGCCGCCAAGCGGACGCCGGTGTTCGAGGGCGACTGATGACTGACCGCAGCTTCCTCGATTGGCCATTCTTCGACAATTCTCACAGAGAGTTGGCGGCGAAGCTCGAGAACTGGTGCGAAAAGGCTCTTAGAGAGCCGCACGGCACGGACGTCGATGCCGAATGCCGTGCTTTGGTCCGCAAGCTGGGCGACGGCGGCTGGCTCCGCTACTGCGTGCCCGCGGCCTATGGCGGCGTTCACGAAACGCTCGACGTCCGCTCGTTCGCCTTGATCCGCGAGACGCTCGCCCGGCACGATGGCCTCGCCGATTTCGCCTTCGCGATGCAGGGGCTCGGATCGGGCGCGATCAGCTTGTTCGGCTCCGAAGCTCAGAAACGATCTTATCTTCCCGCCGTCGCTTCGGGCGACAAGATCGCCGCCTTCGCGCTGAGCGAGCCCTCATCCGGCTCGGACGTCGCCAATCTCGAAACCGAGGCGCGCGAGGACGGCGGAGGCTATATTCTGGGCGGCGCCAAGACCTACATCTCGAACGGCGGCGTCGCCGATTTCTACGTCGTCTTCGCCCGCACCGGCGAAGCCCCCGGCGCCAAAGGCGTCTCGGCCTTCATCCTCGACTCAGGGACGACCGGCCTCGACGCGAGCGAGCGCATCCAGGTGATCGCGCCCCACCCGCTCGCCACGCTCAAGTTCGACCGGATTGCGCTTCCCGCCGAAGCCTTGCTCGGCGAGCGCGGCCGCGGCTTCATGCAGGCGATGGCCACGCTCGACGTCTTTCGCACCACCGTAGGCGCCGCCGCCTTGGGCTTCGCCCGCCGCGCGCTCGACGAGGCCACGGCGCGCGCCCTCACCCGCAAGTCCGGCGGCGCCACGCTTGCCGACAACGCGATCGTCCAGTCGATGCTCGCGGAGATGGTGCTCGACATCGATGCCTCGGCCCTGCTCGTCTACCGCGCCGCCTGGGTCCGCGACGTTCAAGGCCGGCGCAACAGCCACGAGGCGGCGCTTGCCAAGCTCCACGCCACCGACCGCGCCCAGGCGGTGATCGACAAGGCGGTGCAGATTTTCGGCGGCCTCGGCGTGACCGTGGGCGTTCCCGTCGAAAGCCTCTACCGCGAGATCCGGGCGCTCAGGATTTACGAGGGGGCATCGGAGGTGCAGAAGGTGGTCATCGCCCGCGCTCATCTCGCGGAGTTCGCCAGGTGAAAGCGCTGCTCCCACCCGGCTGGCCGCGTCCCAAAGGCTATGCGAACGGCATCAGCGCCAGCGGACGCATGATCGTCACCGCCGGAGTCGTCGGCTGGAACGCAGAGGAGGGTTTCGAGACCGCGGATATCGCGGGCCAGTTCCGCCAGATCTTGCTCAACACGCTCGCCATCCTCGCCGAGGACCATGCCGGCCCGGAGCATATCGTGCGGATGACCTGGTACGTCACCGACATCGCTGCCTACCGGAACAGCCTCGCGGAGATCGGCGCAGCGTGGCGCGAAATCATCGGCAAACATTTCCCCGCCATGGCCGTCGTCGGAGTCACCGCGCTCGTCGAGCCGAAGGCGAAGATCGAGATCGAGACCCTCGCGGTCGTCCCGGAATGACCGATACCTTCGTCAAGGACCGCCTCCCCCCGCCCGAGGCGCAGCCCGAATTTCTCTTCACCCTGCCCGAGCTCCAATATCCCGAGCGGCTGAACGCCGCCGTCGAGCTGATCGACCACCAGGATCCGGATGCGCTCGCGATTCTCAATGATGCCGGCAGCTGGACCTACGGCGAGATGCGCGACCTCTCGAATCGGATCGCGCGCCGTCTCGTGGAGAAGGAAGGCCTCGTCCCCGGCAACCGCGTTTTCCTGCGCGGGCCGAACAACGCGATGCTGTTCGCCTCCTGGCTCGGCGTTCTCAAGGCCGGCGGAATCGTCGTCGCCACCATGCCGATGCTTCGCCCAGGCGAGATCGCCACCATACTCGAGCGGGCTCGGGTCACCCACGCCATCGTCGACGCCCGCTTCCGCGACGATTTCGATGCGGCCGGCGGAGTCGGATCGGTGATCGCCTACGATGGCGACAATGGCTTCGAGGCGCTCGAAGCGGCGCCCGACTTCATCCCGGTCGAGACCGGCCGCGACGACGTGGCGCTGATCGCCTTCACCTCCGGCACCACCGGAAGCCCCAAGGGCTGCGTCCACTACCACCGCGACATCCTCGCCCCGGCCGACAGCTTCGCCCGCCACGTCCTGAAGCCGAAGCCCGGCGATCGCTGGGCCTGCTCGGCGCCGGTCGCCTTCACCTTCGGCCTCGGCGTGCTTCTGATTTTCCCCTGGCGCTTCGGCGGCACCGCGGTGACGATCGAGACGCCCGGCCCCAAGGCGCTGCTCGAAGCGGTCGCGCGGCACAAGGTGACCACGCTGGCCACCGCGCCCACCGCCTACAAGGCAATGCTGCCCATGCTCGCGGTCCACGACATCGCCTCGCTTCGCACCTGCGTTTCCGCCGGCGAGCACCTGCCGGCCTCGACCTGGCAGGCCTGGAAGGAGGCGACCGGAATCGGCATCGTCGACGGGATCGGCGCGACCGAGATGATGCACATCTTCATCTCGGCCTCGGGGCAGGACATCCGCCCCGGCTCGACCGGCAAGGCGGTGCCCGGCTATGTCGCCGCCGTCCTCGACGAGGCCGGCGCCCCCATGGAGACCGGCACCGGCCGTCTCGCCGTCAAGGGGCCGACCGGCTGCCGCTATCTCGACGACCCGCGCCAGTCCGCCTACGTCCAGGGCGGCTGGAACGTCACCGGCGACACCTACCGCAAGGATGAGGACGGCTATTTCTGGTACGTCGCCCGATCCGACGACATGATCGTCTCCTCGGGCTACAACATCGCCGCGCCCGAGGTTGAAAACGCGCTCTACGCCCATGCCGCGGTTCAGGAATGCGCGGTGATCGGCACGCCCTGCCCCGAGCGCGGGCAGAAGGTGAAGGCCTTCGTCGTCCTCGCCCCCGGCTACGCGCCGGACGCGCGGACCGCCACAATCCTCCAGGATCATGTGAAGGCGTCCATCGCCCCCTACAAATATCCTCGCGAGCTGGAATTCGTCGACGCGCTGCCGAAGACGGCGACCGGAAAATTGCAGAGATTTGCGCTTCGCGGCGGCTGATTGCCCGCAAAGCGCCACAATTCCATTTCACGTTCCCCTTTGAAAAGGGGGAACAATTTCATGAAAAGATCGATTGCCGCCGGCCTTGTGCCTGCCCTGCTCCTGTCCGCCGCGCAGCCGGCCGTCGCCGCCGATTTCGCCGAGGCGCGCGACGTGCAGGCCGGCGCCTTCGCCGGCGTCCGGCTTCGCCTTCCATTGGGCGGGGATCGCGGACGAAGGGGCGTGCAGGCCGGCTTGGCGGTCGCTCCGGCCGTGCTCAGCACGACCATGGACGGACGATCGCGCCGCGGCATCGCGGAGGGAATCGAGCTGGGCCTGCGCGATCGCGAGCCGGTGGCGCTTCGTCTCGCCGGAACCCGCATCGATCGGCTTGGCGTCGCGCCGGCGAGCCAGGCCCCGGGCGGCCGCCGCGCCGGCGTCTCCACCCTGGGCTGGATCGGGATCGGAGTCGGCACGATCGTCGTCGCGGTCGCCATAGGCACCGCCATCCTCGCCCACGAAATCAGCGAGAATGACGAGTAAAGTCCATCGGCGCGTAGCCGGGTAGCGCCGCCACGTGCTCGATCCACGCGCAGACGTTCGGATAGTCGGCAAGGCGGTAGCCGCCTCCCTCGGCGACGTGCGTGTAGGCGTAGAGCGCGACGTCGGCGAGCGTGACCGAGTCGCCGACGAACCAGGGGCGGCCGGCGAGATGCGCGTCCATCAGCGCCAGCGCCGCCTCGCCCGCCGCGCGCTTGGCCGGCTCCTGGGCGCGCTGCAAATCGCTCCAATTCTCCTCGCCCACCCAGCCGTGCCAGAAGCGCAAAGTCGCGACGTTGGGCTCGTGATTATACTGCTCCCAGAACATCCAGCGCAGCATGTCCGCGCGGTCGAATGGATCGGCCGGGACCAGGGCGGAACCCTCGGCCAGGTAGAAACAGGCGGCATTGCTTTCCGGCAGGAAGCGCTTCCCGATCTGAAGCACCGGAATCCGCCCGTTGGGATTCACCTCGGTGAGGAATTGCGGCGTGCGCGTCTCGCCCTTCATGATGTCGTAGAAGCGCCGCTCGATCGGAAGCCCGAGCAGGGCCGCCGTCAGCCGGATCTTGTAGCAATTTCCGGACGGCGGATATTCATGGAGGATCAGCGGCTCGCTCACCCGATCTCCAGCACGATCTTGCCGACATGCTCGCCCGATTCCATCAGCATGTGCGCCTTCGCGGCGTCCGCCAGCGGGAAGGTGGCATCGACGACCGGCTTCAATTTGCCTGCCTCGACATGCGGCCAGACGGCGCGCGAAAGCTCGTCCGCGACGAGGCATTTGAACTGGGCCGAGCGCGGCCTCAGCGTCGAGCCGGTCAGAGTTAGCCGCCGCTGCATCACCTTCGCGATGTTGACCTCGCCGGTCGCGCCGCCCTGCACCGCGATCGAGACGTGGCGCCCCTCCTCCGCCAGGCAATCGAGGTTGCGCCCCAGATAATCGCCGCCGACCATGTCCAGCACGATATGGACGCCCGCGCCCCCGGTGAGCCGCGCCACCTCGGCTACGAAATCCTGGGTCCGGTAATTGATGGCGTGGGCCGCGCCGAGCGCCTCGGCCCGGCGGCACTTTTCGTCGCTTCCGCAGGTGACGATGATCCTCAGGCCGAACAGATCGGCAAGGCCGATCGCCATGGTCCCGATCCCGCTCGTTCCCCCGTGGACCAGCGCGGTCTCGCCCTCGGCTGCATAAGCCCGCTCGAACAAATTGGTCCACACGGTGAACAGCGTCTCGGGCATGGCCGCGGCTTCGATCATCCTCAGCGACGGCGGAACCGGCAGGCACTGGCCGGCGGGCGCCACCGCATATTCGGCATAGCCGCCGCCGGAAACGAGCGCGCAGACCTGCTGGCCGACCAGTTCGGCGCCGACGCCGTCGCCGGCCTCCACGATCTCCCCCGCCACCTCCAGGCCCGGAATCGAGGGCGCTCCCGGGGGCGGCGGATAGAGGCCGCGCCGCTGGAGCACGTCCGGGCGATTGACTCCGGCGGCGGCGACTTTGATGAGCACCTCGCCCGTTGCGGGGCGCGGCACCGGCCGAGCGACGATTTCGAGCACCTCCGGGCCGCCCGCCCCTGCCGGATCGATCGCCTTCATTTCCCTGGGAAGTTCAGCCACGATTCCCCCGCTCCGAGATGCGCGTTTATTGACTTGGCCGCCGCTTCGGTCAACGCTCTGCCAATGGATCTCGACGAGCTCTTTCCGGACAAGCCGGACGATCCGCTGAAGCTCCTGACGAAGCAGGATCTCGATCCGCTGTCGGTCGAGGAGCTCGACGCGCGGATAAAGGTGCTGGAGGCGGAGATCGAGCGGGTGAAGGCCAAGCTTCATGCCTCGGTTAACTTCCGCGCAAGCGCCGACGATCTATTCAGGAAATGAGGTTTTCCCCAAGCGATTTCGCCGTGCCGCTTGATGTGGAGGCGCGGAGAGCCGACATTGGGGGTCTAGGGCGCCGGTGAATCGCTCGTCGGGCCCGAAGGAGTAACGCATGCCTTCTTTCGCCCGTGAGCTCGAACAGACCCTCCACAACGCCTTGGCCGAGGCGGGTGGGCGCCGCCACGAATATGCGACGCTCGAGCATCTTCTTCTCGCTTTGATCGAGGACGTCCACGCCGGCCGCGTGATGGAGGCCTGCGGCGTCAATACCGGCGAGCTTCGCGACGCGGTGCGGCACTATCTCGACACCGAGCTTGATTCGCTCAAGGTCTCCGCGGAGACCGAGCCGTCGCCGACGAGCGGTTTCCAGCGCGTGGTGCAGCGCGCCATCCTGCACGTCCAGTCCTCCGGGCGCGACGAGGTCACCGGCGCCAACGTGCTCGTCGCCCTCTTCTCCGAGCGCGAGAGCTACGCGGTCTATTTCCTGCAGCAGCAGGACATGAGCCGGCTCGATGCCGTCACCTATATCAGCCACGGCGTCGGTAAGGGCGACGCGGTCGCGGCCCCCGCCGAGAGCAAGCAGACCGAGGAGATCAAGCAGGACGACGGCAAGAAGAAGCCCGAATCCGCGCTCAAGCAGTTCACCGTGAACCTCAACGAGAAGGCCGCCGAAGGCCGCGTCGATCCCCTGATCGGCCGCGGTCCCGAGGTCGACCGAACGATCCAGATCCTCTGCCGCCGCTCCAAGAACAACCCGCTCTACGTCGGCGATCCGGGCGTCGGGAAGACGGCCATCGCCGAGGGCCTGGCGCGCAAGATCGTCGAGGGCGACGTTCCCGACGTGCTTCGGCCGGCCGTGATCTATTCGCTCGACATGGGCTCGCTCCTCGCGGGCACGCGCTATCGCGGCGATTTCGAGGAGCGGTTGAAGGCCGTCGTCTCGGAGCTCGAGAAGCTCCCCGACGCGATCCTTTTCATCGACGAGATCCACACGGTGATCGGTGCCGGCGCGACTTCGGGCGGCGCCATGGACGCTTCGAACCTGCTCAAGCCGGCGCTCTCCAACGGCGCGATCCGCTGCATCGGCTCGACGACCTACAAGGAGTTCCGCAACCATTTCGAGAAGGACCGGGCGCTGCTCCGTCGGTTCCAGAAGATCGACGTCAACGAGCCGACGGTCGAGGACACGATCAAGATCCTCGCCGGCCTGCGAAGCGCGTTCGAGGAGCATCACGCGGTCAAATACACGCCCGACGCGATCAAGGCCGCGGTCGAGCTCTCCGCGCGCTATATCTCTGACCGCAAGCTGCCCGACAAGGCGATCGACGTGATCGACGAGGTCGGCGCGATGCAGATGCTGGTCGTGCCCTCGAAGCGCAAGAAGACGATCACCGTCAAGGAGATCGAGGCGGTCATCTCGACCATCGCCCGGATCCCGGCCAAGAGCGTCTCCTCCGACGACAAGAAGGCGCTCGAGCATCTCGAGAAGGATTTGAAGCGCGTCGTCTTCGGCCAGGACGAGGCGATCGACCGGCTCTCCTCGGCGATCAAGCTGGCCCGCGCCGGCCTTCGCGATCCCGAAAAGCCGATCGGCTCCTACCTCTTCTCCGGCCCCACCGGCGTCGGCAAGACCGAGGTCGCGCGCCAGCTCGCCTCGATCATGGGCATCCCGCTGCAGCGCTTCGACATGAGCGAATATATGGAGCGTCACTCGGTCTCCCGCCTGATCGGCGCGCCTCCGGGCTATGTCGGCTACGATCAGGGCGGCCTCTTGACCGACGCCGTCGACCAGCATCCGCACAGCGTGCTCCTGCTCGACGAGATCGAGAAGGCGCATCCGGATCTGTTCAACATCCTCCTTCAGATCATGGACAACGGCCGGCTCACCGACCATCACGGCAAGACGGTCGATTTCCGCAATGTGATCCTGATCATGACCACCAATGCCGGCGCCGCAGACATGGCGAGCGAGGGGATCGGCTTCGGCAACGTCAGCAGGGAGGACGCGCAGGACGAGGCGGTCAAGCGGATGTTCACGCCCGAGTTCCGCAACCGGCTCGATGCGATCGTGCCCTTCGCCTACCTCCCCACCGAGGTCGTCGCCCGCGTCGTCGACAAGTTCATCCTCCAGCTCGAGCTCCAACTCGCGGACCGCAACGTCCACATCGAGCTCGACGACGAGGCGCGGGCCTGGCTCACCGCGCGCGGCTACGACCGGCTCTACGGTGCCCGGCCGATGGGCCGCCTGGTTCAGGACAAGATCAAGCAGCCGCTGGCAGAGGAGCTGCTGTTCGGCAAGCTCGTCCACGGCGGCGAGGTCAAGGTCCGAATCAAGGACAATGCGCCGACCTTCGAGATCATCCCCGCGCCGCCCAAACCCTCGAAGAAGCGGAAGAAGAAGCCGGCCGGAAAGACCACCGGAGCCGACCAGCCGGAAGAGCAGGCCTAGAGGCGTTCGCCTGACCTACGGCGCGGACTGGGATTTCGAGCTGCCCGGGATCCGTTCCCGCCTGGCTTGGGACGGACCCAATCTCGATCGAGCAGATTCTACGCCCTGTCCGCGAGGCCTTGGTCGGGCCGCTCCGGGACGTAGCGGGCCGGATCGAAGCCCAGCCGGTAATCGGGGTTGAGCTCGCCCGCCTTGATCCAGGGCTTCGTCCGGCCGGTCTTGATAATGGCGAAGGCGAACTGGTTGCCCTGTCGGGGCAGCAGACGAAAGAGCGCTCGGGCGAACACTCCCCCGACGCGCAACGCCAGTCGCTTGACCGGGCTGCTCATCGTCATCCGCTCGGTCGGAAGCACGAGGCCGTAATAGAAGCGCAAATCGTGGGCGACTCCCGGCTCGGCGCTCTCGATCGTCTTTTTCACCTCCCGTTCGGTCCAGCGATAGACGAAATTGGGCAGCGGGCCGTTACGCAGTCCGCCTACCCCCATCGCGACGCATTCGAGTTCGTACGCCGGCGTCAGCCCCATCCGCACGGCAAGGCGGATGAGCAGATTGTCCCGGGCCTCGAGGGCGAGGACGCCGCGCCGCGACACGCGCATCAGTTCCAGCAGGCCGCGGTGCGGCGACCGGCAATGATGGAGGCCTGCATTGACGATTCCCCAGTCGAAGCTGTCGTCGGCGAAGGGCAGATCCTCGGCATCGCAGCGCTGCCAAGAATAGGGGCCGATTCCCGCAGACTTGCGGACGTCGAGATTGGTGATGAGAACGTCTCGAAAACCGCCATGCTGAAGCGCGCGCGCATCCGTATCGCCACCGCAAGAAACCAGAATGCCGTCCTCGGCTCCAATCAGTCCATGGTCCTGAAGGGAGGCGAGCGCCCGCTCGTAAATACCCATCCTCTCATACTAGCAAAGACTTCTTCACTTGGAAAGCCGGGCGTGGGCCTGGAGGCCCCGCAATCCTATACTTGCAAAGGAAATTTGGGGCGTTTGTCGCGGCGCGCGGTCCATTCGGCGCAAGCGAGCCGCCACGGGTCCGAAACTGCGCCGCGCCGGCGGACTCCCGCTTTGCCGTGGGCGGCGGTATAAGCCCCCGGTCGCTCACACGGGAGGCCGCTCGATGACCGATCTCACCTTCTACACCAACCCGATGTCGCGCGGCCGGATCGCGCGCTGGATGCTCGAAGAGCTCGGCGAGCCCTATGAGACGGTCGTGCTCGGCTATGGGGCGTCGATGAAGGCGCCCGAATATCTCGCGGTCAACCCGATGGGAAAGGTTCCGGCGATTCGCCACGGCGATTCGGTGGTCACCGAATGCGGCGCGATCTGCGCCTATCTCGCCGATGCCTTTCCGGCCAGGAGCCTGGCGCCGCCTGTCGGCGACGCGCGCCGCGCGCCCTATTTCCGCTGGCTGTTCTTCGCCGCCGGACCGTTCGAGCAGGCGGTGACCGGCAAGGCGCTCGGCCTTCTCGCCACCGAGGAGCAGAGTCGCATGGTCGGCTACGGAACCTACGAAGCGACGATCGACGCGCTCGAACGGGCGGTGTCCGGCTCGCTTTATCTCTGCGGCGACACATTCACCGCCGCCGACGTCTATGTCGGCTCGTCGATCGGCTGGGGCCTGCAGTTCGGCACCGTGCCGAAGCGCCCCGCCTTCGAGGAGTATTTCGCCCGCCTCGCCGCGCGTCCGGCCGCGATCCGCGCGAACGAGATCGACGATGGCCTCATGGCCGAGCTGAAGGCGCAGGAAGCGCAGCCGGCATGAGCGACCCGATCCGGCGCGCGGCGATCGCGCTTTACGATCGCTTCACCCACGAAGGCATGGACCGACGCGCCTTCATGGCCGAGCTGACCCGAATCGCCGGCGGCGCGGCGGCCGCGGGCGCCTTGCTCGGAAGCATCGCCTGCCAGGCCGCCGCGGCGCCGCAAATCGCGCCCGACGATCGGCGAATCCGCACCGGTACGATCGAATGGGAGCCGCGGCCGGGCCGCCGCTATCGCGGGTACAACGCAGCGCCCGCGGGCGCCGCGGACAACCTTCCCCTGATCGTCGTCGTCCACGAAAATCGCGGCCTCAACGATCATATTCGCGACGTCGCCCGCCGGCTCGCGGTGGCCGGCTTCTCCGCGCTCGCGCCCGATTTCCTCAGCGTTCCGGGCGGCACGCCGGCCGACCAGGACCAGGCCCGAACGATGATCGGGCAGCTCGACATGGCCGAGACGGTCGCCGACGGGGTCGCGACGATCCAGCGGCTCGCCTCGCCGGCGGGAGGGTCGCGCCGGATCGGCGCGGTCGGCTTCTGCTGGGGCGGCGGGATGGTCGACCGGCTCGCGGTCGGCGCCGGCGCGGCGCTGAAAGCGGCGGTCCCCTTCTACGGCCCCGCGCCCGACCCGGCGGAGGCGGCGCGGGTCCAGGCGGCGATGCTGATCGTCCTCGCCGGCCTCGACGCCCGCGTGAACGGAACCGCCCATCCCTGGGCCGAGGCGCTGCGGGCGGCTGGCAAGGACGTCACCGTCCATGAATTCCCCGGCGTCGATCACGCCTTCCACAACGATACCTCGGCGGCGCGCTACAACCGCGAGGCGGCCGAGGTCGCCTGGGCCGAGACCCTCGCCTTCTTCCGCCGCCACCTGCGCGGATAGGAAAAGGGCTCGGCGTCGCCGCCGGGCCCCGATCCACTCGAAACCTGTTCGAAGCCTAGTTCCGGTTGCCCATGAAGCGCAGCAGGAACAGGAACAGGTTGATGAAGTCGAGATAGAGCGTCAGCGCGCCCATCACCACCGCCTTGCCGTGGAAATCCGTCCCGGCGACGGCGAAGTAGAGGCTCTTGATCTTCTGCGTGTCGTAGGCGGTGAGGCCGGCGAAGATCAGCACGCCGATGGCGCTGATCGCCAGGTCCATCGCCGGGCTCTGCATGAAGACGTTGATCAGCATCGCCACGATCAGGCCGAACAGTCCCATGATCAGGAACGTGCCCATGCCGGAAAGGTCGCGCTTCGTCGTGTAGCCCCACAGGCTGAGGCTGGCGAAGCCCGCCGCCGTGGCGAAAAAGGCGGTGGCGATCGATCCCGCCGTGTAGACGAAGAAGATCGTCGAGAGCGAGACTCCGAGCAGGCCCGCATAGACCCAGAACAGGATCCGAGCCGTGCCGGTCGAAATCCGGTTGATGCCGAAGTTCAGCCACATAACGACGCCCAGCGGCGCCAGGATCGCGGCCCAGACGACCAGCGGCCCGCCGCCCACGAACAGGCGGAAGGCCAGCGAATTCTCGCCGCCCTGCGCGAACAGCAATGCGACGATGCCTGTCAGAAGCACGCCCGAGGTCATGTAATTGTAGACCGACAGCATGTGCGAGCGAAGGCCGGCGTCGAACGCGACGTCTTGGCCGACGGTCGTCGTCGTCCCCGGTTGGCTCGCCCCGATCCGCGGATCAGACCAATTTGCCATGTGAAACTTCCTCCATCGACGGCGAAATGCCGTGCCTCGTGAATATCGTGGGAATTGGGCCCCAATTCAAGGAAAACCGGCGAGCGCGGGCGCGCCGCCCCCGCGAAGGCGGGGGTCCGGCTTCCTTCCCGTCCGAAGGGCAAGCGGGCTGGATTCCCGCTTCCGCGGGAATGACGATATGGGGATCCCATGCACCGCCTCTTCGTCGCCATCCGCCCGCCCGCGGCGATCCGCGCGCTGCTCCTCGCCGCGATGGGCGGCATCAGTGGCGCTCGCTGGCAGAGCGAGGACCAGCTCCATCTCACCTTGCGCTTCATCGGCGAGGTTGACCGGCACCGCGCGGACGACGTTCACGCCGCGCTCGGCACGATCCACCACGCGCCCTTCCCGATCGCGCTCGCGGGCATCGGCGCGTTCGAGCGGCGCGGCCAGGCAGAGACGGTCTGGGCCGGCGTCGCGCCGCACGAGCCGCTCAAAACCCTGCACAAGAAGGTCGATGCCGCGCTCGCCCGGGTCGGCGTCCCGCCCGATGAGCGCGCCTATCTTCCCCACATCACGCTCGCTCGCCTCAAGCGCGGTTCGGGCCATGTCGGCAATTTGCTCGAACGATCGGGAGGCCTTGCCAGCCCGCCCTTCGAGGTCGCCGACTTCGCCCTGTTCGAAAGCACGCTGACGCCCGAAGGCGCGGTCTATTCGATCGTCGAGCGCTACCCGCTCGGCTAGGCCCCGATCTGCGTCAGCAGCCGGTCGAGCAGCGGCCCGTAGCGCGGTCCGTAGAGCCGCATGTGGACGATCGCGTGGAACAGCTCGTAGATCGGTCGCCGAATGTCGGCCCCCGTCTCCAGCGGCCCGTAAGCGTCCCAAAATTCCTCCGGCGGCGCATCGAACAGCGACAGCATCGCCAGGTCCGCTTCGGCATGGCCGAAATAGCAGATCGGATCGATCAGCGCCCTCACCTCCCCGTCAGCGACGAGCACGTTCCCGCGCCACATGTCGCCGTGAAGCAGGATCGGCTCGGGCAAGGCCGGAAGCGTCGCCCGGGCGATCTCCGCCGCAGCGGCGACCCGCTCGCGCCACGGCCGGTCGAGGAGCGCGGCGGGCGCGAGCAGGCGCTCGTCGGCCCAGAACTGGCCCCAGTCGCTCGAGGGACGGTTGGAGATGAGGACCGAGCCCGCCGCGAAATCCACGGGCCAGCCATAATCCTCGCCGGAATGGCCGTGCAGCCGGCGCAGCACCGCGCCCAAATCGGCCCAGGCCCGCGGGCTGAACAATTCGTCATTCTCGACAAAGCCGAGCAGCAGCACGCCGTCATATTCCCCCTCGATCGGCGGCACCGGCACGCCCGCCTCCGCGAGCCTTCGCAGCATCATCGCCTCGACCGCGGTCATTCCGCCTTTCGCCACCACCGTCCCGCCCTCCGGCCGGGTGACTCGCAGCGTGCCGCTGACGTCGCCCCCGGCCAGCCGCTCCATCGCCTCTTCGCCGGCGCCGGTCAGTTCGGCGACGCGCTCCGAAAAGGCGCTCATCCTTCCGGGAAATATTGGAAATAGGGCTCGGCCTCGGCGAGCACCCGCGCCACGCTCGGCCGTGCCTTCAGCCGGTCGAGCAGCGCCGTCGCGTTCGGACGATCTTTTCCGAACGGCGTGACCTTGTCGGCGTAGAACAGCGCCGGCAGCGCCGCGCAGTCCGCCAGGCCGAATTCGTCGCCGGCCGCCCATTGCCGCCGCCCCGCGACATTCTCGACGATATCGAGCGCGATCGCCAGCGACCGGCGCGCCTCGGCCACGCCGAACGGGTCGCGCTGATCCTCGGGCCGCAGCCTGTCGCCGACGATCTTCTGCATCGGCGCTTGCACGTGCAGGTCGAACACCCGATCCCACAGCCTCGTCTCGCGCGCGGCATCGGCGTCGGCCGGAACGAACCGGACCGGCCCCGGATAATGGCGGTCGAGATAGTCGATCATGATCGTCGTCTCGGGCACGATCTCGCCGCGCGCCTCGTCCTCGAGCAGCGGGATCTTCGCCAGCGGCCACAAGGCAGTCAGGGCGGCGCGCGTCTCCGGATCGCCGAGATTTTCGAGCAGGACGGGCTCGAACGGCGTGTCGTTCTCGTAGAGCGCGATCAGAACCTTCCAGCAGAAGGACGAAAGCGGATGGTAGTGCAGCCTCAGGCTCATACCGCTTTCTCCTCGGCCAGCGCCTGCGCCAGGCAGCGCGCCGCCTCGCTGACGTCGCTCCAGGTCGTATCGAAATGGCTGTCCCCGCCATAATAGGGATCGGCCACCGCCTCCCCCTCGCGCCCGGGAACATGGTCGAGCAGCAGGGCAAGCCGCGCCCGGCTCGCGGCCGGGCGTATCGCCTCGAGGTCGGCCAGATTCTCGTCGTCGAGCGCGAAGATATGATCGAACCGGTCGAAATCCTCGCGCTTCACCTTGCGCGCCCGAAGGCCGGCGATGTCGACGCCGTTCCTGCGCGCCGCCGCGATCGCCCGCCTGTCCGGCGGCTCGCCTTCATGCCAGCCGCCGGTGCCCGCGGAATCGGCCTCGACATCGAGCTCGCGCCGCTGCGCCTCCGCGCGAAACGCAGCCTCTGCGAGCGGGGAACGGCAGATGTTGCCGAGGCAGACGAACAATATCCGGGTCGTCATCGCATCCATGCCGTGTTGCCAAAGCGCCCTGCTCTGCTAGCCAGTTGGCATAAGAAGCACAATCGACGGGGGAGGCCGCATGGCGAGCGAGCGAGGGTCGGCGAAGCCGCGGATCGGCGCCTACGCCTGGTACGCCTTGCTCGTGCTGGTGCTGGTCTACGTCATCAACTTCATCGACCGGCAGATCATCTCGATCCTCGCCCAGGACATCAAGCGCGACCTCCACCTCGAGGACGCCCAGATCGGCTTCCTCTACGGCACCGCCTTCGCCGTCTTCTACGCCCTGTTCGGAATCCCCCTCGGGCGGCTCGCCGACAGCTGGTATCGCGGCCGGCTGATCGCCATCGGCCTCGGCCTGTGGTCGTCGATGACCATATTGTCCGGCTTCGCCACCAGCTTCGCGATGCTCGCGGCGGCGCGCATCGGGGTCGGCATCGGCGAGGCGAGCGCTTCGCCCGCCGCCTACTCGATGATCTCGGATCGCTTTCCGAAGGAGAAGCGCGCCACCGCCCTCTCCATCTATTCGAGCGGCCTCTATCTCGGCGGCGCGATCAGCCTGCCGATCGGCGGCGCCGTCAGCAGCCGCTGGAACGCCGCCTGGCCGAGCGCTGCCGACGCCCCGTTCGGCCTGGTCGGCTGGCAGGCCGCCTTCCTCGCCGTCGGCCTTCCCGGCCTCCTGCTCGCGCTCTGGGTGTTGACCTTGCGCGAGCCATTGCGCGGCGCGTCGGAGGGCCTCGCCGAACCGGTCGTCCGCCCCAGCGCCTGGCGCGAGTTCGGCCGCGAGCTCGCCGCCATCCTGCCGCCGCTGACCCTCGTCACCGCCGCCAGGACTCCCGGCGCGCTCGGCACCAATCTGGTCGCCCTCGCCGCGACGATCGCCGGCGCTTCGGCACTGATCTGGCTGACCGGCAGCTGGCCGCAATGGATCGCCTACGGGATCGGAGTCTATGCGATCTTTTCCTGGGTCCAGTCGCTGCGCTCGCGCGATCCGGCCGCCTATCGCCTGATCTGGGGCACGCGCGTGGTGATCATGCTCGCGATCGCCTTCGGCAGCATCTCGTTCATGACCTACGCGATCAGCTTCTGGGCGCCGCCTTACGCGATCCGGACCTTCTACGATTCCCCGGAGGCTCCGGCGCGGATCATCGCGGGCCTTAGCGCCAGGGACGAGGTCGCCGCGATCCTCGGCTGGAGCGCTGCGGTCGCGGCCGCGAGCGGGGTGATCCTGGGCGGGATCGTCGCCGATTACTGGCGCCGCTTCGATCCGCGCGGCCGGATCTTCGTCAACATGGCCGCCGTCGTCCTGCCGGTCCCGGCGGTCTACGTCATGTTCACCACCCAGAACCTCGCCGCCTTCTACATCGGCAGCCCGATCGCCCAGTTCTTCGGCTCGATGTGGGTCGGCGCCGCGGTCGCCACGCTTCAGGATCTGGTCCTCCCGCGAATGCGCGCGACCGCCGGCGCCACCTATGTCCTCGGCACCACCATGGTCGGCCTGGCCCTCGGCCCCTATTTCGCCGGCAAGATGGCCGACGTGACCGGAAGCCTCAGCGCCGGCATCTTCTGGCTCTACGTCGTTCCGCCCTTCACCCTCGCCGCCCTGTGGATCGGCGCCGGCCATGTCGGCGCGCTCGAGGCGAGCCGCTTCGAACGGGCGAGAGAGGCGGGGGAGCGGGGCTAGGTCGTATAGACAGTCGCTGAGCTACTGCTCCCTCTCCCATGGGGAGAGAGTTGGGGTGAGGGGTTCCGGTGTCGGCGGAAAACCGCAAACGCCGTAAACCCCCACCCTACCCTCCCCCTCAGGGGGAGGGATTAGAAGACTGAATGTCGACACAGCCTAGAGCGACTCTAGGGCCGCGCCGCAAGCACCCCGCAGGCGATCCGGGCGCCGCTATTGCCGCTGGGATCGGTGCGGTAATCGTCCGCCGCGGCATGGATCACCACCGCCGCTCCGTCGGCGTCGAGCAGGCCGGCGGCGCCGGTGGCCGAGCCGCCGGGGATCGTGAATTCGAGCCGCCCGCCGCCGCTCTCGTCGACGTCGAGATTGTCGAGATCGCCGAGATGATGGCCTTGCGGATTGAGCGAGCCGTGCTGCCGTCCGGTCGGGTTCCAGTGCGGCCCGGCGCTCTCGAAGCCGGGTCCTTCGCAACGCCCCGCGGCATGAAAATGGACTCCGTAATGGCCGGCGGCGAGCCCCTGCGCCTGGACGCGCACTTCGAGCCCCGTCCGCCCCTGCCAGACCATCGCCCGCGCCGCCAGGCTCCCGTCCGCCCGCCGAACGTCCGTGATCAGCACTTCCGGCGGCGGCGACGGAGCAAGGGCCGCCTGGGCCGGCTCGGCCGCTTGAAGCAGGGCCAGCGCAGCAAGAATCATCGTCACCCTCCCGGTTGGGGCGCCCCGCCATCTCGCGGCGCGCGGCCGATTCCATACCATGAGAGGCCGGCTTCTTCGACCTCCTCCGGCGGATAGATGTTGCGCAGATCGACGAAGGCACGGCCTCGCATCGCTCCGGCCATCCGATCGAGGTCGAGCGCCCGAAGCGCGTCCCATTCGGTGACCAGCACGACCGCGTCCGCTTCTGTCGCCGCCTCGTAGGGGCTGGAGCAAAGCTCGACGCCGGGCATGAGCGGCCGCGCCTGCTCCATGCTCTCGGGATCGTAGCCGCGCACCTTGACGCCTGCATCCTCGAGCGCCTGGGCGATCGCGATCGACGGCGCGTCGCGCATGTCGTCGGTGTTCGGCTTGAACGCCAGGCCGAGAAGGGCGACGGTCTTGCCGCGCGCCTCGGCCCCGAGCGCCTGGACGACCTTGCGCCCCATCGCCCGCTTGCGTGCGTCGTTCACCTTGACGACCGCCTCGACGATGCGCAGCGGCGCGTGATAATCCTCCGCCGTCTTCAGCAGCGCCAGTGTGTCCTTGGGGAAGCACGAGCCGCCATAGCCCGGGCCCGCGTGCAGGAACTTGGGTCCGATCCGCCCGTCCAGCCCGATCCCGCGGGCCACGTCCTGGACCTCGGCCCCGACCTTCTCGCACAGGTCGGCGATCTCGTTGATGAAGGTGATCTTGGTCGCGAGGAAGGCGTTGGCGGCATATTTGATCAGCTCGGCCGTGCGCCGCGACGTGAACAGGAGCGGGGCCTTGTTCAGATAGAGGGGACGGTAGATTTCCTTCATGATCTCCCTTCCGCGCTCGTCATCGGCGCCGACGACGATCCTGTCCGGATGCTTGAAATCCTCGATCGCCGCGCCTTCGCGCAGGAACTCGGGATTGGAGA
Source organism: Alphaproteobacteria bacterium (assembly GCA_005883305.1). Classification (NCBI taxonomy): domain Bacteria; kingdom Pseudomonadati; phylum Pseudomonadota; class Alphaproteobacteria; species Alphaproteobacteria bacterium. The sequence continues at coordinate 494,176 of VBAC01000001.1, read as the reverse complement.
CGATCGAGACCGTTGCGTTCGACGCGGCCTCACGGACGATGCGCTCGACTTCGTCGCCTGTGCCGACGGGGACCGTCGATTTGGTGACTACTACCGTTGGGCCATCGAGCAACGCTGCGATTTCCCCTGCTGCGCCATAGACATAGGAGAGATCGGCATGGCCGTCGCCCCGCCGCGACGGGGTGCCGACGGCGATGAAGACCGCCCCGGCGCCCTTGAGAGCGGCGGTCATATCGGTAGTGAAGGACAGCCGGCCCACGGCGACGTTTCGTGCCACCAGTTGGTCCAGGCCGGGCTCGAAAATCGGCATGATCCCCTCGCGAAGATCGGCGATCTTGCGTTCGTCCTTGTCGACGCAGACCACGTCATGGCCGAAATCCGAAAGGCAGGCTCCGGAAACGAGGCCGACATAGCCCGTCCCGATGATCGCGATGCGCATTGAAGGTCCTTGATGGAATGGCTCGCGCCCGCGTTATCAAAGCGGCGCGGCGCAGAATAGGGGGCTTGGCGTCGAGGCTGGTGGCGCGCACTTCGAAAAAAAGGGAGCCGACCCGAAGGCCGGCTCCCAATCTTTTGGCGTTCCGCCGCCGGAGCGGCAGAGCCCCTTCTTACCAGCCGGAGCCGGGGCCGAAGGTGACTTCCACGCGCCGGTTCTGCGGCTCGCGCACGCCGTCGGCGGTCTCGACCAGCGGCCGGCTTTCGCCGAAGGCCTCGGTCGTGATGACACCGTCCGGAATGCCGTGACCGGCAAGGTAGGACCGGGTGTTGTTGGCGCGCCGCTGCGACAGGCCAACGTTGTAGTCCGCAGGACCCGACCGGTCGGCGTGACCGGCAAGGACGACCTGGGCCCGGCCGCACTGCTGGTAGGCAGCCGCCGCATTGTCGAGGATCGCGGCCGCTTGCGGCGTGATCTCGTCCTTATCCCAATCGAAGAACACGATGTAGGGACCCGGCGCGCACGGCGGAGGCGGCGGCGGCGGCGGAGGCGGAGGAGGCGGCGGGGGCGGAGGCGGCGGCGGCGGCGGAGGCGGCGGCGGCGGCGGAGCCCCGAAGTTGTAGGTGATGCCGCCCAGCAAGCTGTGCGAGCGGAACCGCGATTCGGACTCGAAGCCACGATAATCGACGGTGTTGATGTTGTCCGCGTTGAAGAAGCGGTAGCGGACGGTCACGTCGAGATTGTCGCTGATCGCCTGACGGAGACCGGCGACGATCTGCCACGCGAAGCGCGTGTCGGAATCGTCGATCGCGGCGCCCTGGTTCGAGAAGGCGCGGACGTTGTTGTAGTCGATGCGGGCAACACCCACACCGCCGCCAACGAAGCCGCTGACGCCATCGTCGTCACCGAAGTCGAGCATGCCGTTGATCATGAAGCTGAGGGCGCTCGAGCGACCACCGCCAGCCGGATAAAGGTCCGGCGTGATCGTGCTGCCGACAGGCCGGCAGGCGGCCGGATTGCCCGGAAGGCAGGTCACCGACTCGATGTCGTCCACGTCGGCGCTCTTGTAGGCGACCTCGGCCTCGATGCGGAACGCACCGAGATCGTAGCCGACGAACAAGGCTGCGTCGTAGCCGTAATCGTGATTGAGAGCGAGCTGCGAGGTCCCGCTGCTCGGAATGGTCGGCGTAAGACCGAAGTCGAAGTCGATGTCCTCGACGATCATCCCACCGAAATCGCCACCGACGTACCAAGCGTTATTGCGCGCGAGGGCCGGCGTGGCGAGTACGGTTGAGGACAGCGCCACAACAATGGCGAGCTTCCGCATAATCTTCCCCTTTCTTCTGCGTCCCAATCGGGAACGACGTGAACTCCTTACGGTAAGCGGAGTTTCCGCGCAAGCACGCATAGCCCCACACCTGTTGCTGAAAAGCCGCAGCCCACCCAGAAGATGAACGGCAGTTGATCGGCGGCTCAGAAACGACCCGCCCCCGCTTGGGTTGCAGACGAAATGAGGACATCATGATTCGATCAGGCCGTGTGACTTTAATGTCGCAATGACGGCGTCGAGCGCAAGCCGTGCTTTCGCGTCGATTGTCGTTCCGCCAGAAGGACTTGCGATCGTTTCGAGGCGCGGCCCGACGACTTGCTGGCCGCCGACGAAAAGCGCCGCGGCGGGCAGGCGTCCGTCGCTCCACCCCGTTCCGTCCCAGTGGATCCACAACCCTGCCGCCTTGTTCCAGACCAGCATCCCGGGAACCGGCGCCACGAACCGCCAGCCGCCGTCCGTGCGGCAGGCCAATGCGCCGTCCTCGCCGGCCCAGGCGCCGGTCGCTCCGGCGGCTGCGATCCAGCACTGCCCCGGCTCGGGGGCGTCCGGCGGATCGGTCCGCGGCCCCTCCTCGACCGCCGCCTGGAGCGCGGCGTCGATCCTCGCCAGCGCCTCGTTGTGGAACATCTCCTTCTGGGCCTGCCCCGGAAGGATGAACGGAAGGGCGAAGCGGGGGCTCGATTCCGGCATGACGGATCTCCTCTAGCTGACGAGCAGCGTCGCCGGGCGCGACACCGCGAAGGTTCCGAGCTGGACGATCGAGACGAGCGCCGGCCCGCCTCCATCGGCCGCGCGCTCGGCGGCGCCGTAATGGAAGGAAGGCTCGGTCACGATCGCGCTTCGGGAGAAGCCCTCCCCCGCCAGCTTCACACGGTAGCGCTCGGCCTCCTCGCCCAGCGGCGTGTCGCCGCCGCTGGGCCAGACCCATCCTTGCCGGCTGCGCCTCACCCAGCGCAGCGTCACGCCGCCGTCGAGCGGCTCGGCAGTGAGGTGCACCGGGCTCGGCGGACGAATCGCTTCGCCCGCGATCGGGCGCTCGGCCGCCGCTCCTTCGGGCGGGTCACCTATGCCGTAAGCGATCAGGCGCGCTTCGCCGCCGGCCGATCCGGCGGGCGCCTGCAGAGGAACCAGGCTCTCGGCTTCGATCAGAACGAAGCCCTCGCCGGCGGAATGGAGCGCCGCGGCCCATTCCGTCCCGCGCCGGCCGCGCCACAGGCGGGACAGGCGAAATCGGTTCGTGCCGACGGGATCAGCCGCGCCGAACTGGATCAATTCCTCGCCCACCAGCGCCAAATTCTCGCCGTTCGCCAGGGCGTCGTCGCTGCGCGATTCGAGCCACATCGAAGCGTTGAGAAGCTCGACCTCGATCGCGGATTCCCTGTCGGCCAGCGCCGGGCCCGCGGGTGCAAGCGCGCCGAGCACGGTGCCGATTACCGCCGGGGCGGCCGTGCTCCCGGCCGCGAGCCAGGTGCCGCCGCCGTCGAAGCTCGCCTCGATCGCCGCCCGCCGCCAGCCCGCCTCGCTCCCGGCCGCCGCGGCGAAGAGCAAGGGCGCGCCGGCGGTGCCGTCGCCCAAAGGAAGGTCGAGCAGGCGGAGGACGGTCGGACCGTGAACCATGTCCGGCTGCCGCACCGGAACTCCCGGGCTCGCAGGCGGAGCGCCGAAGCCCGCAGGCGCGATCCGGACGAGATCGAGAGTCACGGTCATCGGCCCGATCGACATCCGCTCGATCCGCCAGCGCCCGGCCTCTCCCTCGAGCAGGACATGGCCGCCGGGGCTGAGGGCGCAGGCGCGCCACGACCGCGTGACCCGGGCGGTGAGCCGTCCGGCCCAGGCCGCCGCGAGCCGCTCCTCGGCCAGCCGCTTGGCCTCCGCCGCGCCGAGCGCCGCCGGCAGCGCGCTTCGGTCGGCGGGCCCCGACGCTCCGCCCCGCGTCGCCCGCTGAAGCCCCGCCTGATAGTCGCGCTCGATCTCGTAATAGGCGACGCTCGCCTCGCGCGGCAGGGTGGAGGCGCCGCGGCGGACGATCTCGCGCCGGCCCTGCTCGTCACTCGCGCCGAGCGCGTCCGCCTCGCCCGCGCCGGCGGTCAGCGTGAGCCGCTCGCCGTCGTCCACGAGCGACAGCGGGGCCACCTCCGCCAGCGCCGCGATCGCCCCCCGCACGCTGTCCTCCGACACCGCATAGCCGCCCACGACCGGAGTTTCTCCGGCCACGACCATCCCGCCGCCGAGCGCCTCGGCCATCGCCCCCACGCTAACCGCCCCGGCATCGGCGATCACCTCGAAGGTCAGCGAGGGGATTCGGTTGCCGTAATCCTCGAGCTGGAAATCCTCGAACAGCGCATAGGCGATTCCGCGAAAACCGGGCGTCTGCGCGATCCCCTCGGCCGCCGCGATCAGCGGGTCGGCCGGCTGGTCCTCGCCGCCCGAATGGATCCTGAAGCCGGTCGCGCTCTTGAAGTCCCCGGCCGCGCCGCGAAGCAGCTTGCCGTCGGCCCAGATCCGGCCGATCCCGAGGATCGGCCGCGCCGACAATGCGACCGCGAAGCTCGCCGAATAGGAATAGCCGATCGTCTTCGGCCGCCCCTTGCCGCCGCCGCTCGACGTGCGCCGCTCGATCAGGTCGGTCGACCAGATCACCGTCCCGGCCACCCGCATCGTTCCGAATATCTTCGGGATCGCCGCACCGTAGCTAGAAATCTGCACCGCGAGGTCGCCGAGCCGCGCGCCATGGATCGGCTTCGGTGCGAACAGCACCTCGCGGTCCAGGATCTGGCCGGCGATCGATCCGATCGCGCCGCCGATCGGCCCGCCGATCGCAGTGCCGACGGCGGTCAAAACAAGAGTGGCCATCTTTCTTCTCCGTTCAGGAAAGGCGCCAGGCCGAGAGCACCGGCCAGGGCGGCGCACCCGGCGCCTCGACGACCCGGCGAAGGCCGGCATCGGCGTGAAGATGGCCGCCGGGGGTGACGATCGCCGCGTGAAGCCGGCCCGGCGCGGGCGCGAGGATCAGGATGTCGCCGGGCCGCGCCGGGCCCTCGGCGCGCCGGAAACCCAGCGTCTCGAGCGCTTGCCCGATCGCCTCCGGCTCGAAGTCGCGAAGGCGATAGTCCCGCCTCGTTTTCGCGAGGTCGGCCCCTGCCGCCGCGGCGACGAGGCCGAGGCAATCGAGCCCGGTCTCGGCCGAGCGGCCCTGCGGCCGGAAGGGCGCGCCGATCAGGGCGCGCCCGGCCGCGACGATCGCCTCAGCGCTCCGGGTCATCGGCGGGGACCGGTCCCGAAGGCGCGGGCGTCGGCTCGGGAGGCGGCGGCGCCGGCTCCTCCGCCTTCTTGAAGTCGAGCGTGCTCCCGTCGACCACGATGTGGATCCCCTTGGGGATCGAGGCGCAGGCGCCGGGCGCGAGCAAAAGCAATCCCAGGCAGGCACGAAGCTGCATCGTCTTTCTCCTTCTTGTGGTTGGAACAAGGGTCCGTACGAACCCTAGGCGCCGGGGTAGCGAGTCAGCAGGTCGGTCCCCGGCAAATGCGGCTCGCCGCGAAAGTTGAGGGCGTTGGCGAAGCGGCCGGCGCAGGTGGCCAGGCTCTTGTCGCAGCCCTCGCTGACTTCGATGAGGTCGCCGATCGCGGGCGCGACGGCCGGCGGCTCGCGAAGCACGAGCGCCGCGCCCTCGGCGCGAAGGATCGCGCTCTCGGTTCCGCTATTGGCCCCGCCGATCCAGCGCAGCCGGCCGTAGCCGAGCGCGTCGCCGGCGGGCGCGTCCGCGACCGTCACTTCATTCTCGCCTTCGACCGATGCGATCCGGGTGATCCGCCTGCGCCCGGCCATGTCGACCCGGCACCTCTTGTCGCCGAGCTCGGCGCGGCATTCGGGCGAGGTCTGCTCGACGGCCGGGCCCTCCAGCATGGCCGCCGGCCCCAGCAGCTCCGCCTCGAACGCGTCGCCGCGCAGCGAAACCTCGCCCAGCACGCCGCGAGCGATCGGCAACACCTCCGCCCCCGGCGCCTCCCAGTCGGTCATGAACAGGCTCAGCGCCGCCCCGTCCCAGCGCCCGGCGCGCAAATCCTCGGCCCGGATCGCATCGCTGGTCAGCGCGCCCTTGATGTCCAGGCTCGCGGGATCGAACCCGTCCGACAGGCCGATCGCCGACGGCAGCATCCCCGGCGCCGCGCGGTAGGTGAGGCCGCCGATCGCCAGGTCGCGGTCGTGCCCGGTGAACCCCAGCGCCACGCCGTCGTGGCGCTCCAGCCGCCAGCACAGGGCGACGGTGGTGAGGTCGGGTTGAAGGAAGTCGGTCATCACGAACCTCTCCCCTTCTCCCCTTGTGGGAGAAGGATACGTAGCCTTGGCGAACGAAGTGAGCTTAGGCGGAGTTGGATGAGGGGTAGCGACGCGGAGCGTCGCGCGCTCGCAAGGCGAGCGCACCCCTCACCCCAACCCCTCTCCCACAAGGGGAGAGGGGCTACAATTCCCGCACCTCGATCATCGGCACGCTCGGCACCTCCCCCGCGAGAAACGTGGCCCGGCTCAGCTCCAGCCGGTCCTCGGCGAAGCGAACCGGCACGTCGAAGCGGAAGCCCGCCTTCACCTCCGCACCCTCGGGCGGCGGATCGTCGAAGGCGACGACGCCCTTCCCGCCCAGCGCCCAGCCGCCGGCCATCTCCACGCCAGTCACCGACACCCGAACGCTCGCCGCCACCGGGCGGGTGATGCGGCGGACCTGCTGCCCATAGGCCTTGATCAGCGGGAACTCCGTCCTCACGCCGTCGCCCATGCCAAGCAGCTGGTCCGCCGCCCCGGGCTCGAGGCTCATCCCGTTCGAGCTGTTGTCGAACGGGTCCTCGATCCGGAATCCCTGCGCCGCCCCGCGCCGCGCGCGGAAGAAGGCGAGCAGCGCCTGCAAATCCTCCTCGCTGCGCAATCCCGGCCCGGCGTCGAAGGAGAGCCGGGCGTCGGCCCACTCCGAATTGCGCTGCTCGGCCCCGCCGGCGGTCGTCACCACCGCCGTCGAAAAGGCCGGCGCCACGCTCGCCTCGCGCCCGAGCGCGATCGGAAAGCGGACGTCCGCGAAGGCATCCATGTCAGTCTCTCCCAAATCGAAATGGACGAAGCCGTCGCGGGCCACCTGCGGCAGCGCCCAGGCGAACACCTCGGCCGTTCCGCGCTCGAACGCCGCCTCGGCCGCCGCCTCGATCCGCGGCCACAGATGCGTATCGGCGCCGTCGAGCACGAAGCCGGCGAAATAATGCTGCTCCGAAACCGGATAGCCGAGCCGCTCGGCCATCGCCGTCGCCGCCGCCCCGCTCCTCCCGCGCCCCTCAACCACCCAATCGTAGTCCTCAAGCTGGAGCACGTCGAAAAGCGGCGCGGCCCAGCCGGTCGGCACATTGGCCCGGGCGATGTCCGGCGACGCCAGCACGCCCGGCAGGTAGACGAGCAGCAGGCACTCGGCCCCCGCCGCCTCCTCGCGCACCGCCGCGCACAAGGCGGCGGTCGAGGCCGCGAGGCACGCGCCCGCGGCGTCGAGCGTCGCCTCCTGCGCTTCATTCAGCGGCCCGTTGACGACCGCGATCGCCACCGGCGCGAAGGCCGCCACGGCCGCCGCGTCGTAGAGGCAGATGCCGCCGTCCGCCGTCACCCACCACCAGGGCTCGCCGACCTGGAAGCGCACCGGCAGTCCCGCGTCGCGCAGGATGCCCGCGAAGGCCCGAGCGACGAGCCGCAAATAGCCCATCGCCCCGGCGTTCGCCGGCGACAGCAAAGCCGACGGCGGCTCCCATGCCGTGAGCGCCGGCGCGCCCTCCAGGTCGCGCTGCTTCCAGTCGTTCCAGCAATGCTGGTCGAGCAGCTCGTAGGAGAGCGAGAAGATCGGGCTAAACCCGAGCGCCGCGGCCCGCGCCGCGAAGTCGCGGTGCCAGGCGGCGCAGGGGCCGTTGAGCACTCCGCCCGCGAGGCTGACGTAAAAGGCGCCGCCCACCGCCTCGAGCCGGAAATAATGGCTCATCCCGACATAATGGCTGAGCGCACCGCGATAGCCTAGGCCAAGCGCCATCCGAAGCACGCGCGCCGGCGTCAGGTGGTAGAGATCATCATAGCCGGTCGCGATGCGCAAGGCGTGCTCGGGCACGAGCACGTCGCCTTGTCCCAGCACCGACCCGGATCCATCGCAGCTCATGCCGCTGAGCTCGGCCCAGCCCTCCGCCGGAGCGTCGAGCGGCGAGTCCGTCCCGTCATAGCCGGGCGCGGCCAGCGAAACGAATATCCTGTCGACGTCGCCCGCCCAGACCGGATCGTCGCCCTCCCAGCCTCCCGCCAGCGCGGCGAAGTCGAGAGTCACCACCGCGTCCTCGCCCGATCCGACCGCATTATTCCACAGCCGGACGTACCAGGCGCGCGCCGCCCCCGCCTCGTCGCGGCCTTCGATCGTCAGGGTCGGCCCGTTGGCGGCATCGAGCGGCATCAGCCCTTCCGAACGCCAGCGAAAGCTCAGCCGGCAGCGGCGGAAATCGCGCGCCGTCTCATAGGCGAGCAAAGGGTGGTCGTGCCGGTCCTCGGCCTCCCAGATCAGCCCGGCGAGGTCGCTCCTGCGGTAGAACACCGCGTCGACCCGAAGCGCGTCCGGCGCGATTGTGGTTGCCGCGGCCATCATCGGCCGCGGGAAGTTCACCGTCCAGAACAGCGGATCGAAGCGCTTGACGAATCCCAGCCGCGCCGCCGCATCGTGCCTGGTGAGCCAATGTCCCATCGAAACTTCCTAAGATCGTCATTCCCGCGAACGCGGGAATCCAGCTTCTTCAACTTGTCGGAGCGAAGGCGTAGGACGCTCGAATGCTGTTCCCGCCATCGACATCGCTGCCGACCCCCCCGGCTCCGTCTCTGCGGCTGCGCGGATCGGCGCGGCGCCCGCTGGTCCAGTTTCTCGCCGTATTCGCTCTGTCGAGCGCGTGGGCTCACCTCGAGCGAGGCCACACCCCGCTTAACCCCGTGCTTTTCATTGGTGTGCCGCTCTTGATTGGCCTTGTTGCCAACAAAGGCTTTGCGCGCCTTGCCATGGGCGTTGCGCTCGTCGGGGTTTCCGCCGCGGCCGTGATGGCAAACGCCTGGCTCTTCGGCTGGGGCATGTGATCGATCCGTCACCCGCATAAATCATCGTTTTGTCCTTGAGCCCCGGCGACTTGACCGCCCCTCGCATGAGTCGCACACATCGCCGCCATGGCGGGCGCGGCGCGGCTTACATTCGGTTTTGCCCTGGCCCTGGCGGCGCTTCTCCTGCCGGGCGCCGCATCGGCCGCCGATCTCCTGCTCGGCCCCGAATCCGGCTTCACCATCCCTGTCGAGCTTGGCGGCGCCACGCTTCGCCTTCGCGTCGATCCCGCCGCCTCCGGCCTCGTCATCCTCAATCCCGACGCGGTCGCGCGCGCGCGGCTCACGCCCGAGATGATGCGCGGCCGCCCGGGGATCCCAGGCCAGTATATCCGCCCGTCCTACGCCCGGATCGGCCCGGTCGCCCTCGCCGGCCGCACCCGCGCCGTCACCGCCCGCCTGGCCGGCCAGGCGCTGCGAATCCAGGCGATCTGGTTCGATCGGGCCGTTATCGACGGCGCCGACGGCCTGATCAGCCCCGCTTTGCTACCCTATGACAGCATCACCTTCCGCCTCGGCGCGGCCCGCGCGGGCGAAAGCGCCGCCTCGCTCGCGCTCGATTTCGTCACCGGGCTCGGCCTCTATTTCCCCTATCCGCTCGAAGGCCGGGCGCTTCCGGTCCAATTCTCGCTGTGGAAGCCGTCGAGCATCGCCACCGCGGCCGCCGGCGCCTTGCTCGCGCAGGCGCGCGGCGGCGCCTGGGCCGGCGATCCCGGCCGCCGCGCCGTCAGCTTCGGAATCCTCCGCCCGGTCCGCCCGATGCAGCTCCGGCGCCCGCTCGATCTCGGCTTCGCCCGGGTCGGCCTGTTCCTCGTCCGCACCGGCGATTATGGCGGCGGCCTCGCTCTGCCCGCCGAGACCGAGGCCGATCCCGACGAGATCGTCGTCACCGCCGCCCGCGCCGCCCAGGTCGCGCGCCTCAACCTCGTCCTCGGCGCCGACCAGTTCGCCGCCTGCTCCTCGCTGCGCTACCAGCGCGCCGAGCGCCGCCTGACCCTCATTTGCCCCGGCGCCACCCCCGCCCCCCAGCGCCCCCGCGAGCGCTTCCGGGGGCCGCCGGATTAGGCTGGATCGGCATTCAATTCCCACCGTCATTCCCGCGAAAGCGGGAATCCAGCTTCTTCAACCGCAACCTAACCCGCCTCGCTCAGCGCCCGCCTCACCGCCCGCGCCACCTGCCGGCTCGACGCCTGCAGCGCGCGCGCCTCGCTCCCCGCGGGGGCGTTGATCGTGATGCTCAGCCTGATGTCGCGCCCGCCGGGCAGCGCCTCGATCCGCCCGCTCGCCGTCGGAACGAACAGCTCCGGCCCGCGCTCGCCGACCAGATAGGGCCGCGCGGGCGAGACCGGGCCGCCGATCGCCTTGCCCGGCGCTCCGGCGAAGGCCGCGAGCAGGCTTGCGATCGTCTCGCCGAGCCCGCCCGCCTTGCCGCCGCCGAGGATCGCTCCGATCCCGCCGCGGATCGAGGCGGCGGCGATCTCGCTCAGGGCCGCGAGCGCCGCCCGCTTCAGATCCTCGAAGCCGAGCCGCCCGGTCCTGACCGCGCGAAGCAGCGCATTCTCCAGCGCCGCCCCGGCCCGCTCCGCCCCGGCCGCGAACGGCCCGTCCAGCTCGCCCCGCATCGCCGCCACGTCCCGGGCGAACCCCGCCGTATCGGCGCGGACGCTGACCAGCAGCCTTTCGATCTCTTCATCCATCGGGAAACATCTCCTTGAGCCGGGCGAGGTCGTTCGCGTCGAGCGGCTTGGGCTCGTCGCCGGCCAGCGCCGCGATCACCGTCGCGAGTTCGGCCGGCGTCGCATTCCAGAATTCGTCGGGCCGCCAGCCGAGCAACGCGCCCGCCAGTCCGGCAAGCTTTGCAGCAGCACTGACAAAACCCTCTCCCGTGGGGAGAAGGTAGGGTGAGGGGGTACGGTTTCGGAGGTTATCCTCGGACATCCTAACCCCTCACCCCAACCCTCTCCCCATGGGGAGAGGGAGCTAAGCCGCACCCTGCAAGATCTGCCCGAGCAGCACCCGAAGCACCGGCGCAACCCGCGCCAGCCCCATCTCCGCGACCGCCTCCCCGATCTCCTCGCGCGTCGCCGCTCCGTCCGCGCAATGCGCGAACAGCCCCGCCATCTCGCTCAGCGTCAGCCGCCCCTCCGCCGCCCGCTCGACCAGAGCGAAGAGCGGCCCGAGCTCCGCCTCCGCCGCGCACAATGCTGCGAAGCTCGGCCGCAGCAAAACCGCGGCATCGCCGACCTGAATCTGCGCCTCCCCTCGCGCCGCATTCGCCCTTTTGCTCATCGCATTTCTCCAGTTCGAAAGTTTTCACGCGGAGACGCGGAGAAGAAAGGAGAGGCGCGGAGAAGTAGCTCGGGGCCGAAGGCCCAACCCTTCCTTCTCCGCGCCTCCCGCACCGATGCATGAACGACGCCGGCTCCGCCGGAATTTCGCGATCCGGCGAACCCATTCCGGCCTCGGCTCTCCGCGCCTCCGCGTGAACCCTAAACCGGTACCACCGCGCCCGAGCTTTCGAGCGCCAGCGCGTAGGTCCGCTCGCCATTATAATCGCCGGCATAATCGAGCCGGGTCAGAAGGAAGCGCCCGCGCATCCGCTCGCCGCTTTCGAACGACAGCTCGTAATCGTCGATCGCGCCCGATAGCGCGTTGGCCTTGACCCGCGCCTCGGCCGCCGATCCGGTGAAGATCCCGCTCGCCGCCACCGACACCGACCGGACGCCCGCGCCGGACAGCAATTCGCGCCATCCGCCCGAGTCCTTGCTGGTCACGTTCACCGCTTCGCCGTTGACCGACATCTGGGTCGTCCGCATTCCCGCGATCGTCGCGTAGACCGGCGGCGCTCCGCCGTCTCCGACCTTCAGCAAAAAGGCGCTTCCCTTTTCCGCACTCATGGCGCATTCTCCTTGATCTCAATCAGTTGGGGGTTGGGAACATGATAGCCACTGCGATCGCCATGCTGCTGTCCATGCAGGCGTCCGATACGACCAGGGCTTCGCGAGAAGCCTTCACGCGCTGCCTCGGCCGGTTCGTCGATTCGAGCATGGAGGCGGGCAAGACCGCCGCCCAGTTCAGCGCCGAATTCCCGCAGGCCTGCGCCACCGAGCAAAGCGCCTTCCGGAACGCGATCATCGCCCGCGACACCGCTTCGCGATCGACCCGCGCAAGCGCCGAGGAATCGGCGAATGCCGAGATCGAGGACGCCCGGTTCAACTTCAACGACCGCTTCCAAGGCGCTCAGCCGCCGCAGGTCGCCGCGGCCTCCACGCCCGCCGGCCAGCCGGCGGCGCAGACCGCGGCGCAAACGACCCCGGCTCCGGCCGCCCAGCAAGCCTCGCAGCCGCATTAAACGCGCGTCGGCCCGGCCTGAATCACCGTGATTCCAGCGCGAGCTAGAATCACTTTCCTTTCTTCGCGCCCTTCGCGGCTTCGCGTGAACCGAATCCCCTTTCTGTCACGCGAAGACGCGAAGAACGCGAAGGAAGAAGGAACGAGAAGCGAGATCCCCTCTCGTTCGAGCGGGAGCCTTAATCCTCCCGCATCATCCGCGCCCGATAGTCGATCGCCGCGCTCCATTTCCCCGGCGCCTGCGCGGCGAAAATGCTGCGCACGAAAACCAGCGTCACCAGCCGCCAGCCGCCGCCGGTCTCGATCCCCTCCATCGCCGCCTGCGCCGAGTCCGCCAGCGCCCGCAGCCGCGCCGGCGATTCGCCCTCGTCGCGAAGCACGATCGAAAGCCTGAGCTCGCGCCCGGCGCCGCTTTTGTGCCCCCAGTCGCTCTCCATCCCCGCGCCGATGGTGACGTGGGGGATCGCCGCCTGGATCGGCGCCGCCTCGTGCACCCCCGCCAGGCCGGGGACCGTCTTCAGCGCGGCATCCGCCGCCGCGATCAGGGCTCCGCTCGCGTTCATCTCGTCTTCTCCTCGATCAGCCGGCGCAGGGCCGCGTCGAGCGCGAACCTGCGCCCGAGGCCCCGGCCCGAAATCACCACGCCGTCGTCGTCCGCCTCGGCCTTCACTCCCGGCGGAAGCGCCCCGGCGAGGTCCGCCGCGAGCGCCTCGCGCCGCGCCGCCGCCCGCGCCTCGGCCCGCCGCCGCGCCCGCTCGGCCAGCCGGTCGAACGTCATCCGAGCCTCAGCCGGCGCCAGGGCCGCCACAAGGCGGTCACCGCCGCCGGCGGCTCCCGGGGCCCGCCGCCGTCGCGTATCGTGTAGAGATGCGCCGCGAGCCGGACGATGCCGTGGCGAAGCGCCTCCGGCAGCCGGCCCGGATCGGCCGCCATTCCCGCCCGGTAGGCGACGCTGACCCGCCCCGCCTCGATCGGCCGCAACAGCCGCACCCAGCCCTCGCCGGCGGAGTCAATGTCGACCGCATAGTCGCCCGGCGCCAGCGGCACGTCGCCGGCCGCGACTGCGGTGATGGCCATCACCGGCGCCGCCCCGAGCCGGGTCCAGGCGCCCGTCCCCGGCAGAGTCTCGATCAGCTCGCGAACCATCAGCGCCCGCCTGGTGAAGGCCTCGCAGGCCTCACCCGCGGCCCCGATCAGGCCCGCAAGCAGCGCGTCCTCGCCGTCATGGCCGATGCGAAGATACGCCTTCACCTCGGCCAGCGCCGCCGCCGGCGCCGGCGGCTCCTCGATCACGATCATCGCCGTGCCTTTCGATTGTGAAAAGAAGGTGCGCCGGCCGGGTCAGGGGGAGAACCCGGCCGACGCTGTCGCCAAGCCAGCCCCTTCCCCCCTTGTGGGGGAAGGATACCGCAGCTTAGCCGCGGAGCGGCTTAGCGAAGGTTGGATGGGGGGTAAGCGCTCCGAAGGAGTGCGCGAAGCTCACGCTTCGCACCCCCACCCCTCAATCCCCTCCCCACAAGGGGGAGGGGAAGCTCCCGTATCAGGCCGCGAACTTCAGCAGCTTGATCGCCTCCGAGTTCATCACCTGCCCGCCGACCCGCCGCGTCGCGTAGAAGTGGACGAACGGCTTGTTGGTGAAGGGATCGCGAAGGATCTGCGTCTCCTGCCGCTCGGCGATCAGATATCCGGCCTTGAAATTGCCGAATGCGACCGACAGCGAATCCGCCGCGACGTCGGGCATGTCCTCGGCCTCCACCACCGGATAGCCGAGCAGCGTGTCGGGCTGCCCCGCCACCAGCCCCGGCTGCCAGACGAACGCGCCGTCGTCGGTCTTGAACTTGCGGATCCGCGCCGCGGTCGACGAGTTCATCACGAACACCGCGCCCTGCCGGTAGGGCGGGCGAAGCGCCTGGACGAGGTCGATCAATTTGTCCTGCGGCGCCACGTTCGGAAAGCCGCCGGCCACGCCCGTCGAGACGAACTGAAGCGTCCCGAACGCCCGAACGCTGTCGATCGCGCCGCTGGTCGGCTGGCTCAAAAAGCCCTTCGGCCGGTTGACCCCGCTCCCGGAGACGAACGCCGCCCCTTCCGCCCGCGCGAACTCGGTCGCGATCTCGCCGGCCAGCCAGGCCTCGACGTCGAACGCCGAATCGTCGAGCATCGCCTGGCTCGCCGCCGGATTGGCGTAGAGTTCGCCGAAGGGCGGCGCGATCTCGGCGAAGTCGGGCGTGTCGGTCTCCGGCCGCCCGGCCGTCTCGGCGACCCAGCCCGACGGCGTCCCGCCGGTCGTCACCAGCTTGCGGTAGCCGGCCGATCCGACCCGAACGACGCTGGCGATGGACCGGATCGGCGAGATCGCGGTCAGCGTCTTTTCGATCCTCTGGTCGATCTCCTCGGGCACCGCATAGCCGCCCGCCGCATCGGTCGCGCCCGACAGCGCCTTCAGCTCCACGCCCGCCTCGAGCCCCTTGCGCAGATAGCGCTCGACGAACGGCGACGGCTCCGACTTGACGCCGGACAGCGCGGGCCTCGCGATCGCCTGCCCCTCGATCCGAGCCCGCAGCGCCGCCACCTCGCCGCGCAACGCCGCGACGTCCTCATCCTCGCGCTCGAGCGCCTCGAACGAGGCCTCCAGAGCATCCGCCTTCACTTCGATCATGCTTGTTCTCCTCCATGGAAAAGAGCCTCCCCGCCGGCGGCGGGGAGGCCCGGATCATTGCTTCTGAAATCAGGATTGCGTGCCGACCACGGTGCCGTCGGTGTCGCTCGACGGCAGCGAGGCATGGGTCGTTCCCGCCTTCACCATCGCCTTCCCGCTGGCATTGGTCCAATACCAGCCGCCCCCGATCTGCGTGGGGTTGAGCCAGTTCGCGGCGGCGCCGGAAAGGAAGGCGGGAGGCAGCGGAGACACCTGGTCCTGGATTCGCCAGCGGCCGACGAAATAGCGGCTCTCGTCCCCGCTCTTCACCGGATAGCCGCTGGCGGTGTCGAGCACCGGCGCCGTGGTCGAAAGCCCGAGCGCCGGCAGATTCCCGCTGTCGTAAAGATAGACGTTGTAGGTCGTGTTGCTGGTCAGCGCGCCGCCCTCGTCGTTCGTGCCGGTGAGCGTGCGCGGCAGCCCGGTGCCGCGCATCTTGATGGCGACCCAGGGCCCGGTCTTGAAGAGCGCCAGGCTCGCGCCGCCATAGGCCTGGCGATAGGGCACCTTGTTCCCGCCCTTGGCGAAATCGGGGATCAGAAGGATCGCTCCGCTGTCCTCGATCAGCCGGCATTCGTTGGGGATCGGGTCGAACGTCCATCCGTCGAAGCCGATTTGGCCGGTCCAGCCGAAATTTTCCCACACGACGTTGCGGATCCGGTGGTCGTTAAGCGTCACCTCGCCTTCGAGCGTCAGCTTGAACGCCGTGTACGGATTGTTGTCGGAGGTCGCCCGGACCACCACGCCGTCGATGTCGATCTTCTGCAGCGAATAGGACGGGAGGAAGCTGCAGGTGAACTCGAATCCGACCTTCGCAACGCCGGCGCTCGAATTGTAGAGCTGGAGGCTGCGGGCCTTGAAGGCGTCGATGCCCGAGCAATAGAGACTCCTGCGCTTGTTGTTCTCGAAGGTCGTGCTTTCCAGCGTGGCCGATTGCGCCAGGCCGTCCTGTCCGGGGATGAACAAGGCGATATTCTCGTTCTGGGTGAACGCGCACTGATCGAGCGTCAGGATCTGCCCTTTCCAGATCATGCCGCCGGAATAGTCCAGCACGGTTCCGCTCGAAGCGGTGTACGAACCGAAGCTCGTCCCATCCACGCCGTCCAGCGTGAAGCTGTTTGCGCCTGTGACGGTGACGGTGAACCGGCGCCCGTTGAGGTAGATGAAGCTGCCGCCGGCGGCCTCGAAGATCATGATCGTATCGCCGGTCGTCAGGCCGTGGGCGGTGGAGGTCACGGCGACGGGGTTGGCGGCCGTCATCGCGGAAATGGACCGGTCGTTCGCCGTCCCGCATTCGTGGATGAACACCTGCTGCAGCCGAAGGAAGGACAGCTCGTTGACGTCCTCGGCGCAGACGGCCCTGATGCCCCAGCCGGCGCAATTCTCGATCCGCACCTGCTCCAGCTCGATCATGTTGCAGGTGTCGGAGCCGAACGCATCGCCGTAGAGCCCGACGATCTCGATTCCGTCGCCGCTCATGTCGATGATGTGCACGTCGCTGATCTTGATCTGATAGCCGGCGCGCAGCCTGATCGCCGTCGCATCGGTCGGCGATCCGTAGGGGCGGATGGTCAGCCCCTGGATCGTCGCTCCGAGCATCGCCCGGAAGCGATAGACCATCTCCTGGGTGTTCGCGGTCGCCGTGGCGTTCGCCGAAAGGTCGACCTCGGTGCCGGAGACAATTGTCTGAACCGTCGCGCCGGCGGGGATTCCGGGGCCGAAGACGTGCCCGCCCGTCGTGAGCTGGTTCGCATCGACGCTGATGTGGTCCAGGGTGGGGTCGGCCGCGTGCGTGTCGGCGGTGAAGAACAGGCCGCCGTCGAGGTCGAAGGCGGCGCCGTTGTCGGCGCCGGTGAGGATCGTGGTGTGGCCCGATCCTGCGCCGAGGATGCGCGGCCCCGGTCCGAACGCCCCGTCATAGTCGGCGACGCGAATCTTGAGCGGCGCCTCGATCCGGTAGCTGCCGGCCGGAATGTACAGGATCTGGCCCTGGTCGATCGCGTCGTCGAGCGCGGCCTGGATGTGGACGGTGTCGTCGGTCGTTCCGTCACCGACGGCGCCGTAATCCTGGACGTTGATGCAGGGAATGGATGTCATTTCGTCTCTCCATGAAAAAAGCCGCCCGGAATGGACGGCTTGCTGGACTGGTTGATTCTGGTTTCGCTCGAGCGGCCCGCCGTTGACAGCGGGCCGCTCGACCGTGCATTTTGCGGCGATGAAACAGGCTCGAAGGACGCTCGCCGCGCTCGCCCTCGCGCTTTCGCTGTCGCCGCTTCGGGCGCAGCCGCCCGGCGATCTCGAGACCGAGGCCGAGCAGGCCGCCGCCGCCTTGCGCGAGAAGCTGCCGATGCGCGCCGACGACGTCACCACCGCGGTCGCGATCCGCGCCGACGGCGCCGAATTCGTCTACGACATGCAGCTCAGCGAGGTCATCCCGCCCGACCAGCTCGAGGCGCGCCAGCGCCTGATCCAGGAGCGTAACCAGGCCGGCCTCTGCCAGGGGCAGGGCGGCGCCTTCGTCCGCCGCGGCGGCTCCTACCGCCACGTCTACACCGATCCCGAAGGCCACCGCTTCGAAACCCGAGTCGCCCGCTGCCCGCCGGCGGAATGAAAACTCCCTCTCGCACGGGGAGAGGGTCTACCCCTCCACCGCGTGAACCCGCGCCTTGGGCTGCATCGGCAGCGACACCAGGCTGATCTCGACCAGCTCGAGCTCGGTCAGCTCGCGCGGCCCCTCCCCCTGGGCCGCGCGCACCCGGTAGCCGAAGCTCAGCCCCCTCACCCTGCCCGCCTTGAGCAAGGCCGCGGCCTCCGCATCCGCCAGCCGGGCGATCACGCGCAACCCGCGCCTGTCCTCCTGCAAATAGTCGATCCGCCCGATCGGCCGCTCCGGTCGGTGCTGCCAGAGCAGGGGCACCGCGCCGCAGCCGCGCTTGAGCGAGCCCGCGAACGCGCCCGGCCGAACCAGGTCCCCGCCCCGGTCCAGCCGGTCGAACACCGCCGCATATCCCGCAAATCTCATGTCGGTCTCCAGCTTCGTAGGTTCACGCGGAGGCGCGGAGAATCCGGTCCGGGCCGAAGGCCCAAGCCCTTCTTCCCCGCGCCTCCCGCACCGTCGCGTGAACGAAACCGGCTTCGCCGGACCGCGCGATGGCCCGAACTGCTCCGGCCTTCGCCTCCGCGCTCTCCGCGTGAACTCTCTTCTTTCTTAGCCGCGCAGCATTTCCAGGAGCCCGGCCTTGACCGCGATCCCCGCCACCAGCAGCGCCAGCACGATCCTTATCGCCCAGTTCACCACCGCTTCCCGGGCGCTCTTCTTGGCGTCGCGCCAGGCGCGCAGAAGCTCGCGCAGCTCGTCCATGTCGCGCCGCGCCCCGGCGTCGGTCAGGCCGAGCGCGGCCAGCGCCCGCTCGGCCCCGGCGCCGCTCGCCTCCTCGATCAGCGCGCGCATGGTCACCATGTCCGCGCCCTGCCCTTCCGCCTGCGCCACGAGCAGCGCCAGCATCGATTGATTCTGGTTGGTCATCCGGTCCCTCCTCCTCGTCAGGCCTGGCTCTCGAAGCCCAGCATCTCGCGCTTCTCCTCGCGGCTCAAAAAGTCCGCCGCGATAACCTGCCGCCACAAGGCCTCGCGCTCTTCGGCGAGCGCGCTGATCCGGTCGAGGTCGACCGCGAGCCTCAGGCCCGGCCACCAGCAGGCGAGCGCGTCGGCGAGCCCGCGAAGGATTCGCTCGGCCATCGGAAGCACGGTCAGCCGCCACAGCGCCCGGTTCGCCTCCTTGTAATTGGCGTAGGTCGAATCGCCCGGAAGGCCGATCAGCATCGGCGGCACTCCGAACGCCAAAGCGATCTCCCGCGCGGCCGCGGCCTTCAATCCGGCGAAGTCCATGTCCGCCGGAGTCAGGCTCATCGCCTGCCACTTGAGCCCCCCGTCGAGCAGCATCGGCCGCCCGGCGTTGCGCGCGCCTTCATGCTCCGCCTCGAGCTCGGCGCGAAGCCGCTCGAACTGCTCGGCCGAGAGCATGTCCCCGCGCCCGTCCTCGTAGACCAAAGCGCCGCTCGGCCGGGCGCCGTTGTCGAGCAGGGCCTTGTTCCATTTGGCCGCCGCATTGTGCACCGCCACCGCGCCCGCCGCCGCGCCGAGGCAGCCGAGGCCGTAATGGTCGTCGAGCGGGTGCGCCGCCTTGAGGTGAGCGAGCCCCGGCCGCCCGAGGGCGTCGACCGCCGCGATCCGGCTCGCCGCCTCGCCCACCTTGTAGCGATAGGCCGCCGGCCACCCGTCCGGCCCCGCCTCCACCGTCACCCGCTCGGGCCTCAGCGCGAACAATTCCGCCGGCATCCCCTCGCCGTCCTGGAGCAGCTGGACGAACGCATTGCCGTGCAGCAACAGCTGCGTGGCCACCGTCTCGAGCAAGGCCGGAGGAATAAGGGAAACCGCTCGTCCACCTTCGTTCCCCGGCGAAGGCCGGGGCCCAGGCCTCGCTTCTTCCCCGGTCAAAGAATAGACAGGCACGGAAGCCACGCTCTCCGCCACCAGCCGAACCGCCCGCTGCGCCACCGGATTGCCGAGATAGGCCTCCCGAACCTGCGCCTCGTAAGACCGCGGCCAAGGCTCCCCAGCGAACAGCGATCCCAATCCCGCCACTAAAAAAGGCCGCGCCCGCGGGCCGGCCTTCCGTCCGAACCATTTCATGTCGCTCTCCTGAAAAAGAACTAGGTCCACGCGGAGGGCGCGGAGAAGAAACTGAGGCGCGGAGAGAGCGTGCGGGCCTGAAAGTCCAATCCTTCTCCGCGCCTCCGGCACCGATGCATGAGCCACGCCCGCTTCACCGGCAACCAGCCGATGTTCGAGCCGCCTTGCCGTCGTCCTCCGCGCCCTCCGCGCGAAACTTCCTTCCTCACAGCCCCGGTCCTGCGCCCGCCCGTCGCGCCCATCCCCCACACCGCCGCGCCCGCCGGAACGCCCCGCTTCCCGCCCCGTTGATTCCCCGCCGCCAGCTTCCCGCGGCAAGGAGGAATTCCCAATGTCCATCGACGATCTCGACATCCGCCCGAGCACCGCAACCCGCGACGACGATTACGAGCGCGACGAGCAGCATCATCTCATCGCCTCCAACCGGGTCGAAGGCACCGCGGTCTACAACCGCGAGGGCGAGCGGCTCGGCACGGTCAGCCACTTCATGGTCGGCAAGCGCAACGGCCGCGTCGAATATGCGGTGATGAGCTTCGGCGGCCTGTTCGGCCTCGGCAGCCGCTACCACCCGCTCCCCTGGGACGTGCTCGATTACGACACGGGCCAGGGCGGCTACGTCATCGATTTCGACAAGGCCAAGCTCGACGCGGCCCCGACCTACGAGAAGGACGCCGAGCCGGTCTGGGACCGCTCGTGGGGCGAGCGGGTCCATTCCTATTACGGCGTGCCCTATTAGGCCCCGGCCGTGCGGCGGCGGGGCGGCGATCCCGGCTGCCCCGCCGGCGCGCGCGCTGGTGTCTTCCTTCAGACTCACGAACCCCTCACCCAACCCTCTCCCCAGGGAGAGGGCTTAAGGGACCGGCAGGGCATGACCCCCTCTCCCATGGGGAGAGGGTTGGGGTGAGGGGGTACGGCGTCGCCGCAAAATCGCAGAATCCGAACCGCGTGCCCGCAAATCACAAAAACCGGATCCGCGCCTCCCGCGCCGCCGCATGAACCCCGCCGGCTTCGCCCGACTTGAGCGATCGTCGAGCCGCTCCGGCCTTCGTCCTCCGCGCCCTCCGCGCGAAATCCCTTCCCTCACAACACCCTGATCCGCGGTTCCCGCCGCACCCCCAGCATCAGCTCGCTCATCGCCCAGACCATCGCGTCGGCGCGGTCGGGCGAGCGGCCCGGCCCTTCGTAGCCGGCCGCGGTCATCCCGCACAGCTCGTCCTCGAGCTCGGGAAAGACGCCGGCGAATTTCGCCTTGCCCCGGGCGAACAGGGCCGAGACCGGCTCGGCCCGCCGCCCCTTGCCGTAGCGCGCTCGCGCCGGCCTGACCGGAAGCGCGCTGTCGACGCTCCTCAGCACGCTCTCGACCATCTCGCCGCCTTGGTTGGTCTCGGCCACCACCCTGTCCGCGCCCCAATCCTCGGCCGCGGCGACCACCGCCCGCGCCCAGCCTTCCGGCGCCATTCCGCGCACCGACCGGTCGTCGAGCACATAGCCGACGCCGTCGGAGTCGAGCCCGCAAACCACGATCCCGCAGGCGTCCCCGCCGGATGAGGCCGGCGGATCGACGCCGATCACCACCCGGGGACAGTTGCCGGCAACTGTCCCCAGCGCCACCCGTCCCTCCTCCACCATCGCCCTCGTCCACAAGGCCCCGTCCAGATCCTCGATCAGCTCCCCGTCCAGCTCCTGCCGCCCGAGCCTCGTCCCGGCGTAGAGGGTGGACATCGCCGCCACGAAATCCTCGGGCAGATAGAGATTGTCTCCGGTCCGTCCGCCGGTCAGCACGCTGTCCGGCGCCGCCGCCAGGCGCCGCAGCAGGGCCAGCGGGCGGGGCGTCGTCGTCACCAGCGTGCGCGCCCGCTCGCCGAGCCTCAGGCCGAGCATCAGGTTGCTCCACGTCGCTTCGGGATAGGCCCATTTGGCAAGTTCGTCGCACCAGGCGTGGTGGTGCTCCGGCCCGCGCAGGGCCTCCGGGTTGGCGCCCGAATAGACGAAGCCGCGAGCGCCGCTCGAAAATTCGACCAGCCCGCGCGTCGGGTACCAGAGCAAATCTTCATCGCCGTGCGCCACCGCGATCAGCCCGCTCTCGCCGCGGATCATGACCCGCTCCACCTCGCTTGCGCTCGCCCCGACCAGGGCGATCCGCAACGATCCGTCGGCCCGCGCCAGCGCGCTGACCCACTCCGCGCCGGCCCTGGTCTTGCCGAAGCCGCGCCCGGCGGAGATCAGCCAGGTCCGCCAGTCGCCCGGGGGCGGGAGCTGGCCCTCATGGGCCCAGAACGGCCACTGCTCCCGTACCGTCCTCTGCTCCGGCTCGGTCAGGCGCGAGACGACATAGGCCCGGGCCGCCTTGTTCAGCGCCAGCTTGCGCAGGGCGGCGTTGAGCGCGCGGTCCTCCTTCATTTCCCATTCCTCCGCCGCAGCCGGCGTCCGGCGGCCTCGAGCAGGCGCAGGATGGACGCGGTCGTCTGCGCCTTGCTCGCCCGCTTCGGCCTCGGTCCGCCGCCGCGCCGCCCGCCCGATAGCCGGCGCCGATTGTGGGCGAGGATTCGCAGCGCCAGTTCCGGGTCGAGATCCTTGATCGGCGGCATCGCCGGCTCGCCATCCTCGCGCGGCGGCACCGGCTTGCCCCCGGTCTCGGCATAGACGAACAGCTTGCCGGTGAGCCGCGTCTCCGCGTCGCGCAGCAGCGCGTCCATGGTCGCGGCGAACTCGGGATCGCGGTTGCGCAGCTTGAAGGCGCTGCCCTCGCTCATCCCGGCCGCCCGCGCCGATTCCGTGACGTTGGCGGTCGCCGCATAATGGGCGAAGAAGATTTCACGCTTCGCCTGCGTCCACCCATCCTCGCGCACCTTGCGCAACTGGGCTCCGCGCTTCCCGCGCGAGACTCGCCGGTCCCCGCCGCCGGATCCCTCCGCGCGCGCTGCGCCTGTCGAATCCCTGCCCCTCGATCCGCCGCTCCTCGCCATTCTCCGCCTCCAAAGAAAAAGCCGGCCGCGGCCCCTCCGCCGCGCCGGCTGCCTGAATCCACGATGCCCGCTCCGCTCGTCGCATCCGCTCGGAACCTTTGATCTCGATCAAGGTTGTCCGCCCACGAGCAGGTGGGGTTTGTAAAGTGACCACGATACGGAACGAGGCGTCAGCGGATGTCGAGGCCGCCCAGGCCGCCTTGCGCGAGGGCATGAAGCGGGCGCGGAAGCTGGTCGACGACGCCAGGCAGGCGATCGCCGACAAGCCGCCGGAGCCCCCGGAGCCGCCCGCGGTCGCGCCGCAGCCTTCTCCCCTCAATCCAACATAGTTTTCCTCCCCCGGCCCAACCTGGTTTTGGGGCTCCCCCCCCCCCCCCGCGCTATGGCGTGGGCACCGCCAGAAAGGTTTTTTCAGGCTTCGGCGGCCGGGAGCGCTCTTGCTCCTGCCTGCAAAACCGGGAGCCCCTCATGGCCCGCTATTATTTCCACCTGCGCGACGGCACCGAGGAGCTGCTCGACGACGAAGGCCGCGAGTTCGGCGACCTGGAAGCGCTCGAAAAAGCCGTGCTCGAGGGCGCCCGCGACCTCATCGCCTCCGAGCTCAGGAGCGCCGGCGTGGTCGACCTGCGCCACCGCATCGACGCCGAGGACGAATCCGGCAACATCGCCTGCACCCTCCCGTTCAAAAGCGCCGTGACGATCATCCCGCAGTGAGCGGGCAATTCCCTTCTCCGCGCCTCCACCTCTTCTTCTCCGCGCCTCCGCGTGAGCCGTCTCTTTTTTCTCGCGGAGGACGCGGAGAAGCGAAATGAGGCGCGGAGATCATTCCCGCACCTCGATCATCGGCACGCTGGGCACCTCGCCCGAGAAGGCCCCGACCGACAGATGAGGTCGGGTTGAATCCTTCCCGCAAAGCGGGCAATTCCCTTCTCCGCGTCTCCACCTCTTCTTCTCCGCGCCTCCGCGCGAGCCGTCTCTTTTGTCTCGCGGAGGACGCGAAGAAGCGAAAGGGGGCGCGGAGATCATTCCCGCACGGCTTCTCTTGCGTCTCCGCCCGAACAATCCTTCTCATTCGAGACCGCCGGCCCGATCCCAACAAAAAGGCCCCGGAAAGACCGGAGCCCGCATCCGCCGGACGCATTTTTCGACGATGATTGAATTGTGCCATGGCAGAGTCACTCTGTCAAGCATTTAGAACCGATCAGGTTCGATCCTACAAAATTTCCGCGTTCGCCGCACTTTTCCGCGGCTTTCGGCGCTCAAGAATAGGATCGCAAATCCAACACTTTGCGAAAAAAGTGCGCGCAAACTTTATTTTCAAACCGCCTTTTCGGCCCGATTCGCGGCCTTTCCGGTCCGACACCGATTCGGCGATTCGCGACGCTGCCGGGCCGATTCCGATAGTCCCACCGAATACCGACCCTAGCCCAGCCTTTCGAAGAGCAGGAACAGGAAGAGCAGGACGGCCAGCGCGCCCGTCGCGCGCTCGAACGAAAGGACGACCTCGGATCGCCTGCCCGACGGGTTGAGGACCTCGACCCCGTTTCTCCGCACCATCTCTTCCCGATGAACCCGCGCAAGGGCGATGCCCGGGTCTCCGCGCCCCGGCCAATCGTCAGGCGATCCGTAGAGCAGCGGCACCTCGGTGAGCAGATCCCGCTCGAGCCCCTCCGCTGCCTGGCGCCGGCGCCTCAGGCTCTCGGCGAACGCTTCCGGATCTTCGGGGGGAGCCGCGCCCCTTGGAGCGTTCCGCAATTCTTCGTTCACGGGCAATCCTCCACCACGGCCCTCCGGAGCCGGTGACATCCAAAGTGCCCGAAAAATAGTTGCGATCCGATTGCGGAGCAGTTCATCCTGCGGCTTCCAAAAGCTTGCTTGCGCTCCGGTGGCGAAAAGGCGGCATTAAGCCTTGCGGTGCACAAGATGCCGCCGGATCGACGACGAGGGAGCCAACGTCGATCGGACCATTTTCGGGAGCTCGGGAAGGTAGCAAGCCATGAGTTTCGCGTTCGCGGCGATCGCCTTGGCGATGGGAGCCGCACCGCCGCCCCCACCTCCGCCTCCGCCCGTGCCGCCGCCCGATCCCGCCGCGCTGGCCGAAGCGGTCCTCATCTGGCGCGACCATCCGCCCCACCCGCGCACCCTGGAGCTGTCGGCGGAGTTCAGCATCCGCGAGAGGGTCGTTTACATGCTGACGGCCGCCGGGGTCAGGCGAGGCGGCCGGCAATGGTTCGCGAAATACCGAGTTCTTCAAGATTTCCTCTCGAGCCGAATCTCCCCCCATCTCCAGGAGAATGAGCGACCGTTCGTCGAATGCCTGGCGAGGCGCTACGCCTACATGAGCATCGGGGATTTGCGGACTCTCAGGGCTTTTCTCTCGACGCCGGCGGGTTCGAGCTTCTGGAGGATGAGCTCGGTTTACGATCAGGACGAGTTCGATTGCGCGCGCAGCGTCTTCCGTGACGACATCGAGGCTGTCGAAGCCGAGGCCTGGAGGCTGATCGGCGCGAGGCCCCCGCCTCCCGCGCCTTCGGTGGACTGACCTAAGGGTCGGGTTTGCGAGGCTCTCGGCTGCCGCAACTGAA
Source organism: Alphaproteobacteria bacterium (assembly GCA_005883305.1). Taxonomy (NCBI): domain Bacteria; kingdom Pseudomonadati; phylum Pseudomonadota; class Alphaproteobacteria; species Alphaproteobacteria bacterium. The sequence continues at coordinate 468,977 of VBAC01000001.1, read as the reverse complement.
TGCCCACTCGACGCGAAACCGCTCGAACGCTGTCCCCGAGGCGCTTCCCGCCTTATGCCGGGCCCCGCGACGGCAAAGCGGAGGGCCCGCCATGAGCAGTTCCCGGATGAACGTGGAAGCACAGATCGAAGCCTATCTCGCCGGCCAGGGCGCGCGGAAGCGGGACGAGATGCGCGCGCTTCACCGGCTCATCCTGGATTCGTCGCCCGGATGCCGGCTCTGGTTCCTCGACGGCCGGAACGAGGAGGGGAAGATCGTTTCCAATCCCAATATCGGCTACGGCCACCGGGCGATCGCCTATGCCGGCGGAAAGAGCAGGGATTTCTACCGCATCGGCCTCAGCGCCAACACGGCCGGGATCTCGGTCTACATCATCGGCATCGAAGACAAGAAACACCTCGCCCAGGCCTATGGGCCGAGGCTCGGCAAGGCCTCCGTCACCGGCTATTGCATCAGGTTCAGGTCGCTGGCCGACATCGACGCCGCAGTCCTCGAAGAGGCGATCCGGTTCGCCTTCGAGGTTCCGGGTTCCGGCTGAAGCAGGCGAAGGGGCCCGCCATGCCAAGACTGAGGGGGAGGCGGACGCTCACGAAGCGAGCCTGTTCAGCTTAGTTTTTCCCGTCACCCCCGCGAAAGCGGGGGTCCAGCTTACTTTTCTTGAGGGCGGTTGAAGAAGCTGGATTCCCGCTTTCGCGGGAATGACGAAGGAAAATTGAATATTGACCACCCGCTAATGCCGCCCGAGCCCGTAATCGATCCGGATCCTGACCCACGATCCGACCATCAGCCGCCCTCCCCGCCGCGGCGGCCTCACCCGGAATTCCCAGGCGGCGGCGAGCACCGAGCGGTTGATCTGCGATCCTTCCGGATATTCGGCGAGCGCGACACAATCCTCCACCCGATAATCCGGCGCCGTCCGGCAGGCGATCAGCCCCCAGCCCGGCCCGCGCGAGGTGGAGAGATAGGCGCGCATCATCGCCTCCTCGGGCTCGCGATACCATTCGGCGGCGTAGAGCGGCTCGCCATTGGGCGCCGTCCCCACCCGCTCGGTGTCGCGCAAATAGGCGGGGCGCGTGTCCGGCGGCCCGTAGACCGGCCGCGCCGTCGCCGGGGGCCGGTTGACGCTCTGCGGCGCTGCGGGCGGCGCCGGCGGCGAGGGGACCGGAACCGGCGGCGGCGGGGGCGCTGCTGCCGGCTGGGGCTGCGGGGGCGCCGGTTCCGGCGGCTGCGGCCGCTCGGCCTGGCGCCGCGCCCTTTGCTCGGGCTCGGGCCTCGGCGCCTCGGGCGTGTCCTCGGAAATCTCGGCGGGGAGGCTGACCACGGTCAGCCGCCGCTCCTCCGCCCCCGGCCGCCGGTCCGTCACCAGCCGGAGCAGCAGGAACAGCAGCAGCGCCTCGATCGCCAGCGTGAGGCCGAGGCCGAGCGCGCGCCGCCCGGCCCCGGAACGGAGCCGCTCGACGAAGCGAGACGCTGGAACGGTTTTCGGCTGAAACAATGCGCGTTCGGGGGCGGTGTCCGCGGGATCGGAACCCGGGGCTACAGCGAGCGGCGATAGTTTGGCGCCGCCCCCGTGGCAAGCGGGGCCGAGCGGCGAAGGAATGTCCGCAATGGGTGGCAAGCGGACATCCGGTGCATTAGGATTCACGGCGATGATACTGGCATTGCTCACTGTTTTGTTGGCGCCGGGTGCTGCGGCGGCCCCCGAGCCCGGGCACTCGCCCACAGGGGCGGACCAATCGGCCCTTACGACTCTGCTTCCGCCGGCGCCCCCACCGCCTCCCCCCTTCTCACGGAACGCCGCTCCGGCAGCGCGCTCTATCGGCGCTCAGGTGTCTCGCGAGTTCGCGCGCTGCGGTGAGGCAACCACCAATAGCAACGGGCGCTACGTAGAGGCACTGGGAACGGCTCGCCATTCCGCCGAGTGGCAAAGAGCCGCGCTCGCGATGAATAATGCCCTGGCTGTCTGTCGGCACCTTCGCGGGGCGCTCCGCAGGCAGAAGGATTTCCTGCTCGGTCTCGTTCAAGGTGGGGCTGGGCAGGATGTGGATGCGGCGCGAGCCAGGCTCGACGGTGTTTCTTCAGAGCTCGAGGCGCTCGAAAGGTTCTTCAGCACCGAGACATTGAAATACCGCGATCTGGTGAACGTCGGTTGGGGTAATCCTCACTGCGCGGCCCCGCTCACAGGGTTCGAGCCTCCCGCCAGCCTCTGCCGCACGCCGGCTCTGCCCCGCTAGTCGCGGCGATTCCGCAATGGGTCGATAGCCGCCTGTCCGCCATGGCTGGAAAGCGCACGTCCCTGCCCCTAAGCTGCATCATTATTCCGCGGTTGCGCCGGGAGTGGCCATTGAAACCGTTTCTGTTGTTGCTGGCGGCGTTGCTCTCGGCGGCGAGCGGCCTCGCCCGCGCCGAGACCCTGGCGATCGCCGATGTCACGGTGCTCGACATCGCCCATGGCAGGACTCGCCCCGGCCAGACGATCGTGATCCGGGACGGCACGATCCGCGCGGTCGGCGACGTCCGGCGCACCGCGGTCCCGGCCGATGCGCGGAGGATCGACGGGCGCGGGCGCTTCGCCATGCCCGGCCTGTGGGACATGGGCAGCTTCGTCCTCGACGGGCGAAGGACGGGCGTGCCCGGCGCCTTCGAGCTGATGATCGCCCACGGGGTCGTCGGCACGCGCGACCTCGGAACGGCGCTGCCCGCGGCGGAGGTGGCGAGGCTGGAACGCGAGATCGCGAGCGGTGCGATCGTCGGCCCCCGCCTGATCTGGACGACCAGGAGCCTGAGCAGCAGCCTGGACAGCACCTTCTCGGGCGCATCGCCCCAACGCTTGGAAATCGCCGACGACGACTCCGCGCGGGCTGCGGTCGCCGAGGCGGCCCGCGGCGGCGCGCACTACATCCGCGTGGTCCAGAACCTGCCCGAGCAGCGCCTGCCCGCGATCATCGCCGAAGCGCGCAAATTGCGGCTTCCGGTCACCGGGGCGATCGTCAGCAGCTGGGCCGACGCCGCCCGGCTCGGCCTTGCCGGGTTCGATCACTTCGTCGACCTCTACCGAAGCACCGCCCGACTGCCCGAACGGGCCCAGTTCCTTCGCCTCTACCGCGACAGCGCGTTCAGGAACGCCACCGCCACCTCGCGCGACGGCATGTACGCCTTCTTCGCGCCGCTTCGCTCGCTCCGCGACCAAAATTACTATCGCGCCGCGCTCGCCGCCATGGCGCGAGCGGGCACGCCGGTGACGACGAACATGGCGACGATGATGTGGGCGCGGCAGGAAAATGCCGCAATCATCGACCGGCGGCGGATCTACGCCTTTCCCGAGCCGCCTTTGCCTCCCCCGCCGCCCACCGCCGTCGACGGCCAGTCCCGCGACGGCCTGTGGTCCGACATCCGCGACATGCGCGACGCCGGAGTGCCGCTGATGGCGGGGACGATCGCCGAGAATTCACCCGGCGCCCTGCCCGGCGCGACCCTGCTCGACGAGCTCGAATGGCTGGTCCGCGCCGGCCTCACCCCTCGCGAAGCGCTTGCCGCCGCGACAATCACCCCGGCGCGGATCATAAGGCGGCTCTTTCCCCGGGTCCGCGCCGCCGGCGCGGTGGCGGCCGGAGAGCCGGCCGACCTGGTCCTGCTCGACTCCAACCCGCTCGACGACGTCTCCAACGCGCGGCGCATTCACGCCGTCGTCGCCAACGGCCGCTGGTTCGGCCCCGCCGAGCGCCAGGCCCTGCTCGATCGGGCGGCGACGCTCGCCGCACGGCGGGACTAGGCCCCCGGCCGGCCGCAAAGGCGAGGCCTGCGCCCTCGCCGCCAAAATGTCCGCAATGGGTTGAAGGCGGCCGTTCGGCAGGGTCCGGCCAGAGCAGGCCTGGCTCTATTCGCCTGAACGACCGGTGGGCGGGTGGAACCTCACGAGTGCCACGATCGCGACGAGCGGAAACAGCGTCTTGAGCAGAATGCCGCCGCCGCCGATCCTCCATATGAGGAGGACGGGTATCTGTATTCCGAACTGCAGATACAGATCGCCGGGCGCGTTCAAGGTGGTGGCAAAGCCGACAAATCCGAACAGGGAACCGACGATCCAGAGCGGCTTGTATTTGGCGCCGGGTGCCGTGGCGACGCGCCAAACCGCCAACGCGCTGGCAGCGATCGATACGATCGCGAAAATGCCTGCAAAAAGCTGGAATCCACTCATCGGCTGTGCGCCCCCCAAAGCGCCATCCACCAGATTGCGCACGTCCGCAATGGGCGAAGGACGGACATCGGCCTTCGTGGTAGAAGCTATGCCCCCGGTTATCCAGCCATCCATCATCGGGTGAAAGTCCGCAATGGGTGGAAAGCGGACGTTGCCGCGAACGCTGCAAGCTGCCAAACGGCACGACATGAAGCGGTGGTCATTCGTTGCAACGGCGGGCCTTGTTCTTGTCGGCGGCTGCGGTGAACAGCGGGGATCGGACATTCTTCTAAAGCCCGGAGCGATCTACTCGCAATCATGCAGCGAACCACGGCCGGGCTGGAGGAGGCCCGGCGACAACCCGGGCAATTATCCCCTTTGGCATCACCTGATTATCAGCTCCGTCCGGATCGAGGCGGACAATAGCCTCCGCTGGAGCGGCAACCCGCTATCCCGTTCTGCCCTACGCGGAGATCTTGGCCACATACCCGATCCGAACCCTCCAATGGCAGTGGTCCTGCGCGTGGATGCCGGCGCGGACTGCCAAATCGTCCGCGCCATTCGCCAGGATATGGAGGAACTGCTGCGCTGCCGGTCGAGCCGCTTGTGCGGGGAAGGCGATGGCGAATGGGACTAGCGTCCGCGATGGGGTCGATAGCAGACCGGCAGGCTCCGGCGACAAACCCGCTTTGGCCGCGGCTAATCCCCCGGGCGGGTCCACAGCGGGGCGAAGCGGCGGCGGTAGCGCCAGGCGAGGAGCGCGAACCAAGCGGCCACGAACGGCCCCCAAAGATATTGCCCGCTGAGGAACATGTGGAAGCCGAGGATCACCGCGACCGACGGGGCGAGCAGCGCGAGCCCCAAAGGCGCGGTCCGGTCGAGCAGCAGGCACCCGCCCCCCGCGACGAACGAAAAAGCGAGCATCGGATCGACGAACCGCGCCCGGCTGAGCGCCGCCATAAACGCGCCCGCCTCCGGAGTCGGCTGCGTCGGCGCGGGGACGAGGCCGGTGGCGACGGAGACCAGGATCCAGATCCCGGTGGCGAGAAAGAAAGCGCCGTAAACCATCCGCCCCGCCGTCCACGCCGCCCGCATCGTCTTTTCCCCCTTCGCCCACCCTTTCACCGGCGCGCGCCGTCCGCAAGAGGCCGGGCGCAAATCGCCGGAAGAGCGCGCTCAGCGGCGCTCGATCACGTTCACGGCGTCGCCGAAGGTGATCGTGAACAACAGCTTGTGGGCTTCGTCCTCCACCTCGATGAACGAGTTCAGGTCCAGCTGGCCTTCGCGCAGATCGCTCGCCATCACGTCGCGGGCGGCGAGGATCGCCTCGCTCCTTGCGGTCGCCTCGTCCGGCAGATCCCTGCCCTCCTCGTCCTCGACGAAGCCGGTGCCGTTGCAGATATGCATGTAGAAACGCACCTGGCCTGATTAGCGGGGGGGGGGGGGGCAAGGTCCCTGCCTTAGATCAAGTTGGGCAGCCCACGCCCTCGACGAATCGCTTTTGTTCAGCTTTCTCGCGTTGTAACTGAACGGCCGACTCCCCATATCGGGCAGGCAGCGGTCGCCGCTTCGCATGAGGCCGACGCCGCCGCCCACCTATTTCGCACGAGGCCGCCCCGGCCTCGGCGCCCGTTCAGGAGCGAGCCGATGAGAAGACGAAGAGTCGATCTGGGGCCGCGCCGCATATTGGACGAGACCACGCTCCAGGTCATGGTCGGGGACGAGGTCCTCGAGGCTGCCGCGCAGGCGAGCCCGGCCGCGCCCCGCCATATCGCCCGCTCCGGCAAGCGCGCCGAGGATACGGCCGTGGGCTGCCGGGCCAACGCCGCCGCCAATCTGGTCGGGGCCGGCGCCCCGGGCGGCGATTACATGCGCGTGCGCCTCGAGCACAGCGCCGCCGTGTGGAGCGCGCGCGCCGATCTCCTGGAGCGGATCGAGCAGAAAGCCGGGAACAGGGCCGCCGCCCGCGCGGCGTAACGAGATGAGCCGGGACAGCCGGAGCGCCCCGACGCCCCCCGGCGCCGGGACGCTCGGCGCCCCCTCAGTCGGTCTTGGCCTTGCGCAGGGCTCCCTGGCGAAAGCGGGGTCGAAGGCGCGGCCGCTCGGCGATCTTTCGGCCGGGAGGCGGAGGAAGGTGGATCTGAAGCGCCGCCTGCTCGCCCTCGCTGGGCGCCTTGCGGGGCAGCATGAAAGGCACGGCGTTCGCGGCGTTCACGCTGTAGCGGCCGGCGAGATCGTAATGGATGAGCCGCGCCTCGGCGCTCGTCGCCGCGCGCGCCATCCGCATCGAAGCGTGCTTGCGGCCGATCCAATATTTCTTGTCCATCGAAAGATCACCTTGTCTGTGCAAGCGGGAGCGCGAAGTGTCTCTCAGTCACGGGGCGCTTGCGTAAAACGCAGGTGATGGGCGAGGCCTAGCACGGCATCATGAGGATAGCGATCTTATTCCGGGTCGCGGTCGGCGGTTCTCACCGGCTATTCCTGTTCGAACACGGAACATTCTCTGCGGCCCGCTTTACTTCGGCAATGCTCTGAATTTCTCGGACTTGTCGCACCGGGAGAAGCGAAAGGGCGGACCGCCGGCTCGCCGCAAACACGACGCCCTTCGCCGGCGGCGGCCTGTCGCGAGATGCGAAAGATCTGACGCCGCTTGTGAAGCCGCGCCATGCCGTCCGGTCTAGGCGAACGCCGGCGAGGACCTCGATTTTCCGAAGGAGCCCGGCGCAATTTCCGTCCCTCGCTTCCTGCGGAACAACGATGACCCGACTGCACTTCCTCCGAGGCCGGATCCTCGCCGCGCCGCCGCGCGGCCTCGCCGCGCTTTTCTGCATGGCCCTGGCCGTCGCCCTGCCGACCCTGGCGCGGGCCGGGATCGACTCCTGGGTCGCGGGCACCACCTTCGTCGCTTATTATCCCTTCGTCCTCTTGTCGGCGATCGTTCTGGGCTGGCGCCGGGCGCTCGTCGTTACGCTCCTTAGCGCCGCGGTCGCGAACTTCCTCTTCATGTCGCCGCGCTTCACCTTCTTCGCCGGCTCGGGCGACACCGCCGGCGCCGTCTCCTTCGTCTTCTCGTCCCTGCTCATCGTCCTGCTCACCGAGACCCTGCGCCGCAACGTCGCGGAGGTCGAGGCGAGCCGAAGCCTCGAGGCCCGTCTCAACCGCGAGCTTCAGCACCGGGTGACCAACACGCTGGCCGTCATCCAGGGCCTCGCCACGCAAAGCTTTCGCGAGCCTTGCTCGGCGGCCGAGCTTCGTCTGTTCCAGAGCCGGCTGCGGGCGCTGGCGGACGCCAACGACATCCTGACCAGCGGCCGGTGGGAGACCTGCCGGCTGCCGGACCTCGCCGCGCGCGCGCTTGGCCCGTTCAACCGGACGGGGGCGATCAACCTTTACGGGCCGGCCTGCACGCTGAGGGAGGAAAGCTGCGTACCGCTGGTCCTCGCCCTCCACGAGCTCGCCACCAACGCCGTAAAATATGGCGCGCTTTCGAATCCGCAAGGAAGCGTCGACCTCGTCTGGAGCCTGGCCGCCGGCTCCGGGCAGAAGGGCCGCCTCCTCGTCCTCGAATGGAGCGAGCGGGACGGGCCGGTCGTGCTTGCGCCGACCCGGCGCGGCCTCGGCTCGCGGCTGCTTCGGCCGCAACCGGGAATCGCCGGAGTCGAACTCACCTTTCCCGCCGACGGCGTCCGCTGCCGCCTCCACGTGCCCAACGCCAGGATCCTCGCCGAAGGCGGCAACGCCGGGGCGCCGGCCGTCCCGGCGACCCTCTACTCGACGGGATCGCCTCCGGGCGCGGCAAACTGTGCTTCTATTTCAGCCACTTAACCTGGTTTAAGGTTTTTATGGCGCAGCCCGTGAATGCTGCGCCCGATCGAAAAAGCATGAAAAGATTCGCCCTGCCCCAAATCTGCGACTGCGGAGCCCGCGGACTGATCGTGCTCGAGCCGTCCGCGCCGCCGCCGCCCGGCCTTCCCGATCCCGATCCGATCCTCGTCGCCGCCGAAGGGGCCTTCGCCCTGCACGATCGAGGCGGAATCGTCTGCCGCGCCTGCGGCGACCGGCTCGGCTGAGGCGCGGATCGGGCCTCGCGCCGGCCCGACGGGCGGACCGGCTGCCGCCGCCTTAATGCTGCGGCGCGGGCGCCGGGGCCGGCGTCCGTGCGTGATCCCCATGATGCTGGCGCATCTCGTCGCAGCAATTGTCGCAGCAGCCCATCGCCTGGACGGCGGCATAAGCGGTGCCCGAGGCGAAGGCGATGGCGGCGAGGGCGATGGCGATCTTCGATTTCATGAAAAGGCTCCCGAAAAGTGGCGCCGCCACCCTATCAGGGCCGGCCCGCCTTGCCACCCCCGATACTTGACGCCGAATGGCCCGCGGCGCACAATCGCCGCCTCGTCCGCGCAGGAGAAGTTTCATGTTTCTGGTTCTCGCCCTGATCGCCGCGGAGCCCGCCACGGCGGCGTCGCCGGATCCCAATGAGATGATCTGCCGCAGCGTCGGCACGATCGGCTCGCGCCTCGCCCGCCAGCGCCGCTGCGCGACCCGCGCCGAGTGGGAGGAAAATCGCCGCAACGAGCGCCGGAGCACCGAGGACGCCCAGATCGGCCAGACCAATCCGCAGGGCCTGACTCCCGGCGACCGCGGAGCCGCCGCCGGGCGCTACGTGGCGCCTCCGGCTCGCGGCAACGTGCCCCACTAGGCTCCATCCATGTTATAGTCCGGTCCCGTCCGATCCGTGTAAAGGGGGGAATCGGAGGCCGCAGCGATGCCGCGATTCTTCTTCAACGTCCATGACGGGAGCGAGCATCCCGATGCCGAGGGCACCGAGCTGCCCGACATCGCCGCGGCCCGCGCTTATGCCGTGCGCTATTTCGGCGATCTTCTGCGCGGCGATCCCTGCGCCTTCTGGAACGGCGAGGAATGGAAGATGGAGGTGACCGACGAGGCCGGCCTGCTCCTCTTCTCGCTCCACTTCCACGGCGTGGATTCCCCCGCATTGGCCCCGCACGGCCCGACCATCCTGATCTGACGGGATCTTGAGCGCGTCGCCATTCGGCGCAAGTCTTGTTCAGCTCAGGACATTCTCTCACCCGTCACCCCCGCGAAAGCGGGGGTCCAGCTTCTTTCTTCTCGTAAGCGGTTGAAGAAAGCTGGATTCCCGCTTTCGCGGGAATGACGATGAAAATTGAACGTCGCTGTACCCTAACGCCTCCCGCCCCCGGCCCCGCTCGCCACCCTTCCCGGCTCATCGAACAACCCCCGCCCCACCACCGCCCCGGCCGCCGCCCCGATCAGCTGCGCGGCGACGAAGGCCGGCACATTGGCCGGCGCGATCCCGGCGAAGCTGTCGGAAAGGCTCCGCGCCACGGTGATCGCCGGATTGGCGAAGCTGGTCGAGGAGGTGAACCAGTAAGCGGCGGTGATGTAGAGAGCGACGCTCGGCGCCACCCAATCGGGCCTGTGGCGGCCCGTGCCGAGGATCGTCAGGATCAGGCCGAAGGTGGCGATCGCCTCGCCCGCCCACTGCCCCAGCCCGGTCCGCGCCTTCACCGAAAGCTGGAGCGCCGGCAAATCGAACATCAAATGCGCCGCCCACGCACCCAATATGCCGCAGCCGAGCTGGGCGAGCGCATAGGCCCCCGCCTCGCCCCAGCCGAGCTCGCCCCGCCACGCGGCGACCAGGCTCACCGCCGGGTTCATGTGCGCTCCGGAAATCGGGGCGAGCATGGCGATCAGCACGAACAATATCGCCCCGGTGGCGATCGTGTTGCCGAGCAGGGCGACGGCGTCGTTCCCGCCCGAAAGATGCTCGGCCATGATCCCCGATCCGATCACCGTGGCGAACAGGAAGAAGGCCCCGATCCCCTCGGCCGCGAGCCGCCGCCTCAGGCCCGGCCGCTCGCCCATCAGCCGCGGCAGCCCGGCTTCGCCTCGGCCGCGGGGATCTGCGGAGCGCAGCACGCGCCGTCCGCCGCGTTCTCGGAAAGCGCCCCAAGCTCAGGCGCGTCGCCGTAGATCGTCGCCTCGCCGGTCGTGTGGAACGCCTCCCAGACCACGCCGTCGGGATCGCTGACCCAGCTCTTCTCCGATTTGGCGTAGCAGCAGGTCGTCGCCCCCTCCTCGATCACCGGCCGCCCGGCTTCGCCCAGCCGCCCATAGACCTCGGCCAGCTCGACCGGATCCTCGGCCTGGATGCCGAGATGCTCGATCCCGTTCCTGGCGTGGGCGCCGCTCGAAATGGCGAAATTGACCCGCGGATCGTCGAGCATCCACTTGGCGTAGTCGGCCTTGGCCACGCTCGGCGCGGCGCCGAACAGCGTGGAGTAGAAGGCGATCGACCGATCGAGGTCGCTCACTCCGACATGGACGTGCAGGCGCTTCATGCGGATTTCCTTTTCGCTTGAACGGGCGCGGCCTCGCCGCAGACGGCGGCGGGGGCGCATTCCTGCCCGCCGCAGCAATTTTCCATGAGGTAGCCGACCAGCGCGTTCATCGCTCCATAATCGGCCGAATAGAGGATCGACCGGTGCCGCCGCTCCTGCCTGACCAGCCCGGCCCGGCTCAGCTGGGCGAGATGGAAGGAGAGCGACGAGTTCGGCACCCCGAGCGCCGCGGCGATCGCCCCCGCCGCCATCCCCTCGGGCCCGGCCTGGACGAGCAATCGGAACAAAGCGAGCCGATGCTCCTGGGCCAGGGCGGCGAGCGCTTGGACGGTGGATGCAGCGGTCGTTTCCATCATTCTCGAAATGACTCGAGAATGCGCCGGCGTCAAGCCTCATTTCGACGACCCTCGAAATGAATTCTGCACCCCTCTCCCATGGGAGAGGGATACGTAGCCTTGGCGACGAAGGAGCCTAGGCGAAGTTGGGTGAGGGGCTACGGCGTCCGAAGCGATCCTCGAGCTCAGTAACCCCTCACCCTACCCTCTCCCCATGGGAGAGGGATGACCCTGCTCAATGCTGCGGCGTCTCCTCGCGCGTCCGCGCTCCGGCTCCAGCTGGCGCCTCGGCGGCGATCCGGCGCAGCGCGCTTTCGAAGGCCTCCGCCGGCTGCCCGCCCGATATCAGATAGCGGTCGTCGATGATGATTGCCGGCACGCCCGAAATGCCCTGCGCCTGCCAGTGGCGCTCGGCGGCGCGGACCTCCTCGGCATAAAGGCCGGACGACAGCACTTCGCCGGCCGCGTCGGAATCGAGCCCGGCCTTCGCCGCCGCTTGCCGCAGCACCTCATGGTCGCCCGGATTGCGCCCCTGCGTGAAATAGGCCTCGAACAGGGCGAGCTTGAGGCCGCGCTGGCGCCCCTCGATTCCCGCCCAGTGGAGCAGCCGGTGGGCGTCGAACGTGTTCCACACCCGCCCCGCGGCCGAGCCCGCGGCGATCGTGAAGCCGAGCGCGGCGGCGCGCTCGCGGATCGTCTCGCGCCGCTCGAAATATTGCTCGCGCGTCGATCCGTATTTCTGCGCGACATGCTCGGCGAGGTCCTGCCCTTCGGCCGGCATCTGCGGATTGAGCTCGAACGGCTGGAAACGAATCTCCGCCGCGACCAGATCCCCGAGCCGCGCCAGCGCCTCCTCGAGCCCCCTGAGGCCGATGATGCACCACGGGCAGGAAACGTCGGAGACGAAGTCGATCTTCATGGGCCTGGTCATGGCGGCATCCGAAAGGGGAGGAAGAGAAGGGGATATAGGCGCCCGGGCCGGGCGATGCACGGGGGAACGGAGGCACGTGCAGGCCCGTCATTGCGAGCCCCCGGCAATCACGAACAGGAGGTCGCAAGGACGAGGCGTGACTAAGCCAAAGCCGTCATTGCGAGGAGCGAAGCGACGCGGCAATCCAGCAGGCCTCGGCCGCAGCACTGGATTGCTTCGCTACGCTCGCAATGACGAAAAACCCGTCATTGCGAGGAGCGTCGCGACGAAGCAATCCAGGGGCCTCCGAGACCTCGCGGATGGTTCACCAGGCCCGCAATGGCGCGCCTGACGGACTAATGGATGATCGACTCATAGAGGTCCGCCCAAGCCGGATTCATGGCCTCGATCAGAGCGAGCTTCTTTTTGCGCGACCCGGCCTTGATCTGCTTCTCGCGCAGGATCGCCGCCGTCATGTCCTCGTGGATCTCGTACCAGGCGAGAAGCTTGCAGTCATATTTTCCGGCGAACCCGATCTTGCCTTCCCTGTGCTGCCAGATGCGCCGGACGAGATCGGAGGTGACTCCCGTGTAGAGCGTGCCATTGCGCCGGCTGACAATGATGTAGACCGCAGGCTGCTTCATCGATTCGATCTGGCGCGCTCCGCTTTCCCCCGCAACGACGACAAGGAGGCAATCCCCTTTCCGTCATTGCGAGGAGCGTAGCGACGAAGCAATCCAGCGGGCCTCCGCCGCAGCACTGGATTACTTCGCTTCCGCTCGCAATGACGAACCCTCCTCCGTCATTGCGAGGAGCGCAGCGACGAAGCAATCCAGCGAGCCTCCGAGGCCGAACTGGATTGCTTCGCTTCGCTCGCAATGACGGCGCGATGCTTCGCCAGAGCGCCCCCCTATTCCCGCCCCTCCCAATATTCCCGGAAGGATTCCAGCGGCCGCGAGCGGACGCCCATCTGCAGCATCGCCCCGGCCATCACGAAGACGCTGCCGACGGTGATGAACGCGGCGAGCGTCTGCGGCAGGCGGAGCTGGATGGCGAGAAGCGAGAAGAAGATCGCGCCGACGAAGGCCGCGCCGCCCAAGGGGATTCCCGGCTTGAACAGGTCCGGCACGCGCCGCATCAGCACGTCGCGAAGAAGCCCGCCGCCGACCGCGTTGAGAACGCTGACGAAGATCACCCCGGCCTGCGGCAGGCCGGCGGCGATGGCGAGGTTCGCCCCGACCACCGCATAGGCGCCCGCGCCGAGCGCGTCGGTGAGGTAGGTCGCCGGCCCGACCACCCGCGAGCGGTCGACGATCCGCCCGGCGAGCGCCACCAGCAGGGACGCGACCAGCGCCAGCTCGAGATAGACCGGGTTTCGCACCGCGACCGGCGGCTGGAGCAGGAGCACGTCGCGAAGCAGCCCGCCGCCGATCGACGAGGCGATGGCGACGGTCAGGATTCCGATCCCCACGAACCCCCGCCGCGCCGCGATCAGCGCCCCCGAAAGCGCCCAGACGAAGCTCGCCGAATAGTCGAACAGGATCGGCAGCAGGTCCGCATCGACCGGCAATTTGGTGATTGCTTCGGGCACGAGGCTCATGGCCGCGCAGACGCCCACCTTCGCCGCGCCGGGTCCATCGGGACCTACCCGGAGGGCCGGGAGAATCCGAGAGTTTTGTCAGACGGCTATCGGCCCGCTTGCCCGATTTTCGCGGATGCGGTCCGCCGGGAACTGTCCAGGCTCAGACCACCCATTGGTCACAATTCTGCGCGGCCTGTCCCTTTCGCATCTCCTGCTTCCTCCAGCCGTTGCTTGCGGCTGTAGAGCGGTGTCAGCCGGACGAATGCCTCGACCGAGCTGGTGCGCAGGCGCGGACGGCCCTCGTCCACCGCGGTGATCAGCGCCAGCAGATCGGGGTCGGCGCGGATTCGGTTCACCTCCTTGAGGGTCGCCTCCCGCGACCCCGGCAGCTCGCTCTCGTCGATCCTGTCGAGCGCCGCCTTGGGGTCGGCTTCGGCAAGGACGTCGGCGATCCGAGGGCAGCTCGCCAGCACCCGCCACGTCTTCGGCCATTCGGTCATGACGATCACCCAGATCGCCAGCTCGATGCCGCGCTCGTCGCTCTCGTCCATCTCCATCTGCAAATAGGCGACGGCGGTGTACATCGTAATCGCGTTGACGATCCGCTTGATCTGCCGCGGATTGGGCGGGAAGAAGCGCGCCAGCGGCTCGAGCCGGTGGAGCAGCGCCTGGCCCATCTTCTCGTCGACCGCGGCCGACAGCGCGCGCTCCTCGCTGAGCAATTTGTCGGCTTGGGCGCTGGCAGCCTCGGCGTCCGGCGCCACCCGATAGTCGCTCGCACTATAGTCGAACAGCTGGTTCGACGCGTGCTCCAGACCCCGGCCGATCGCCTGGATGGTTGACTCATATTTGTGTCGCAGGGCTTGCTCCGCCAGCTGGCGCTCCTCGGCGCTTTCGGCGGTGGCGACGGTCTCGCGATACTCCGCGCGTAACTGCTGGGCGATGTCGGGGGGCGGAGGTGGGGCGGCGTCCGCCGCGACCGCGCCCGGGCCGATCAGCACCCGGCGGACATAGGCGTCCTGGCTCGCGTCGGGCATTTCCGGCAGGATGAACGACATCTGGATCGCCTTCTCGACGAAGCGCGCGCCGAACTCCTGCTCCTGTCCGACATTGACCTTGCTCATTGCCGCGTGATGAGCCTCGAACGCTCGCTCGATCCAGTCGCGGTCGCCGAGGATGACGAAGACGACACGCGGGCTCCTGAGCAGGGTCTGGATGCCGCGCACGAGGTCGACGACGAAGTCCGGCCGGCAGCGGTCGAGATCGTCGACGACCACCATCACCGGCCGCCGGACCGCCGCCATCGTCCGCACGAAATGCCGCCGGAACCGCTCGAACGGGTCGCCGCCGCCGAGGCTGCGCCGCTCGGCGGCATCGTCGGTGCCGGGCGCGACCGATTCGGTGAGCAGCGCGCCGAGACCCCACAGCCCGCTGATCCCGCCGATCCCGGCAAGAACGAAGCCGAGCGCATTGCCGGCGTTGAAATTCGGGCCCTTGTCGCCCTGAAAGACGAGATCGAACCGCCAAAGGACGACCAGCGCGATGGCTGCGAGAGCGAAGGTCGCGAGACGGGCGAGTATCTTGGGATTGCGCAGCCGCCACCAGAGCTCGCGCCGCCACAGCGCGGCCCACGACCAGATTCTCTCCTCGATCAGCGGGGCCGGCGGCGCCGAGGATTGCGCCGGCCGCGAAGCCCCCCTGCCCTCGGCCCAGACGGCGGCGAAGCAGCCCTTGCGGATCGCCTGGTAGAAGGTCCACCAGGGCGGCGAGCAATGCTCGGCCTGCCAGGCGTTGAACGGCACCACGATCCACGGCCGCCGCGAATCCTCCGGCCATCGGGCGGCGGTGCCGCCTTCCTTGCCGTCGCCCGGCGGGTCGTCGATAAAGATCGTTCCGACGGCCTGCCCCGCCCGCTCATGGAGGAAGTCGGCCGCCCGTTTCGCGCCGCGCGGAAAGGGATTGAGCACCCGATCGAGGAAATTGGCGAAGCTGGTCTTGCCGCCGCCCCATGGCGCGTCGAGGTGAAGCACGAATGACGAACGCTCGTCGCCCCCGGCAACGGCATCCTCGTCGCCCGGCACCTTGATTCCGTTCGACCGGCACCAGATCCGGTGCAATCGCCGCCCGAGCGCGATCGCCAGCGGCCCGCGCCTCAGGTCGTCGCGCTCGACCTCGGGATCGTCGGTGACGAAATGGGTGTTGGGTTCGGCGGCGGACGCACTGATCGAAGCTGCTTTCGGCTTATCGCCCTGGGTCTGTGCGGGAGGCTCGACCCAGCCGCCGTAGCGTTCGAGGAGTTTCGCCGCTTCCGAGCGGCTTCTGACGGCGAGAGTGGCGACAGCGGCCTGAAGATGCCGGTTTACAGTGACCTGCGCGATCCCGAGCCGCGCCGCGATTTCTTGGGTGGAGAGGCCCATTAGGCCGAAGAGGCCCAGGCACTCCCGCTGGCGGGCCGTCAACCAACCGACGCGAGTGGCCATAGGGTCGTGACCGGCCTGGGCGAGCAGTTGGTTCTCAGCCTCGACCCCGGGGCGTGGCTCCCACTCGCCCACTTGCTGGAGATCGGCGTCGGCTCGCTCTTCCGGTTCCGCCGCGTCGGCTCCCGCGTCCGCAGCCGGGCCCCCGTCCAGCATGACCAGCCCGGACTCCGGCGCCTCGGCGGCCGACCTTTCATCCCGAACGACCGCTTCGGGGCCGGCTGTAGTCGAAATCTCCTCGACCGCCTTTCCGGGCGTCGCCTTCGGCTTACGCGCCTTGCGCTGGGGTTTCACCTGCGATGGCGGCGGCGGTGGAGGTTTGGGCAGGAAGTAAAGCTCAAAGTCACCGATATCGTCTCGTTCAAGATGCGGCTTCAAGCCCAGAGGCCTTGTTGTCGCGACCATCCGCTCGACGACCTCACTCATCAGGCTTCGCGCGGTCCATGGCCCGCCGGTGGGCGTTGGGGCGCCAAGCGCACCGAGCAACGACTGCATCAAGAAGCTGGGAACGCCGGACCCTGGTGAATAGGCGCGCTCCCCCGGCGCCTCGGAATCCAGGATGGTACGTAGCGGGTCCGAAGTGAGATCCGGCGAACGCTTCGAAAAGCTCCGCGCCTCCATCCCCTCGAGCGAAGGCGGCAGGCAACGATCCACGATATAGAGCTGGCTGCGGGCCGTGCAGTGGGTCATCGCATCGACGATATTGTAGAAGCTCGCAATTTCATGACCGGGCGGGGCGTTCGGGAAGTCGGGCTGGTCGAGCAGCAAGGCGGTCTTGCGGCCACCGTAGAGTCCGTAGCCGGCGAAATAGAAGACCGCGATGTTGCGGATGTCGGAATTGGCCCGCTCCATCCAGCCGGCCAAAGCCCTTTCCAGAGCGGCGAAGGTGGGCGGCTCAAGGTCGGCAATGCCTCCAGGTCCTCCGAACCAGGCCGGAGGAATCGTGGGGCCGGGGCGCGACATGAGAATGTCGACGCTCGCCAGCGACGTCCCGGGATTGCGATTGTTTTCGGTGGTGAACCATCGGTAGAGCGCGGCGGCGGAGTGGAGCGCCGGCTCGAGAATGCGCTTCCCCGCGGCCGCGCTCCCGCCCCCGGCGCCGACCACCAGCAGGTGCGTGCCCGGGCCCTCGGTCGAAACAATCGCCACGCCCGCTCCCCTCGCCGCCGTTCAGCCCGCTTTTATTAGCCCAGCGGCACGTAAAGCGCGAGCCGTCGGTCGAAATCAGGTGGCATCGGTAAATATAGGGGGCCTCCGCGACGGGGTCATGGCCCCTCCTAGAGCAAGGCCACCAGCGCAAAGCCGCCGACGAGGACAAGAAGGAAGGCCCATCCGACCAGCGTCAGCCTTTTCTCGATGAACGCCTGCATCGGCTCGCCGTAGCGTCTGAGCAGGCCGCTGAGCAGGAAGAAGCGCGCGGCGCGCGTGATCGTCGCGCAGGCCAGGAACAAGGCGAAGTTGAAATGGGCGAAGCCGCTGGCGATGGTCACCAGCTTGAACGGGATCGGGGTCAGCCCTTTCAAGAGGATGATCGCCGCGCCATATTGGTCGAACTTGGCGCGGAAGCCCTCGATCCCCTCGGTCATCCCGTAGAGATGGGCGAGCGGCGCCCCCACCTGCTCCCACAGGAAGAAGCCGATCGCATAGCCGAGCATTCCGCCGAGCACCGACGACACCGTGCAGACGGCCGCGATCGTCCACGCCTGCTCGCGCCGCGCGAGCACCATCGGCACCACCATCACGTCCGGCGGAACCGGAAAGAAGCTGCTCTCGGCGAACGAGATCAAGGCCATGTAGCGGATCGCGTGGCGATGGCCGGCGAGCCGCAAGGTCCAGTCGTAAAGCGCACGAAACATGAAGGTCCCACCCGAAAGACGTCGCGCCGGGCATAGAGCGGTTTGGGCAGCGAGGGAAAGGGCGCGCCCCGGCCCGCCTCATCCCCCTCTCCGGCCGCGCTCCCTCCGGGTTATTACCGAGTGGCGCGCTCTTATTCCCCGGTAGGATGATCGTCGCACAGGCTGGCGCGTACTGCCGAGGGGGAAGTCTTGAGAATCCAGGAAAGCTGGGGTGCGAGGCAGATTCACTCCGGCCCCTTGCCTGTGCTTCAGTCGCTCATCGACGCCATGCTCTCCAACATCGCCGTGCTCGATATCGGCGGGTCGATCATCCTGGTGAACCGGGCGTGGCGCAATTTCGCCAGGCGCAACGGGCTTGCCGCGGCCGATGCCGGCGTCGGGCTCAACTATCTCGAGGTCTGCACAAATGCCGCCCCGCAATGCCCGGAAGCGGAAGAGTGCCGCCTGGGCCTCGGCCAGGTGATCGACGGCACGACGGAGTTGTTCCGCCAGAGATATGAGATGCCGGTCGGCGGCGCGCCGTGTCATTTCGTGATGACCGCGACGAACCTGCCCGTCGAGGGTGAGCGGCGGATCCTGGTGTCGCACGAGGACGTGACCCTTCTCATCCAGGCGCAGCAGGAGGTGCGGGAAGGGGCGATCCGCTTGCTTGAAGGCCAGGAGCGGGAGAGGCGCCACATTGCCCGCGAGATGCACGATAGCCTGTGCCAGGAGCTCAGCGCGATCAAGTTGCTGTGCGCCCAGCTGCGCGGCGCCGGGCCGGATCATCGGGGCGGCATATTGGCCGAGGCCGACGAAGTCACCGACCGGGCGATTCGAATGGTCCGCACCTTCAGCTTCGTGCTTCATTCGGACGATTCGGGGGAAAGCGACACGGTCGCGACGATGGAGCATTTCGCGAAGGGCTTCTCGCGGCGTACGGGCTTGGAGATGAGCTTCACGGCGCGCGTGCGAAGGCCCACTTTGCTTGCTTCGCTTCAGGTCCCCCTGCTCCGCATCCTTCAGGAATCGCTGACGAACGTGCATCGTCACGCCGGAGCAACTGCGGCGAGGGTCGTGTTGCGGGAGATTCGCGGCGCGATCGTCCTTTCGGTCGAGGACGATGGCTGCGGCTTCGATCCTCTCGCCGCGCCGGGGACCGGCTCTGGCGGCGTCGGAATCGCAAGCATGCGGGCGCGGGCGCGCGAGCTCGGCGGCCGCCTGATCTTCGATTCCACGCCGGCCGGCAGCCGTTTGGTCGCGATCCTTCCGCTCTAGCGGATAAGGTTGCGTCTGGCCCCGGCCGCAACCATCCCCCTCCCCGCGCATTGAGCCGCCGTTGCACCAAAAACCCAAGAGGTGAGCCCCATGCGTGCCCTTCTCCCCCTCGCCGCCGCAATCGCCCTCGCGCCGCTGGCCGGTTGCGCGACCTATGCCGGCGCCGGCGATCCCGGCTATCGCGACTATCACGCGCTCTACCATCCCGGCACCTACGAGGCTTATCCCCTCGCCCAGGACAGCCGGATCTACCGCGGCACCGACGGGCGCTATTATTGCGACCGGCGCGACGGCACGGTCGGCCTGGTCGTCGGCGCCGGGGTCGGCGCCTTGCTCGGCAACCTCATCGCCCCGCGCGGCTCGAACACGATCGGGACGCTGATCGGCGCCGCCGGCGGCGCTGCGATCGGCTATGCGATCGAGCGCGGCGAGGTCCGCTGCGAATAGCGCTCGAATCTTTCCGCCCTGTCGCCGGAAGGCGATGGGGAGGAAAGCGTCCTTATTTCTCGTCGTAGGAGACGGAAGCGGCGGCCCTCCGCCGGCCGCCGGCATAGGAGGCAAGGCCCGGGCCCTGCGCGCGCGGCCCGGCATATTGGCTTGAGTCGGTGTCGAAGCAGCGCCGGATGAGCGCCGCGCGCTGCGGCCCCGGCTGGTGCCGCGAATCGCCGCGATTGTCGGCCAGCGCCCATTCGATCAGCACGAAATCCTCCTCGCGCAGCCAGCCCTGGTCGCGTCCGCTGCGCGCCGCCCAGCAATCGGCCTGGCCCTCGCTCGTGCCGTAGAGCTGGTGGGCGCATTCGTGCGCATACCAGAAGAGCTGGAGCGGCCGCGGCAGGCGGAAGATCGCCGGATTGAGGTGGATCATGCCCGGAGTCGAGATGGCGATGTCGGAAATGTCCTCGACCGTGGCCGGCACCCACCCGCAGCTCGGGCGGGAGCCGCCGAGATCGATCTCCCCGGGCGGGTAGATCCGCCCCTCGGCCGGAGCCGCGATCCCCCCCAAGAGGACGCAAGCGATGAGCAGGGCCCGCTTCATGGCGTCGGTTGTCGCGCGCCGCCGCGCCGCCGAACACCGGCGCAAACCCGCAGAAACCGCCGGGGAGAATCCCCTCGCGCTCCGGCGGAGAATCCCTAGGGAGCGCGAAAGGGGCGGTTGCGGACCCCGGCTCAACCCTCCGAAGCGCCCGTTCAACCGCTTGAAGTCATTATGCTATTTCGCCCGAAGGCCTGACGATGTAGAGCCCCCCGGCGACCGAGGGGCAACCTTGCGGCCGCCGGGCCGGGCGGAAACGTCCGGCCCGTTATGTCCCGGCGAGGGCTAAGCGCCTTGTCCGCTCCCGCTTTACCGTGTTTCCGACGCTTGAGGACCCAACTAGACGAGTACTGCTAGATTAAGCCAATCGTACCTGTCATCTAGAAGTCAGGAGGACGAGCCCTTTGGGTCGTCGCGGACCAAGGGGCTGAATCGAAGTGAGTGCAGGAGGATTCTCGCCCGCGCGAAAAGTTGAGAGCTTAGTTCGCACGCCGGGAGCGGGAACGAAAGCTGTTGGGCCCCGCTCCGGCCCTGACAAGGCTTTTCCCGTCGATACGGGTCAAGTCCTCGAGACGCTGATGCGGCGTTACCAGTCCGAGCGTAGCCCAATCGCTGTGTCATTCCGTGATCTAGTTCCGTGGATCAAGATGGGAGAGCGAGCCACTCATCACATCCATACGTATCCCGCCAAACTTCTGCCGCAGATCGCTCACTTCTTCCTCGCCACGACGAAGCTCGTGGCCGCTGACGAAGCCGTGCTCGACCCGTTCGGCGGGACGGGCACGGTCGCCTTGGAAACCATCCTCTCCGGACGGGATGCGCTTCATGCTGACGCGAACCCCCTCGCTAGACTGATCGCAACATGCAAGACGCGACAGATTGAGGCTGAGGCGCTGAGTCAGGCGCTTCAACTCGTGGGGGAACGCTTCGCAAAAACACGGGCGCGCCGTCGGCCCGATGTAGTGAACCTCGAGCGTTGGTTTGATGAGACCACGATCTCCTGTTTGATTCGCCTTAAGGCTGCAATCGAGGACTTCGCAAATAATGAAGTGCGGGAATTCCTGCTGGTCACCTTCTCTGCTGCCTTGCGGAAGGCGAGCCTCGCGGATCCCCGCTTTTCCGTGCCGGTCAGGCGCCGCGATGCAGACGGGCTGGGTTCGTCCCCGGATGTTTGGCGACTTTTTGAGCAGCAGTTCAGGGCCAACCAGTCTCGAATGGCAAATCTCGGCAGATTGAGTTCTCAAGGCGCGCTTGCTCGGCTGTGCGGTGAAGACGCACGCAGGTTGTGCGATGTCGATGGCGAGAGCATGCCCGACGAGACCATCGGTATGGTGCTCACCTCACCACCCTATGCCGGAGCGCAAAAATATGTACGTGCGGCCAGCTTGAGCCTAGGGTGGTTGGGGATCGCCGGTGTGGGGCAATTACGCCCGCTCGAAGACGCGACAATTGGTCGCGAGCATTTTCCGCGCGTCAAGCACGATGATGTTGTCGAGACGGGCATATCCGCCGCGGACGATCTGCTAACAGCTATTCGCAAAGAAAACCCGACAAGAGCGCTGATCGCATCGACCTATCTCGTGGAGATGAAGGACGCGCTTTGCGAGGCGGTGCGCGTGTTGCGTCGAGGTGGACACTTCATCCTGGTCATCGGCGATAATACGGTGTGCGGCCGCCGTTTCGCCACGTCGCAATATCTTGAGACAATGCTGCACGATCTAGGAATGACCACCAGGCTCGCTCTGGTTGACGATATCAAATCGCGCGGGCTCATGACGCGCCGCGCGGCAACAGCTGGCGTGATCGCCAGTGAATATGTGATCGTGCTCCGCAAGGATAACTGACGGTGTCTACCCTCGACGATATCCGGTCAATCCTTCCCGGCGATGGCGAGACGACCCCCGAGGACACATGGGACCTCCTCCGACAGCGGGTGGCAATCCTGTCGCTTCGCGCGTGGGAAGGCCGGAACGAGTGGCCCGCAGTACAGGCTTGGCTGGCCAATTTCGATGGTCGCTCTGGCATCGACATGCGGGTCGAGAAGCTCCATGCGCTCTTTCTCCTATCCCAGTTTTTATACATCGGGAACATCGAGACCCGCGTTCTCCTTCAGGCAATCTATCGGGATCTTTTCATGATCCCATTGATCCAGGAGGTGCGCCAATCGCTCGGCAACACGAGGGACGAGGCGCAGATAGAAGAGGGAGTCCAGCTCGCGCTCTCGAGAACGCGATTTCTTGGCGTCGGCAATCCATCGGAAAGCGGCGTTCATCTACTGTACTATTTTCGACAGGAGAACCAACTGAGGAAGCGTCTGTTTATGGACAGCGCTGCTGTCTTCGTGAACGAGCAATTGCCCGACGGCTCCCACCGTCGAGCGCTTTCCCAGCCCGATATTAACCGCTACGTTTTTGTCGATGACATCTGCGGCTCTGGCAAGACTGCGATCGACTATTCTACGAATATCCTAGCAGACATTCTAGCGCTCAATTCAAACGCCAAGCTTCACTACCTCTCGATGTTTGCGTCGACTGACGGTCTCCAAAATGTCCGTGATCAGACGAAGTTCGGGCAGAATTGCGGTGCCGTTTTCGAATTAGACGACAGCTATCGTTGCTTAACGGAAGGCTCCCGGATCATGCGCGCGGCGCCGGCGCACATTGATGGCGCTGTGTTGCGCGAGATAGCGCTGTGGTATGGGAACCTGCTGCGGCCGCTCCATCCAGGAGGGTACGACAATAGTCAGCTGTTGCTTGGCTTTCATCACAACACCCCCGACAATACCCTTCCGATAATTTGGGCAGAGGGTTCTGAGTCGGAGGCGTGGACGCCGGCATTCCGGCGCTATCCAAAGATTTGAGAGAAACATGCGCGAACCGGGCCTCCACGAAAATCCGTTCGATCTGAACAGGGCGTCCGACTTCTCGGACGCCGAGATTGCGGAACATTGGGTCGACTTTTCGGACGCGCCCGGCGGCCTGCTTGGTATCTTGAAGCCGACGTTGCGGCTGCCGATGCTCCTGCTTGGCGGCAAAGGAAGCGGCAAGACGCATTTAATGCGCTACTGCTCGGCGCCAGTGCAGGCGGCTCGGCGAGACGGCAGCCTGACTCGTGCGGTTGCGCAAGATGGATATCTGGGCATCTACGTTCTTGCCAATGCACTGAATACGGACAAGTTCTCTGGAAAAGGGCTGAGTGCCGAATACTGGAATCCGATTTTCAGCATGTATTTCGAGCTCTGGCTGGCCACAAGCTTGGTGGATATCCTGCGAGATTTCTGCGCTCAGCGTCACGAGCCAATCGACGAAGCGGCGTTTGCCGCCGGAGTGTCCGACCTGTTCGATATCTCGATGAGCGGTGAGTTCAGGGATGTGTCCAGCTTGCTCGCTTATCTGACGCGAACGCGAAAGAGCATCGACTTTGCCGTCAACAACAGTTCGCTTTCGGGCAAGGCCGCTGAGATCACAATAACCTTTTCTCCAGGGCGGCTGGTGTTCGGTATACCTCGCTTGATTGCCGATCTAGTGCCCGAGCTAGCTGAGGTGCTGATCGTTTACCTCATCGACGAAGTGGAAAACTTCACCGAGGATCAACAGCGCTTCCTGAACTCGCTCATCCGCTATCGCTCAGGAAATGCCACGATCAAGCTTGGCGCCAGACTGTATGGGGTCAAGACATACGAGACCCTTGGTTCGGGTGAGCCGATCAAGCGAAATGCCGAATATGAGAGAGTCGAGCTCGACCGTCTCTTGCGCGAACAGCCGCGGGAATATGAAAATCTGGTTCGCAGCTTAGTTCAGAAGCGGCTTCAGGCCTTCGGTTCGCTCGTGGACACTAAGGGCAATCGAGCGCTCGATCAGTGCTTCGAGATTCTCGACAGTTCCAATTACTGGGAGGCCGCGCAGCGCGACCTGATGCCCCATGGCGAGAGCGATCGCCGCCGCTACCTCCACAGCCGACTCAAGGATGATCTCAAGCTAATTCCTGGCATGGCCGACGACGACGTCGAGGCTGTACTCATTGCCCTTGCGGTCCCGGACCATCTGTTTCTTGAAAAGGCGTCCTCTTTTTACTTTCGAAAAAAATGGCCGAAGAGCGTCGCTCAGGCCATCGACTTGGCGCAGTACGCTGGTGATCAAGCGCGAGCGTTGGCAGCCGGCTATCGAAACGAGGGTAAAGCGCTGCACGATTTCATTAGCTACTGGGGATCGGACATTCTGGCGCAACTCTATTATGACTTTCGCCGACGTGTACCCTACACGGGATTCCCGACGCTAGTGACGCTGTCTCAGGGCAGCCCCCGGAATTTACTAACCAATTTGAAGCACATCTATCGACGCGCCCAATTTGCCGGCGAGCACCCATTTGAAGGCGGTGTCATTTCGATCCGGTCGCAGACGGACGGTGTCCGCGATGGAGCATCATGGTTTTGGGAAGACGCACAACCAGGCAGCGACGGCATGCGCGTTCGAGAAGCGGTTGAAGGCATCGCCATCCTTTTCCGAACAGTGCGTTTCGGTCATGCGCCATCTGAGTGCGACCTGTGCATGTTCAGCGTCGCCTTGGACGAACTGACTGACAACAGCCGCAAAGTGCTGAGGATTGCGGAGAACTGGTCGTACCTAATTCGGTTGCCTGAAGGCCGCCGGAACAAGAACAATCGGCGCGTCGACGAGAAATTTCGGCTCGCGCCAATGCTTGCACCGCGATGGGAGGTGTCCGAACATCTCAGAGGATCAATCGAACTAGCCGGCGAATTTGCCAATGCGATCCTCGATCCTGACCTGCGCTCGACGCTCCCGACGATCTTCAAGCGTCGGGTGAACAGAATAGTGAGTCCGCCCGGGGACGGCGCTCAGGAGCTGTTTCAAGCGTGAACATCGAAATCGAGTCGCTCATCGACGCGAAATATCGGCTGCATGCTGGTGAGACCGAGCCTTGGGATCTGTTCGTCTCTGCCTATAACGACAGCGAGCGCGTGCAACGGGTCTTTACAACGGTGCCGGCGAATAAGCGGGCGTGGTGGGTGTTACCCGAATATGCCTACGGGGCCGGTGAGATATCTCACCTCGAAAACGCAGTTCATCTCGAGGCAGGGCATGAAGACGAGGTCGTCACGCGGGGAATGCGGGAGATCGGCTTCGATAGCAGCCAAAGGCTGTGCGTCGACATCACCGGCATGATGCGGCCGCAAATTTTGTTTCTCATGGCTTATTTGAACGACCAGGGGTGTCGTAGCTTCGACCTCCTTTACACGGAGCCCGAACATTATAAGCGCCGTGCCGAAACCCGGTTTTCGATCGGTGAAGACGTCGAGGTGCGATCAGTCGCCGGCTATATCGGTGCGCACGAGAATGACGTAAATGGCGATTTGTTGGTACTCGGGGTCGGCTACGATCATCAGCTGATATCCCATGCGCTTCAGGCGAAGGAGGCCGCCCGGATACTCCAACTCCACTCATTTCCGTCCCTGAGCGCGGACATGTATCACGAAAGTATCCTGCGGTTGCACCGGGTGAGATCCGAGAGGTCGCGGATTGGCGACGAAGTCTATTTCAGCAGCGCCAATGACCCATTCGTTATAGCATCCTCACTCGCCACAGCAGTCGATACTGTTAGCAAGCATAGGCAGATCACCAATATTTATTTGACGCCGCTTGCCACGAAGCCGCAGGCGGTCGGCTTCGGTCTCTATTATTTACGTCATCTGACGAAGCGGCCAGCTAGCATGATCTATCCGAACGCTAGTTTGTACGATCGCGAGACATCGAAGGGGGTGGGGCGATCATGGGTGTACCCGATCAACCTTTAGTCCTGATCACAGCGATCAGAGCGAAGATTCTGTTTAGTTGTTGAGCCTTTACGGATCGAGGCGCGGCTCCGTATTCACCTCGCCAGCCCCCTCCGCCTCGCCCTCCCCGTCCGGCAACACACTCTCGTCCACCGCCAGCGCCGGGCCGAGCCACAAGGCGTCGTCGACATGGTCGCGGCGCTGGTTGGTGGTGTTGGGGTGGACGAGGATCGAGAGGCCGGAGCGGTTGAGCATCAGCCAGGGGACGATCGTTCCGAACAGGCCGGGCGCGAAGGCGATCTGGAACATGGCGCGGGCGTGCGGGCCGACCGGGCGGTCGCGCCAGGCGCCCAGCCGAACCGCGAATCGCTCCGCCACCGCTTCGCGCAGCCGCCGCGCCGCCTCCGCCTCTCCCTCGCCGCCGAAATAGACGTGGGCGTGGAAGGAGGCGATCTCGGCGACGGCGCGCATCGTCAGGCGGCGGTCTTCTCGAGAAACGCCGTCTCCTTCGCGATCCACGGAGCGAAGCTCGGCCGGCCGAGGATCGCCTCGACATAGGCCTTGCGCCCGACGTGACGCGGGGGGCCGGCCTCGCCCACCGAACCGGCATAGGCGTGGAACGAGACGGTCCTGGCGATGGCGCGCATCAGGCCGCGGTCTTCTCAAGGAATGCCGCCTCCTTGGCGATCCACGGCGCGAAGCTCGGCCGGCTGAGGATCGCCTCGACATAGGCCTCGAGGCGCGGGTGCCGGGCCGGGTCGAGCACGACGCCCAAATGCTGGAGGTTGGCGAACGGGCTGGCCACCGAAATGTCCGCGAGGGTCA
The DNA here is from genome assembly GCA_005883305.1 of Alphaproteobacteria bacterium. Classification (NCBI taxonomy): domain Bacteria; kingdom Pseudomonadati; phylum Pseudomonadota; class Alphaproteobacteria; species Alphaproteobacteria bacterium. The sequence continues at coordinate 442,351 of VBAC01000001.1, read as the reverse complement.
GCCGGTCCTCGACCAGGAATCCGCTCTCGGGAATGACCCGCTCCAGATAGTCGAGCAGGGGCGGAAGCTCGTCGCACTCCGCCTTGGCCGCGATCTCCTCGTCCCCCGGCTGGCCGAGAAACCGCGGAGCGACGATCCGGTTGAAGAACATCTTCCCCCCGCAAGCAAACAAAATCGTGTCCGAATATTCGTCGAACCAGATCGCCCGCGCCCTCGCTCTGGGCTCCGTCGGGATCAGGTTCGGTTCGGGCTTCACCGAGTCCATGTAAGCGACGATGGCCGAAGAATCGGAAATGGCGAAGTCGCCGTCCCTCAGGCCCGGCATCTTGCCGAACGGGCTGGCCTCGAGGAATTCGGGATCTTTGTTGCCGAGGCCCGAGGGCTTGAGCTCGACCTCGATACCCTTCTCGGCGGCGAAGGCGAGCACCTTGCGCACGAACGGCGACAGCGACGACCCATAGACGATCATGACGCGATTCCTTTTTTGTCCGCTTCGGTATGAAACGACGCTAGGCCGGGCTGGCGCCGAACTCAAGAGCAGCCATTTGTTTCGAATTGAAGCATTTATGGTTAAGGCCCGGAATTGAAGCGCGCAATTCTACCCGTTATTGTCGCTTAACAAGCCGAGTCCCGGGAATCGGGCGCCGCCCGATTTTCCATTCGCTTGCAACCAAGCGCCTCGCCCGCGGCCCTTCCTGCCGCCGCGCCGCCGGCCGCTGACTGGGAGGGCCTGAACATGGCGATAATCAACGGAACCCCGGGCGACGATTTCCTGATCGGGACGCCCGCCGACGACACCATAACCGCCTTCGACGGCAACGATCTGGTCAATGCGGGCGACGGGAACGACACGGTCGACGGCGGCGACGGCCACGACAATCTGCGCGGCGAGGGCGGCAACGACATCCTGCTGGGCGGCAATGGCGACGATTATCTGCGCGGAGGCCCGGGCGACGACCTCATCGACGGCGGCGCCGGATTCGACCGAATCGCCTTCGTCACCGCGACGAGCGGCATCGCCGTCGACCTGCGCATCCAGGGCGTGGCCCAGAACACCCTCGTCGGCATGGATACGCTGGTCGGCATCGAACATGCCTCGGGCACCGAATTCGCCGACCTCATCCAGGGCAATGACGGCGACAATTGGTTGTGGGGCGAGAATGGCGACGACACGATCGAGGCCTTCGGCGGCAACGATCTGGTCGAGGTCGGGCCGGGCAATGTGACCGCCGACGGCGGCACCGGCATCGACAGCTTCTCCGTCTGGGGAAACAACGCGGCCTTCGCCGGGGTCACCGTCTCCCTGCTGCTCCAGGGCGGCGCCCAGGCAACCGGCATTGGCAGCATGACCATTAGCGGGTTCGAAAATCTTTCCGGATCGGCCGGCGACGACAATCTGACCGGCGACGGCGCCAACAACGTCCTCGCCGGCGACGGCGGCAGCGATCTGCTGTCGGGCGGGCTCGGCAACGACACGCTCTACGGCGACGGCCGGATCATCGCCGATACGCACGACACCGGATTGTCCGGGCCGATCGCGACCTATTCCGATGTCGTGCTGATCGATCCGCTGTTCGTCGGCGGCAACGACACGCTCGAGGGTGGCGAAGGCGACGACGCGCTCTACGGCGGCGGCGGCTCGGACACGGCGAGCTACGCCTCGGGCACGGGTCCGGTCTTCATCAACCTCAGCTCCGGCTTCGCCGACGACGGCATGGGCGGCACCGACACGCTGGTGAGCATCGAGAATTTCTTCGGCTCGGCGTTCAACGACTTTGCCCGCGGCGATGCCGGCGCAAACCTCCTCGCCGGCGCCGACGGCCACGATTTCATGCGCGGCATGGACGGCAACGACACGATGAAGGGCGGCAATGACGACGACTATCTCGACGGCGGCCAGGGCGACGACATTCTCGACGGCGGCGCCGGCTGGGATCGCGCCACCTACGCCCCGAGCGCCCTCGCCGGAGTGACCGTCAACCTCAACATCGCCGGAATCGCCCAGGCGACCGGCCAGGGCAACGACACCCTAATCGGCATCGAGCACGTATCCGGCACCCGCTTCAACGACGTCCTAACCGGCGACGGCGGCGACAACTGGGTCTGGGGCGGCTCGGACGGCTCGGGCGTCACCGGAAACGACATACTGAATGGCGGCGGCGGCAACGATCTCGTCCAGGTCGGCACCGGCAACCACAATGTGAATGGCGGCACGGGCACCGACACGCTCTCGCTGCACGGCAACGGCACCGACATCACCGTCGCGGGAGTCACTGTCTCGCTTGCGCTCCAGGGCGGAGCACAGGCGACCGAGCAGGGGGCGATGACCCTGAACGGCTTTGAGAATCTCTCCGGCTCAGCCTTCGACGACTACCTCATCGGGGACGGCAACGATAATCTTCTCGCCGGTTATTCCGGGGCGGACAATTTGAGCGGCGGCGACGGCGGCGACACGCTCTACGGCGACGGGCTGGTCGCCGTCGACACGCACGGCACCGGCGGCTCGGGCCCGATCGTCGCCTATCGCGACGTCGCCGATCTACCGACCCCGGAAGCCGGCGGGAACGACGTGCTCAATGGCGGCAAGGGCAACGACACGCTCTGGGGCGGCGGCGGCGACGACGTGCTGACGGGCGGCAAAGGCAACGACCTGTTCGGCTTCGGCCCCGGCGATGGCGACGACCGCATCACCGACTTCGAGAAGAACAAGGACACGATCTTTCTCGACGGCATCGCCGGCGTCGACGATTTCGGAGACCTCACGCTGACCAAGATCGGCAATGACGTGCTGATCAGTTGGGGAACGGGCGACTCGATCCTGCTGGAGGGCGTGAAGCTCAACCAGATCCACGCCAGCGATTTCAGCTTCGGCTGACCGTGGAGCAAGGCCGCGGACGCGCCGCGGCCCGGCCTTGCGCCCGGAGTCAGCTAAGCCGGCCGGCGGGGCGGCGGACATCGGGTCCGCCGAGCCCGTCCGACGTCGCGGCACAATGGTGCCGCGGCGGCCCCCACCCCGCCCCTCACCTGATCCGGTAATGATCCGCAAGCCGGTCGAGCGCGATGCACAGCACGATTCGGGCGCTGCTTCGTGGCCAGTCCAGCGCGGCCTCGACCTCGCTCATCCCCTCGCCCGCGCAGACCAGCCGCCAGAGCAGGTCGGTGAGCCCGGTCCCGACCGCCTTCATCGCCGAATCGACCCGCCGCCGCGCCGCGGTCTGGCGAACCGTCGGATGCAGCGGCGGAGGCGCTCGCCGCGAAGCCTTGTCGCGCGCCGGCTGGCCCCATTCCATCGTCACCTTGGGTCCGTAGCCCGCCTGCTCCCAGTCCGCCCGCAGCTTCTCTCCCGCATCGAGCTGCCGCGCGCTGATCAGCGAGCGCGCCCGAAGCCAGCCGAGCGGCGACTCGGCGAGGTTGACGGTCACGTTGCGACCCGGCCGTCTCGTGGCTTTTCGCGCCTCCCCCTGCGGCAACACTCTCTCCGCCAGCATCCTGTTCATGTCGGTCTCCATCTTTTTTGCGAATCGGTTGAGGTTTTATCTTGCCATGAACGGATGGTTGTAGGAAAGAGGGTGAACCAGGACGGTTAGGGAGTTTTCGATGATCACCCGCATTCGCGAGGTACGCCGGGCGCGCAAGATGACCCTCCAGGACGTCGCCAACCGCTGCGACCCCCCAACCACGCCGCAGACGATCGGCCGGCTCGAAACGGGCACGCGCACGGTCTCGGTCGGCTGGCTCAACCGAATCGCCAAGGCGCTCGGCGTGGAAGCGTCCGATCTCGTCACCTTGCCGGAGCGCGACGATATCCCGCTGGCGGCGACGCTCGATCACGACGGCGCCCATGCCCCGCGCCGCGAAGGCGTGGTGATCCCGCCTCAGCCTCAGCCGGGCCTCGTCGCGATCACCGTCAACGCCAGCGTCGGCGACTACCGGGCCGGCGACGAGATCTGGCTGGTGCGCCTCGCGCCCGAAGCCTTTGCCGGTGCCCTCAATCGCGACGTCCTCCTCCCTCGCCCCGCGGGCCGCTTCATCTTCGGCCGCCTGATCGGCCGCGAGGGGGACAAGCTGCACATTCTCCCGCTGGGTGCGGGACAGCGACAGACGGTGGTCACCGATCCCCCCTGGGGCGCGGTGGCGGTAAGGCTCATCAGGGGGCTCTAGGCCGCCCGCACGCAGAGCAGCGAGCGCGAAGCGATCGCAAGCTGCGTGCGGAGTCGGGCAGAGCCGACGTGAACCAGCCCGGCGGAGGACGCGGTCGCCTTGCCGCCCCGACAAGGCTGCGCAGTGCGGCGTACTGCGCACCGCGTCATGGTGGGCGCTGACGGGCTCGAACCGCCGACATCTTCCGTGTAAAGGAAGCGCTCTACCAACTGAGCTAAGCGCCCTCGGCGGCTAAGTGGCATCGGCTCCGCCCGCTCGCAAGGCCTCAGATGACCGAGACGCCCAGCCTTTCGACAGCCCGCAGATAGGCGGTCAGCGCGCGCGCCGCTTCGTCCGAGAGCTCGATATACACGCGCCTGCCGTCCTGCGGGTCGGCCGAGCGGATGAACAGGCCGCGGTCGGTGAGCATCTTGATCCAGCGCAGAGCGGTCGTCGCCGGCACCGCGGCGGCGATGCACAGGCTCGAAACGGCGACTCGCTTCCCCTCGATGCGCGCGGCCATCAGGTCGAGCAGCATGTCCCAGGCCGGGTCCGCGAATATCTCGCCGCGGAAGAATTGGTCGCGCATCCGCCGCGCGCGGATGATGGCGCGCACGACGGGCGCCTCGATCGGCGCGCCCTCCTCCGTCCTCGCGCCCGTCCTCGCGCCGGCAAGCGCGACGGCCTCATCCTCCGACAGCGAAGAAAGGAGCGCGGCGATACGGCCGACGTCCTCGGTGAGCTGCTGCAGAATCGCGGGCGCCTCCTCGCGCCTGACATCGTGGAAGCGCTGGCGGGACAACTGGCTGGCGAGGGCGATCGCCGCGACCCGCTCCGCCTCGCCGGCCTCGCACAGCTGGGTCACATGCAAATGCGGCGTCCGCGCCGCGACCAGGTCGAGCAGGGCCGCGGGCGCGGAAATCACCACCCGGCGCGCCCCGCTCGCCGCCTCGTGCTGCGCCCAGTCGAGAAGCGGCAGCGCCGCTTCGTCGCCCAGGACGCCCTCGAGTTCGATCAAGGCCGCCGCGGCCGGCACGCTCTCGAAAAGACCGGAGGAGTCGATCGTCGCGCTGCAGGCGAGGCGGCAACCGGCGGCGCTGGCGGACTGGCGCATCCGACTGAGCGCTTTCTCGCTGTCGGCGAGAATGCAGACGGGCAGCGAGGCGCCGTAGACGACGTCCCCCAGCGCTTTCTGGCCCATCCCCACCTCCGGCGCCGCGCGCCTTTTCTATCCGAAACGGACAATGCCCTGTGCGGGCGACCGTTGAACCGTTTTCGAGTCCGATTCGGATCGACTTTACAGGCCGGCCGCGGTTTGCTGCTGAAAATTTGAGAATATTGGCGATTGGAACCGCCCGCCATAAGAGGGCGATGGAGCGAACGCCGGCTCGCGCACCGGGCCTTGAAGACATTTAGTCTCGGAATCCGGCGATTCCTGTCGCGCGATCCGCTCCGCTTCGGACGAATATGTTCCGCTCAGGCGAATGTTTCGGCCATTCCCTCGCGGTCGGTCGTCAGTTCCTTCGCGGCGGTGGCGACCGCGCCGCCGATCAGCGCCATGCCGAGGCCGCCGACGAGGCCCGACAGCGCGAGGCGCAGGATCGATTGCGGCGTGATCGATGCATATTCGGCCATCTGCGCCTGCATCGCCTGCTGCATGGCGAGCGGATCGCTGCCGATCCGGCTGAGGGCGGCGAGATAGGGGCCCATCGTCGCCGCCATCACGCCGATCCACAGCACCAACAGGATGAGGCCGACGACGAGATAGCCGCCGAACAGGGCCCAGAAGCGGCCTTTCGAAAGCCGCCAGCCCTCGCCGATCGCGATATTGCCGGTCATCAGCGTCAGGGGGAACATCAGCGACACCCGCACCTCGAACCAGATCGCCAGCGCGATCAGCGCGCAAAAGAGGACGATCATCGAGACTCCCATCGCCGCCGGCCCGGCCGCGACCGCGACCACGCCGATTATGATCGCGCCGACGATCCCGACGATCAGCATCCCGACATAGAGGAGGATAAGCAGGACGAACGCCAGCGCGAACATCTTCAATTCGTCCATGCCGACCCGTATGTAGGCGAAGCCGCTCTGCTCGGGCCGCAGCACGGCTCGCTGGGTCGCGGTGAACAGCACGACGAACAGGATCATCATGCCGAACTCGACGAGCAGGAACGTCCCCATCGTGGAGCTCATCTGAGCCATCGCCGCGGCGGGATCCTTGCCGGCCGAAGCCATCGCCCCGAACGTGCGGCCCATGGCGAGGCTCATCACCGCCATCGCGGCCATGTAGCACAGGCACCAGACAAGCACCGCGACCGGCTTGTCCCTCACCAGGCGGAAGCCGCCTCCGACGATTGTTCCAACGGTCAGCATCTTCCCCCTCCTGTCCGCTCAGCCGAGCGCCTTCACAATCTCTTCGACCATCTTCTTGGCGTCGGCGAGCAGCATCATGGTGTTGTCGCGGTAGAACAGCTCGTTGTCGACTCCCGCATAGCCGACGCCGCCCATCGATCGCTTCACGAACAGCACCGTCTTGGCCTTCTCCACGTCGAGCACCGGCATGCCGTAGATCGGCGACGACTTGTCGGTCTTCGCCGCCGGGTTGGTGACGTCGTTCGCGCCGATCACGAAGGCGACGTCGGCGCGGGCGAACTCGGCATTGATGTCCTCGAGCTCGAAAATGTCGTCATAGGGAACGTTCGCCTCGGCCAGCAGCACGTTCATGTGCCCCGGCATCCGCCCCGCCACCGGATGGATCGCGAACTTTACAGCGACGCCCTCTTTCTCCAGCACCTCGGCCATCTCGCGCACCGCATGCTGGGCCTGCGCCACCGCCATGCCGTAGCCCGGCACGACGATCACCAGCTCGGCCTGCTTCATTAGGAACGCCGCATCCTCGGCCGAGCCGCGCTTCCACGGCTTGTCGATCGCGCCGCCGCCGCCCGCGACCGCGTCCTCGCCGCCGAAGCCGCCGGCGATCACGCTGATGAACGAACGATTCATCGCTCGGCACATGATGTAGGAAAGGATCGCGCCCGAGCTTCCGACCAAAGCGCCGGTGATGATCATCGCGCTGTTGTGCAGCGTGAAGCCCATCGCCGCCGCCGCCCAGCCCGAATAGCTATTCAGCATCGAGACGACGACCGGCATGTCCGCGCCGCCGATCGGGACGATCAGCAGGAACCCGATCGCGAAGCTGAGCGCCGCGATCGTCCAGAACACCCACGGGCTCTGGTCGACCGTGAAATAGCCGATCAGCCCGAGGATCGCGGCCAGCGTGCCGAGATTGATGAAGTGCCTGAGCGGAAGGATGATCGGCTTGCCCGACATGTTTCCGTTGAGCTTGAGGAAGGCGATCACGCTGCCCGAGAAGGTGATCGCCCCGATCGCCACGCCGAGCCCCATCTCCACGCGGCTGACCGGCAATATGTTGACGATCGAGGGGCCGAGGATCGGCGTGATCCGCCAGGCGATTCCGAACGCCTCGGGATTGAGATAGGCCGCCGCCCCGACCAGCACCGCCGCCAGGCCGACCAGGCTATGGAACGCCGCGACCAGTTGCGGCATCGCGGTCATCGCGATCCTGCGCGCGGTGACGATGCCGATTACTGCGCCGATGCCGATCGCCCCGAGGATTTCCGCGAGCAGCAGGCTGTCGATCTGCGCGCCGGCGAGCGGCCGGTAGTGAATCAGGGTCGTCCCCACCGCGAGCGCCATGCCGAACATGCCGAAGCGGTTGCCCCGCCGGCTGCTGACGGGACTGGAGAGGCCGCGCAACGCAAGGATGAAGCAGACCCCGGCGACGAGATAGGCGATCAGCACCCAAGCGGGCGTCGCGGCGCCATGCTCCATCTTAGCGCTCCCGCTTCTTGTACATGGCGAGCATCCGCGCGGTGACGGCGAAGCCGCCGAAGATGTTGACGCTGGCCATCGCCACCGCCGCGAGGCCGAGCCATTTCGCGCCCGGCACCCCCGCAGCCGCGCTGGCGATCAGCGCCCCGACGATGATTACCGAGGAGATGGCGTTGGTCACGCTCATCAGCGGCGTGTGCAGCGCCGGGGTCACCGACCAGACGACGAAATAGCCGACGAAGCAGGCAAGGACGAAGATCGACAGGATCGAAATGAAGTCCATCAGGCCCATTCCTCACATTGCACGCTCACGGCCGGTAGCTCCCGATGCCCGCGGCCAGCTCGTCGAGCCGGTCCGAAAAATCCGCCAGCGCGGCGCGGTAGGCAGCCTCGCCCGGCGCGCACGGCGCCCGCGCGTCGTGGCGGCCGACGCCCGCCCAATCGTTGGCGGCGAGCTGGAGCGACTGGAGCGCCCCCTTCTCGTCCGCGAACCGGTTGAGCTCGGCGAGCCGCTCGAGCTGCCGCTGCGTCTCCGGTCTCTCGCCCCCGCCCGGGCAGCCGAGCAGGAATTCCTTCGCCGCGAGGCTTCGGAAGCTCGCCCGGCGCACGGGATCGTCCGCCCCCTGCCCCTTCTGGGGGCTTTCGCCGCAACCGGGCGCGAACAGGATCGCTGCCGAAACCACGCCGGCCGCGGCCGCGGAGCCCCTCACGCCAGCAGCCTCTCGTGGACTATCTTGCCGCCCTCTGTCAGTCGAACCCCCTTCACGATCTCGTCGTCCGCCGGCAGCATCGGCGCCTTCTTCTCGCCGTCCCAGAAGGCGGAGAGGAAGTTGTAGAGATTGCGCGAGAACAAAGCCGAGGTATCCGCGGCAAGCCGGCCCGGCACGTTGCGGTGGCCGACGATCTTCACCCCGTGCTTCACCACGATTTCGCCCGCCACCGCGCCCTCCACGTTGCCGCCCTGCTCCACGGCGAGGTCGACGATCACGCTGCCGGGCTTCATGGACGCGATCTGCGCGTCGCTGATCAGCCGCGGCGCCGGCCGGCCGGGGATCAGGGCGGTGGTGATGACGATGTCCTGCTTGGCGATATGGCTTGAGACCAGCTCCGCCTGGGCCGCCTTGTATTCGTCCGACATCTCGGTCGCGTAGCCGCCCGCGCCCTCGCCCTCGATGCCCTTCACGGCCTCGACGAAGATCGGCTTGGCGCCGAGCGAGAGGATCTGCTCGCGGGTCGCCGAGCGCACGTCGGTCGCCGAGACCTGCGCGCCGAGGCGCCGCCCGGTGGCGATCGCCTGCAGCCCGGCGACGCCCACGCCCATCACGAACAATTTGGCCGCCGAGACGGTGCCCGCGGCGGTCATCATCATCGGAAAGGCGCGGCCATATTCGGCCGCGGCGTCGAGCACCGCCTTGTAGCCGGCGAGATTGGCCTGGCTGGAGAGGATGTCCATCGATTGCGCGCGTGTGATGCGCGGCATCCATTCCATCGCCAGCGCGCCGAGCCCCGCCCCCGCATAGCCCTCGACGCGGTCGCGGCGCGCGAACGGGTTCAGCCCGCCGACGAGCAGCGCCCCGGGCCTGGCGCCCTTCAGCGCATCCGCGTCCGGCCCTTGCACGCACAGGATGATGTCGGCGTCCTTCACCGTCGCGGCGCGCGGGGCGACGCTGGCCCCCGCCGCCTCGTAATCCGCGTCGGCGATCGACGCGCCCTCGCCCGCGCCCGTCTCGACCGACAGGCTGGCGCCGAGCACGATGAATTTCTTGACGGTCTCGGGGGTGGCGGCGACCCGGCGCTCGCCGGCTTCGCTTTCCTTCAGGACCGCGATCTTCAAGCCCCCTGACCCCGGCGTCAGGCGCGGATGATGACGATGACGAGCAGGGCCGCGATCACCGAAAGGATCGCCCCCCATTTCATCAGGCCGATGAAGCCTGCGTAGGTGCCCTCATGGGCCTTGAAGTCCTTACTGGCGTCGCCTTCGGCTGCCATGACGAGCATTCCTCCTGCTTGAAGCGCGTGCAGGCTCTAGCAAGCGCCGGGGGCGGCGGGCAAGCGCCTCTCGCGCCCGCGGCGTCTTCGGGTTAGTCTGAGCCCCGGATTCGACTTGAGGGGGGCGAAACCATGCGGGTAGCGGATGGCGTCTGGCGCGCGCTGGATCGGGCTCGGGCGATGAATTTGGCCGAGCGCGGCGAGCCGGCGGCGATTCCCGGCGGCGATGGCCTCACCCGCCGCCATGTCCTCGCCGCTTTGGCCGGCGGAATCGGCGCCATGACCCTGCCGCGCTGGCCCGCCTTCGCCGCCGAGCGCCCGAGCGTCGCGATCGTCGGCGGCGGCCTCGCCGGCCTTTCGGCGCTCGATACTTTGCGCCGCCGCGGGATCGACGCGACGCTCTACGAGGCGCGCGGCGCGGCCGGCGGCCGCACCCGCTCGGTGCGCGGAGTCTTCGCCGAAAATTACGCGTTCGATGAGGGCGCGCAGCTGGTCAACAGCGATCACCGGGAGATGCTCGCCCTGCTCCGCCGCTATCGAATCCTCCTCGTCGACCGCCAGGCTTTCGGACCCTCGCACGAGTTCCAGATCGGCCGCTCCGGCGGCCTCGTCGGCGAGGCCCGCCTCGCGGCGGCACTGCGCGGGATCGCCGCTCGAATCACCGCCGATGCCGACCGTCTCGATCGCGATCGGCTCGGCTTCGCGCCCCAAATCGACGCGCTCTCCGTCAAGGACTATCTCGATCGCCACCGCCTGCCTCCCGGCGACGCGCGCGACGCGCTCGAGGCGGCGATCCGCACCGAATATGGGGCCGAGCCTCACGAGGCCTCGGCGATCGAGCTCCTCTTCAACCTGCCCACGGTCGACGGCCGCCGTCTCTCGCGAATCCCCAATTCGGATGAGCGCTACGTCGTGTCGGGCGGCTCGGACCAGGTCGCGCGCCATCTCGCGGCGGAGCACGCGGCGGCAATCCGCTTCAACCGGCGCCTCACCGCGCTCGATTTCACCGGTCCCGCCGTCCGGCTGGCCTTCGCCGACGGCGAATCCGTCACCGCCGACCGGGTCATCGTCGCCCTTCCGGCGAACATGATTCGCGAGGTTCGGATCGAAGGACCGCTGCCCCGCCTGTGGCGCGCGCTGATCGATCAGATCCATCTCGGCCGCAACGAGAAGCTCATCGTCGGCTATGACGACATGAGCGCCTGGCGCCGCTCGGTCGGGTTCGGCGGAGCGATCTGGTCGGGCCGCGACTTCGCCGCGATCTGGGACGCCGTCTCGCTCGCGCCCGCCGCCGGTCCCGGCGCGCTCTGCTACTTCCTCGGCGGAGATCAGGTGGACGCCGCGGCGCAGGGCGTCTCGATGGCCGATCTCGCCGACCGCTTCAGCACCGCCGCCCGCCGCGTCGTCCCCGCCCTCCCCAGGCCCAACGGCCGGGTTCGCCGCACCCGCTGGTGCGACGATCCGCTTACGAAGGGCGCCTACATCAACTACCGCCCCGGCCAGCTCAGCCGTTTCGCCACCCTGTTCGCGATCGAGGAGGACGGGTCGGTCCAGGTGCCCCAAGCGGGTCCGTTGCTGTTCGCCGGCGAATGGCTGTCGGACGCATTCCCAGGCTATATGGAGGGCGCGGTGCAGACGGGGCGCATCGCCGCGGAGGCCGCGCTCGCCCCGGCCGAGGCGCTCGCCGCCTGACTGCACGAAACTTAACCTCGGTAAAGAACCCTAGGGCCGTTTTAAGTCCGCCTTTACTCGTTTCGGCTATCCCGGCAGTCCCATTTCGAGAGGGATATGATGCGGGCGGACCCCAATCGTTGCTTGTTGCTGATCGACGACGAGCCCGCCCAGCGCCGGCTGGTCACCGCCATCGGCGCGCGCGCCGGATGGTGGGTGCGCGGCGCCAGCGACTTCGAGACCGCGCGCCAGATGCAGGAGGATCCGCAGGAGCCGAAATATGACGCGATCCTGCTCGATCACTGGCTTCCCGGCGAAGCGGGCAGCGAGCTGATCGCCCAGATCCGCTCCCTGTGGCCCGATCTCCCGCTCCTCATCCTCACCGCCCAGAACGACGTCGCCGTCGCGGTCGACGCCATCCGCGCCGGCGCGAGCGACTTCATCGTCAAGCCGCTGGCGCCCGATCGCCTGCTCGCCGCGCTCAACAGCGCGACCGACCGGCGCAAGCGGGTCGGCGAGCTTCGCCCGCTTTCGGAGAAGATCTCCAAGGCGCTCGGCTTCGAGGAGATCGTCGGCTCGGCGCCCCAGTTCCGCTCGGCCCTCGCCATCGCCGCCAAGGCCGCCCGCGCTCGGGTCTCGGTGCTGATCGAAGGCGAGAGCGGCTCGGGCAAGGAAATCGTCGCCCAGGCGATCCACGCCGCCTCCCCGCGCGCCAAGAAGCAGCTCCACACCGTCAATTGCGGCGCGATCCCCGAAAATCTCGTCGAATCCGTGCTGTTCGGCCACGAAAAGGGCGCCTTCACCGGCGCGTTCGATCGCCATATCGGCCGCTTCGAGGATGCCGACGGATCGACCATCTTCCTCGATGAGGTCGGCGAGCTGCCGCTCGACACCCAGGTCAAGCTGCTGCGCGCGATCGAGACCGGCGAGATCCAGCGCGTCGGCAGCCGCAACACGCTCACTGTCGACGTCCGGATCATCGCCGCGACCAACCGCCGCCTGATCGAGGAGGTCGCCGCCGGCCGCTTCCGCGAGGATCTCTACTACCGGCTCAACGTCGTCCACGTCCCCGTCCCCCCCTTGCGCGACCGCCAGAGCGACATCCCCGCCCTCGCTCGCCACCTTCTCGCGCGCATCGCCGAGCAGCCCGGCATGCGCTACCTTTCGATCACCGACGACGCGCTTGCCATCCTCATGTCCTACGGCTGGCCGGGCAACGTCCGCCAGCTCCAGAACGCCCTGTTCCGGGCCGCCGTCCTGTGCGACGGCGACGCGCTCACCGCCGCCGATTTCCCCCACATCGCGACCGAGGCCGCCCACGGCCGCCGCGCCGACGATCACCACGCCAAGCCGCTCAACGGCGCTTCGCACAGCGCCGCCTTCAACCACGGAGCGGGAATCACCCTGTTCGAGAGCGACGGCAATCTGCGTCCGCTGGAAGCGATCGAGGCCGACGTCATCCGCCTCGCCATCGGCCATTACCGCGGCCGCATGACCGAGGTGGCGAGACGGCTCGGGATCGGGCGCTCCACCCTCTACCGCAAGCTCGGCGAGCTCGGGATCGGCGATGTAGCGGCCTAGCCGAGGCCGTCCCGGGAGTAGCGCCGCGGACACGAAGCGGCCCCGAAGCTAGGCCCGGAGTCGGCCCGGCCGGCCGGGCGGGTCGGCGCCAGCCGAGCCCGATCGACGTCACGGCATAATGGTGCCGTGGCGGTCCGCTCCCGCCTGAGGAACCCCCGCCCTCTCCCGACCGTCTTCTGTCCAGAGGAGGAACGCCGATGACCTTCAAGGGAAGCTGCCATTGCGGCGCGATCCGCTACAGGGTGGATGAGAAGCCGCCGGTCAAGGCGATGCAGTGCAACTGCTCGATCTGCCGCCGCCGCGCCGCGCTTCACCATTTCACCACGCCCGACAAGTTCACACTGGAGACGCCGCGCGCCGAAATCGCCTCCTACGAGTGGAACAAGCGCGTGATCGACTTCCACTTCTGCAAGACCTGCGGCTGCGCGCCCTTCGCGGAAGGAACCGGCCCCAACGGCCCGATGGTCGAGATCAACCTGCGCTGCGCAGAGGATATCGATCTCGAAGCGTTGGAAATCACGCCGTTCGACGGTGCCCACAAGCTCTGACAAGCTTTAGCCGTCGACCTGTGCGGCAGCGGGACATCCGGCGGCTGGAGAGCAAGCGCCATTGAAGACCGGCCGCGAAGGGATAGAATGGCCGCATGCGCGCGCCCCGAGCATTTGCCCTGGCCCTCCTCGCCACCGCCTCGCTGACTCTCGGCCCGGCGCATGAAGCGCCGGCCGCGCCACCGGCGGGGCTCGCGCCTCTCGACGTGGGGCCGGAGATCGCGGCCTTCTATCGCGATCGGGGCTTCGCGCCCTTCTGGGTGACTCGCGAGGGGCTGAAGCCCGAGGCGCGGCGGCTGCTGGGGATGATTGCCCCGAACGCCGCGTTGCAGACCGCAATCGCCGCCGCCGCCGACGGCGATCCGCATCGGCTCACCCGCGTCGATCTTTTGCTCAGCCGCGCCTATGCCGATTTTGCCCGGGATCGGCTGCGGGGGCCGGCCGGCAATGCGATGCGCTATATCGATCCCGAAGTGGCGCCCGGGAGCCCGTCGGATCGCGAGCTGCTGGACGGCGCCGCCGGCGCGGCCTCGCTCGACCGGCAATTGACCGTGCTCGAGCGGGTCAACCCGGCTTTCCAGGGCCTCGTCCGGGGCCTCGCCGCCTACCGCGCCCGCTGGTCGCGCCTGCCGCAGATCTCGCTTCCCCCGCGCGCAAACGAAGCGATGCTGCGCCAGCGGCTCGGCCTCACGCCCACGGCCGCCCTCGCACCCGCCCTGCGCGAATTCCAGCACGTCCACGGCCTCCCACAGACCGGCACTCCCGATCCCGCGACGATCGCCGCGTTGAACCGCGGCGCGCTTCATTACGAGCAGCTCATCCTCGCCAATATCGAGCGCGCCCGCGCCATCCCCGCGCGCACCGGCCGCTCGATCCTGGTCGATACCGCCTCCGCGCGGCTGTGGATGATCGAGGACGGCCGCATCGTCGATGCGATGCGGGTCGTCGTCGGCAAGCGGGCGATGCCGACTCCGCTGATGGCCGGCACCATCCGCTACGCGGTACAAAATCCCTATTGGAACCTGCCGCCCGACCTCATCCGCAAGCGCGCCGGCAACGCCGCGCGGCGCGGACCCGGGGTGATCACCGGCGAGCGGCTGCAGGTTCTTTCCGACTGGAGCCCGGGCGCGCGCGTGCTCGATCCGCGGCGGGTCAACTGGGCGGCGGTGGCCGCCGGCCGCCAGCTCGTCAACGTCCGCCAGCTGCCCGGACCGCACAACATGATGGGCCGGATCAAGTTCATGATGCCCAACGATCTCGGCGTCTATCTGCACGATACGCCGCTCAGGCACCTGCTCGCTCAGGCGGACCGCCACGAAAGCTCCGGCTGCGTCCGGCTTCAGGACGCCCAGCGCCTCGCCCGCTGGCTGTTCAACGGCAACGTCCCGGTCCCGAGCGGCGCGGCCGAGCAGGACGTCGACCTGCCCGAGCCGGTGCCGGTCTATCTCGCTTATTTCACGGCCCTGCCCTCGCGCGACGGAATCGTCTTCCAGCGCGACGTCTACGGCCGCGACCATTCCTAGGACGACCCGCTAAGCGCCGCATCCCTCAGGCCGCGCCACACTCTCAGTGCCTGCACCGTCTCGGGCACGTCGTGGACCCGCAAGAGCTGCGCGCCCTGCTCCGCACCCTTCAGCGCCAACGCGATCGAACCGGCGAGCCGCCGGTCCGCCGGCGCCTCGTTCGAGAGCGCGCCGACCGTGCGCTTGCGGCTGGCGCCGAGCATGATCGGACAGCCGAGCCCGTGGAGCAGCGCCAGGCCGTTCATCAGCGCCAGATTGTGCTGCACGTTCTTGCCGAAGCCGAAGCCGGGATCGACGATAATCCGCTCGCGCGCGATTCCCGAATCGACCGCCGCATCGATCCGCGCCTCCAGCCAGTCGTAGATTTCGAGCAAAACCGGCCGTGCGTAGCGGGGATTGTCCTGCATCGTCTCGGGCGGCCCCTGATGATGCATCAGCACCACCGGGCAGGCCGCGCCCGCCACCACCTCGGCGGCGAGCGGATCGAAGGTCAGCGCGGAGACGTCGTTGATCATCGCCGCGCCGGCCGCCAAGCCCGCCTCCATCACCGAGGCCTTGCGCGTATCGAGCGAGACCGCCGTCCCGGCCGCGGCGAGCGCCCGGATCACCGGCTCCACCCGCTTGGCCTCGTCGCCTTCCCAGACCGGTTGAGCGCCGGGCCGCGTCGATTCCCCGCCGACGTCGATCAACGCCGCGCCGGCGGCGGCCATCTCATGGCCCGCCGCGATCGCCGCCAGCGGATCTTCGAGCAGCCCGCCTTCGGAAAAGCTGTCCGGAGTGACGTTGACGATTCCAGCGACTTGAGGCTGATCGAGCCGGATCACCCGCTCGCCGAGTTTGAGCGGTGCGCGAGGGCCGGTCAGCCGCTCCCACTGGACTCGCTCCTCCTCGCCCAGCCGCGCTTCGATCCCCTCGACGGGAATCAATTCGCCGCCGTCGGCGCCGATCCGCTCGACCAGCGCGAACCACAGCAGCCCCCCCGCCAGCCGCGCGACCTTGCCGTCATGGCCGAACGGCGCATCGACGAACCCGGTAGGCCGAAGATAGGTATTTGTCATCAACACCTCGTCATTCCCGCGGAAGCGGGAATCCAGCTTTTTCTTCGGCACCGAGTCGGAAGGAAGTAAAGGTGGATTCCCGCTTTCGCGGGAATGACGGCGACTAGGAACCTTGCAGTGCGTCGAGATAGTTCTGCCTGAGGGCATCGATCGGCAGCAAAGTTCCCGCCTCCTCAACATGCCAGAATGTCCAGCCGTTGCACGACGGCGCGCCCTGGACGGCGGCGCCGATGCCGTGGATCGAGCCCTGCCGGCCCCCGTGCTCCACCGATCCGTCGGCCAGCACCCGCGCCTGCCAGCGCCGCCTGGCGTCGGTCAGCATCGTTCCGGGAACGACCGCGCCGCACTCGACCAAAGTCCCGAACGGCACCTTCGGCCGGTCGCCGCGCGAGGCCATCACCTTCATCGCGCTCTCGTCGAGCTCGAGGGTCGAATCGATCCGCGCCCGGGCGACGGCGACATAGCGCTTCTCGCGCTCGATCCCGATCCAGTTGCGCCCCAGGCGCCGCGCCACCGCGCCGGTCGTGCCGGTGCCGAAGAAAGGATCGAGCACCACGTCGCCCTTGTGGGTGCAGGCGAGCAGCACGCGGTAGAGCAAGGCCTCGGGCTTTTGCGTCGGGTGCGCCTTGGCGCCGCCCTCCTTGACCCGCTCGCCCCCCGAACAGATCGGGATGGTCCAGTCGGAGCGCATCTGCAGCTCGTCGTTGAGCGCCTTCATCGCCCGGTAATTGAACGTGTAGCGGCTGTCCTCGGACCGCGACGCCCAGATCAGGGTCTCGTGCGCGTTGGTGAAGCGCGTGCCGCGAAAGTTCGGCATCGGGTTGGTCTTGCGCCAGATGATGTCGTTGAGGATCCAGTAGCCCGCGTCCTGGAGCGCCGCCCCGACCCGGAAGATGTTGTGGTAGGAGCCGATCACCCACAGCGTCCCGTTCGGCTTCAATATCCGCCGCGCCTCCTTGAGCCATGCGCGGGTAAAGGTGTCGTAGGTCGCGAACGTATCGAACTTGTCCCATTCGTCGTCGACCGCGTCCACCCGGCCGCCCTCGGGCCGGAACAGGTCGCCGCCAAGCTGGAGGTTGTAGGGCGGATCGGCGAAGACCATGTCGATGCAACCGTCGGGCAAGGCCGCCATCGCCGCGACGCAATCCTGGCGCAGGATCTGATTGAGCGGGAGCTCCGGCGCAGGCGCTGCGGCCACGCTCTTTTTCGGCCTCACAGCCGTTGCCACCCGCCCCATCACGCTCATCGATCCGCCCCCGGTTCACAAAGGACAGCCATGCTGAGTCACGCGGACTCCGCGGTCAAGATCAGACACTTGCCGGATATGGTTAATATCTCGTTGAGCGTAGCGGGAACGAAACGAGTCTGGCCCCACATCTTGTGGCACCCGGCCGTGCTGAGACTCAATCTGAAGTGGTGTGGCGGGAAAGACTCAAACGAGTGCCAATCCCCGAGTGATCCCGGCGAAAGCCGGGACCCATGAACCGAAGCCTTGGAAAAGGAGGCGGAGCCACCGTTGGCCACAACTCTAAGGACGGTGTTCATGGGTTCCGGCTTCCGCCGGAATGACTCCGTTCTACAATTGCAAGGCCAGCTGGCGGACCGGCGCGAAGCTCCGGCGGTGAAGCGGCGTCGGCCCCAGTTCCTTGAGCGCCCGCTGGTGGAACGGCGTCGGATAGCCCTGGTTGGTCTCCCAGCCATAGCCGGGCCACTGCCGCGCATAGTCGGCCATGATCCCGTCGCGAGTCACCTTGGCGATGATCGAGGCGGCGGCGATCGAACGGCATTTCGCGTCGCCCGCGACGATCGCCACCGACGGCCGCTCCCACTTCGGGCAGCGATTGCCGTCGACCAGGACCATCGCCGGGTCGATCCCGAGCGCGTCGACCGCCCGGCTCATCGCCAGCATCCGCGCCCAATAGATGTTGAGCGTGTCGATCTCCTCGACGCTGGCGATTCCGACGCCGATCACCGCCACCTTGTAGAGCCGGGCGCAGATCGCCTGCCGCGCCGCCGCCGGAAGCGCCTTCGAATCGTCGATCCCGCGCGGGAATTTGCTGCGGTCGAGGATCACCGCCGCGGCCACCACCGGCCCCGCGAGCGGCGCGCAACCCGCCTCGTCGACCCCGGCCACGGGATCGGGATGCACCTTCTCGAGCTTGAAGCAGGGCCGCGCCATTTGGGCAGAGCCTATGAATCCCGCCCCCGTCATTCCAGCGAAAGCTGGAATCTCACTTCTCTTTCCTGTGGATAAGCTCGAACGGGCGAATCCCCAGGCCATGCCCCATCGGCCCTGTCCCCTCGCCGAAACCGGGCGCTTGCTCGATCGCGTTCCAGACATAGTGGAGCGCCTTCTCGGCAGCCTCTTCGATGTCCATGCCGGCGCCGAGCCCGAGCGCGAGCGCGCTCGCCAGCGTGCAACCCGTTCCGTGCGTGGCGAAGCTGTCGAGCCGGAGCATCTGCCACCGGGTGATCCTGCCGTCCGAGCGCGCCAGGACATTGGTGATCAGGCTTTCCTCCGGGTCGCCCGCCGACTCGATGTGGCCGCCCTTGCCGATCACCGCGCTGCCCGTGCGGCGGGCGAGCTTGACCGACTCCTCGATGAGCGAATCCTCGGTCTCGATCGGTGGCGACCCCGTCAGCACGGCGAGTTCGATGCTGTTCGGCGTGATCACCGTGGCGAGCCGCATCAGCCGCTCGAAGGCGGCGATCGTGGCCTGGTCGGCCAGCTCGGCGCCGCTGGTCGCCACCATGACCGGGTCGAACACGATCGGCAGCGGACGGGAGCGGTCGCCGGTGACGGCCAACCCGACCAGCGTCTCGGCGACGGCATCGGCGATCTCGGGCGATCCGATCATGCCGATCTTGATCGCATCGACGCCGATGTCGCGGGCGACCGAGTCGATCTGGGCGACGACCATGTTCGGCGGCACGATCATCACCCGGTCGACACCGAGCGTGTTCTGCGCGGTGATCGCGGTGATCGCAGTCATCGCGAAGCCGCCGAGCATGGTCACCGTCTTGATGTCCGCCTGGATGCCCGCCCCGCCGCCGCTGTCGGAGCCGGCGATGATCAGGATACGCGGGACGCTCATGGTCCGTCATTGCGAGAAGCGAAGCGACGAAGCAATCCAGCGGGCCCCGGAATCAGCACTGGATTGCTTCGCTACGCTCGCAATGACGACAAGGGGGTCACTTTGGCCCCTTGCGCTCCGTCGAGGCCGGATGCCGCTCCAGCGCGGCCCCGGCGCGCATCGGCCGTTCGAGCAGGTCGCCGCCGCAATTGGGGCAAATCTCCTCGAGCAGGTCGGTGCAGGCGGCGCAGAAGGTGCATTCGAACGAGCAGATGAAGGCGCCGTGCCGGTCCGCCGGGAGATCGCGGCCGCACCGCTCGCAATCGGGACGCATCTCCAGCATCAAACTTCCTTCTCTTGGGGTCCCCAAAAAGTGTCACTTTTTGGGGTTTTTATCAGGCGGCCTTCACTGCTGCGCAAATCGTGTCGACCACCTCGGCGACGAGGCCCTCGTCCTCGCCTTCGGCCATTACCCGGATGACCGGCTCGGTGCCCGACTTGCGGATCAAGAGGCGGCCACTGCCTTCGAGGCGGGCCTCCCCGTCGGCAATTGCTGTTTTGACGCTGGCGGCATCGAGCGGCGCGCCGCCCTCGAAGCGAACGTTCTTGAGCAGCTGTGGCAGCGGATCGAACAGGTTGAGCAACTCGCTCGCCGGCTTGCCCGCGTCGACCAGCTCGGCAAGCACCTGCAGAGCCGCCACAAGCCCATCGCCCGTCCGCCCGTAATCGGTGAGGATGATATGCCCCGATTGCTCGCCGCCGACATTATAGCCCTTGGCGCGCATCGCCTCGAGCACGTAGCGGTCGCCGACCTGCGTGCGCTCGAGCGTCAGTCCCTGCCCGGCCAGGAAACGCTCGAGGCCCAGGTTGGACATCACCGTGGCGACGATTCCGCCGCCTGCGAGGGCGCCGCGGCGATGCCAGGAGGAGCCGATCAGCCCCATCAGCTGGTCGCCGTCGATCACATTGCCCTTCTCGTCGACGACCATCAGCCGGTCGGCATCGCCGTCGAGCGCCAGCCCGATATCCGCCCCCGTCTGGACCACGGTCTGCCGAAGCAGATTCGTGTCGGTCGATCCGCACGCCTCGTTGATGTTGGTCCCGTTGGGGCTGGTTCCGATGGCGACGACCTCGGCGCCCAGCTCCCACAAGGCGGAAGGGGCGACCTGATAGGCGGCGCCGTTCGCGCAATCGATCACCACCTTGATCCCGTCGAGCCGCAGGCGCGAGGGAAAGGTCAGTTTGGCGGCATGGATGTAGCGCCCGCGCGCGTCCTCGATCCTCTTGGCGCGGCCGATCGCTTCGGAGGCGACCAGCCGGGGCTCCTGCTCGAGCAGCTTCTCGATCGCCAGCTCGTCCTTGTCGGAGAGCTTGTAGCCGTCGGGACCGAACAATTTGATGCCGTTGTCGATATACTTGTTGTGGCTGGCGGAGATCATCACGCCCAGATCCGCGCGCATCGACTGGGTCAGCATCGCCACCGCCGGAGTCGGCACCGGCCCGACCATCACCACGTCCATGCCGACGCTGGTGAAACCCGCGACGAGCGCGGTTTCCATCATGTAGCCGGAAAGGCGGGTGTCCTTGCCGATCACCACCCGGTGGCGATGAGCCCCGCGCAGGAAGTGCGCGCCCGCGGCCTGGCCGATCCTGAGCGCCATCGCCGCGGTCATCGGCATCTCGTTGGTGCGGCCCCTGATCCCGTCGGTGCCGAAGAACCTGCGCGTCATTTCGTGAATATGCCCCGCAAAACATTTTCCTTGCCGTCACCCGGACGGCTGCCGACAAGAGGCGTGATAGCGCCAAAGACATGGAAGGGCGATAATTTTGAAACTCTCGCAGCCGACCCGGATCTTCCTCGCCCTGTTGATCGGTCTCGCCGCCGGAATCGCCGCCGCGTGGAGCGGCGCCTCGTGGGTCGAGAGAAGCGCGGCGATTGCCGAGCCGATCGGAGGCATGTGGCTGAACGCGCTGCAGATGACGATCGTGCCACTCGTCATCTCGCTGATCGTCACCGGCATCGCCGGCGCGGCGGAGGCTGCGCGGGCCAGCCGCCTCGCCGCCCGCTCGCTGATCCTGTTCGCCGCCTTGCTGCTCGCCTCCTCGATCGCCGCTGCGCTGCTGACTCCGCTGCTGCTCAACCTGTTCCCGCTTCCGCTCGAATCCGCGGCGAGCCTTCGCGACGCTCTGACCGGCACCGACGCCCCGGGTGCCGCTCCCAGCTTCGCCGATTTCCTGCGCTCGATCGTCCCCACCAACCCGATCGCCGCGGCGTCGAACACCGCGGTTCTGCCCCTGATCGTCTTCGTCCTGGTCTTCGCCTTCGCGATGACCAGGCTGCCGGAGGCGCCCCGCGCCACCCTGGTGGGCTTCTTCCAGGCGATCGCCGACACGATGCTGATCGTCATCAACTGGGTGTTGTGGATCGGCCCGGTCGGGGTCCTCGCCTTGGCCTATGTGGTCGGCGCCCGCGCCGGCGGGCCGGCCTTCCACGCGCTGGCCCATTACGTACTGATCGTCACCGCGGTCGGCACCGTCATCTGGCTCGCCGCGTGGCCGCTCGCCCTCTTCGGCGCCCGCATCGGGCCGATGCGCTTCACCCGCGCCGTCACGTCCAGCCAGGCGCTCGCTTTCTCGACCCAGTCCTCGCTCGCCTGCCTTCCGGCGATGCTTCGCGCCTCGGGCAAGCTCGGCGTCCCGGTCGGCGCTTCGGGCATCGTCCTGCCGATGGCGGTCGCCGTGTTCCGCGCCACCGGCCCGGCGATGAACCTCGCGGTCGCCATCTACATCGCCTACTGGTTCGGCTTCACCCTGACGCCGATGCAGCTGACGCTCGGCGTGCTCGCCGCGGCGACCACCACGATCGGCGCTGCCGGAATTCCCGGCCAGGCGACCTTCTTCGCCTCGATCGCTCCGATCTGCATCGCCATGGGCCTGCCGATCGAGCCGCTCGCCCTGCTCATCGCGGTCGAGACCCTGCCCGATCTGATGCGAACGCTCGGCAATGTCAGCATGGACGTCGCCGCCACCGCCACGATCGCCCACCGCAGCGGCTTCGACTCCGTCGATGCCGATACCGAGGAAGACGTTCTGCTGAAGGAAGGCGCATGAAGTACCGCACGCTCGGGCAGGGCCTGAAGGTTTCGGCGATCGGCGTCGGCTGCATGCCGATGGTCCGCGCCGGAAACATCACCTACGGCGAGGCCAGCGACGACGAATCGATCGCCACCATCCACCGTGCGATCGATCTCGGAATCACCTTCTTCGACACCGCCGAAATGTACGGCCCCTTCGCCAACGAGGAGCTGCTCGGCGAGGCGATCAGGGGGAAGCGCGAGGGCCTCGTCATCGCCACCAAGTTCGCTCTGCGCTGGCAGGGCACCCAGCCCCTGGGCTTCGACGGCAGCCCGGAAAACGCCCGCCGCGCCTGCGAAGGCTCGCTGAAGCGGCTGGGCATCGACACGATCGACCTGTTCTACCAGCACCGGGTCGATCCGAACGTGCCGATCGAGGAGACCGTCGGCGGAATGGCCGAGCTGGTCAGGGAGGGGAAGGTTCGCCACCTCGGCCTTTCCGAAGCCGGCCCGGAGACGATCCGCCGGGCGACCGCGGTCCACCCGATCGCCGCGCTCCAATCCGAATATTCACTGTGGGAGCGCGACGTTGAGGACGACATCCTGCCGGTCTGCCGCGAGCTCGGCATCGGCTTCGTCCCCTACAGCCCGCTCGGGCGGGGCTTCCTCACCGGTCAGTTCAAGCGCCTGGAAGACCTTCCCGCCGACGATTGGCGCCGCAACGACCCGCGCTGGTCGGAGGAGAATTTCGGCGCCAACCTCAAGCTCGTCGACGCGATCCGCGCCGTCGCCGACCGCCACGGAGTCAGCCTCGCCCAGGTCGCCATCGCTTGGCTGCTGGCCCAGGGCGAGGACATCGTCCCCATCCCCGGCTTCAAGCGCCGCCCGACGCTCGAGGACAGCGCCGCGAGCGTCGACGTCGCGCTGACTCCCGCCGATCTCGCCGACCTCGAAGCCGCCCGCGCCGTCTCCGGCGCGCGCTACAACGAGGCCGGAATGGCCCGGGTCAGGCTTTAGCCCTGCCCCCTCTCCCATAGGGAGAGGGATGGGGTGAGGGGTTCGGGCGTCAGAGAATAGCCTCAAACTCCGTACACCCCCACCCTACCCTCCCCCTCAGGGGGAGGGTTTTGAAGCCTACCGCGGATCGTAGGCGTGCGGGAGCTGGCCTTCCTGCGGCTGGCGGTAGCGGTCGCGTAGCTCGGTCTGGCGGTTGCTGAGCGACTGGCGGACGCCGTCGATCCAAACGGCGTCGACTCCGGTCGATAGCTCGAGCGGATCGCCGTCCCAGACGACCACGTCGGCGCGGCGCCCGGGCCTCAGCGAGCCGATCTCGTCGCCCATGCCGACCGCCTCGGCGGCCGAGGACGAAATCGCCTGGAACGCCTGGCTCCAGGTCAGCCCCGTATGGCCCGGTACCCGGCCGATGCCGACGAGGTTGCCGGCATATTGGGTCTCGAGCCTTACCTGCCGGGCCTCGTCGTCGTTGATCATCCCGATCGCGACCGTCACGCCCGCGGCGCGCATCCGCCCGATGTTCGATTGAGTCGCCGAAATCTGCTCGAAGCTCGCCGGAAGGTCGACCAAAGCGTTGGCGATCACCGGCACGCGCGCGGCGGCGATTTCCCGCGCCACCCGCCAGCCCTCGGTCGCTCCGACGAGCACGATCCGAAGGTTCGCGAACTCGCGCTTCAGCGCCAGCACCTGGAGGATGTCGCTCGCCCGCTCGACATGGACGAACAGCAGCTGCCGCCCCTGAAGCACCGGCACCAAAGCGGCGGCGTCGAACCGGGTCAGCAGAACGTCGTCTGAGCGCTGGGCGCCGGACGTCAGGTAGGGATTTTCGGGCATATCCTCGGGCGTCTGCGCCGAAGGCCCGCGGCCCGTCCCTCGCGCCCCGACCGGAAGCCGAAGGTCGCGCGCCTCGCGCAGCGCGTTGCGCAGCAGGACGTGCGCCGAGGCGCGGCTGCCGCCCGCGTCGCGCGCGCCCTCCTCGCCCAATTCGATATACTGGAAGGCGCGGGCGCGGGTGATCGGCTGCATGTCGCCGCCGAGGTCGATCACCGCCCCTTGCCCGGCGAAGATGCTTCGCGCGGTCGAGGGCGACACCACCGCCCGGGTCACGCCCGCGGCGCGGCTGACGGCGATCGAGGTCGCCTCGGGATTGATCGCCGGAGCGACGTCGATCGCCGCGCTGAACGGCGAATTGTTCGCCTGCGTGTCGTTGGTCGCGTCGACCGCATCGACCTCGACGAGCCCGATCTGGGAGAAGCCGGCGACGACCCCCGGAGTGACCCATTTGCCGCGCGCATCGACGACGGTCGCGCCCGCCGGAACGGCGACGCCCGCTCCCGCGGCCACGACCCGGCCGTCGCGGATGACGACGGTGCCGCCGTCGATCGGCTCGGAGCCGTCGCCGATCACCACGCGCCCGCCGGTGAAGGCGATGGTTTGGGCGGGTGCGGGGACGGCAAGGAGCAGCGCCAGGCCCGCCAATCCTCCCCGGAACGGGGAGGGGGACCGCGCGCGCAGCGCGTGGTGGAGGGGTCGGGGCGGCCCAATCGGCCCCTCCACCAGCCTGCGGCTGGTCCCCCTCCCCGTTCCGGGGAGGATTTTGCGAAGGCTCCTCAATGCACGTCTCCTTCGCCGGGCTGGCCGAGCTCGAAGTCGGTCACGGGGCGCCGGCGCGGATCGTTCATGTCGTACATCAGCGCCCCGTCGATCCAGACCTCCTGCGGCCGCGTGTAGACGCTGAACGGATTGCCGTTCCACAGCACGACGTCGGCGCGCTTGCCGGCGCGCAGGGAGCCGGTCTCGTTCTCGATTCCGAGCGCGTGCGCCGGATTGATCGCCAGCCAGCGCCACGCGACCTCGTCGGCGATCTGGATTCCCATCCTTCGCCCGTCGGCCAGCGCCTTGGCCGCCTCCTGGTTCAGCCGCTGGATTCCGTTGGGGTCGTCGGAATGGACGATCGCGCAGGCCCCGGCATTGTGGACCATCGGCAGATTCTCGTTGACCGCGTCATAGGCCTCCATCTTGAAGCCCCACCAATCGGCCCACATCGCCGCGCAGGTATCGGCGCCGCGAAGCAGGTCGGCGATCTTGTAGGCTTCGACCGCGTGGTGGAAGCTCGAGATGTGGAAGCCGAACTCGCGCGCCATGTCGAGCATGATCGCCATCTCGTCGGCGCGGTAGCAATGGTTGTGGACCAGCATCCGGCCGTCGAGCACCTCGACGAGGGTGTCGAGCTGAAAATCGCGCGCGGTGTTCGGGTCGCGGGCCCGCCGCTCGCGATACTCGATCGCGCGCTGCCAGGTCCCGCGCATCACCGCGACATTCCCCATCCGGGTGGAGGGCATCTGGTTGCGGCTTCCGTAGACTCGCTTGGGATTTTCGCCGCAGGCCATCTTGAGCCCGCGCGGAGCGCCGGGGAAGCGCATCGACTGGACTGTGCGCCCGGGAACGTTGCGCAAGGTGACGCCGCGCCCGCCGAACAGATTGGCTGAGCCGGGCAGGATCTGCAGCGTGGTGATTCCGCCGTTTGCGAGCGCCCGGCCGAAGCCCGGATCCTGCGGCCAGACGCTGTGCTCGGCCCACACTTCGGAGCGGACCGGTCCGGTCGCCTCGTTGCCGTCGCTGTGCGCTTCGACTCCGGGGCTCGGATAGTCGCCGAGATGGGAATGGACGTCGATCACGCCCGGCGTGACCCACAGGCCGCGCCCGTCGATCCGGGCCGCGCCTTCCGGGATCGGCGTGTCCGCGCCGCCGACCGCCTGGATCCGGCCGTCGGCCATGACGATCGTCCCGTTCTCGATCCGCCCGCCCTCGCCGTCGTAGATCGTCGCGCCGGTGATGGCGGTCGGCGTCGAGGGGTAGGGATGGTAGGTCGAGGGGTAGGGATCGTCGGGCGGCACGTAGCGCGCCGGCGACGCCTTCTGGGCGGGCGCCGAGGCCGTCTGCGCGCCCCCCTGAGTTCCGGCGCAGGCGGCGAGCGCCGCCGCCACCGCAAAGCCGGTCAGGACCCCCCGCACCCTATTTGACACCATGCATCCACCATTTCAGGATCGGCGATAGCGCCAGCAGGAAGGCGCCGATCCCGACCGAGATCAGGCCGATGTTCCAGAATACCCCGACATAGGTTTCGAGGCTGACCTGGAGGTTGGTCACCTGCCCGCCGACAGTCTCCACGCTGGCGATCTGGGCGACCGCTCCCGCCACATATTGGGCGACCGAGATCGACAGGAACCAGACGCCCATCATCAGCCCGACGATCCGGGCGATGGACAATTTGGTGATCATCGAAAGGCCGACGGGCGAGATGCACAATTCGGCCACCGAATGGATGAAATAGAGGCCGGCGAGCCAGGCGAGACCGACCTGGAAGCCGCTGCTCGCGAAGCCCGCTCCCCAGACGAGGAACAGGAAGCCCGCGCCGACGCCCATCAATGCGAGCCCGAACTTGACCGGGATCGGCGGCTCCATTCCGCGCGCCGAGAGCATGTTCCAGATCAGGCTGAAGATCGGCGCCAGGATGACGATGAAGAGGGCATTGAATATCTGCGTCTGGCCGGCGGGCATCACGTAGACCGGCTCGCTTCCGAACCCCTTAAGCCGCGCAATATGCATTCCGATCATCACCACGGCGAAGATCGCGGCCCAGGCGATCGCCATGATCCGGCGAGTCCGGCTATCCTCGCCCCAGGCGAAGAACCACCAGGCCAGCCAGGCGACTCCGCCGGTCAACGCCCCGAAGAACAGATAATAAGTGATCGGCGCCGAGCGGAAGGCGGCGAACAAGGGCGCCGTCCAGCCGATCTCGAGAACCGTGTTGCGCTCGGCGAACAGGGTCAGCGACGATCCGGCCTGCTCGAACAAAGTCCAGAAGACGACGTTGAAGACGATCAGCACCATCGCCGAGACCATCATCTGGAATTCGGTCCTCGTCCCCTTCATCCACGACCAGATCAGGATCGCGGGAACGCTGATGAGGAACGTGCCGAAGAGGATCTTGCCCATGATCGGAAGCGACTTGATGTAGCCCCAGATGCCGGATCCGGCCTCGGGCGGCACGTAGTTCATCAGGTTCCAGAACAGGAAGATGACGACGGGGATCGCGACCAGCGCTCCGGCGTAGATGAAGAGGTCGCGGTTGGCCGGCGCGTTCTCCGGGCGCTCGCCATAGCCGTTCAGCCGTCCGCCATCGAACTGGAACAGCATCCATGAGCAGGCCATGCCGATCGCCGCGAGCCCGAAGCCCGCCCACCAGCCGACCGAAGCGGCGAGTAGCGGACAGAAGAACTGGGAGATGAGCGAGCCCAGGTTGATGCCCATGTAGAAGATGGTGAAGCCCGCGTCCCGCCGGCGGTCGCCCTCCTCGTAGAGCGAGCCGACGATGGTCGAGATGTTGGGCTTGAAGAAGCCGTTGCCGATCGTCACCAGCGACAGGCCCATCAGCAGGATGAACACGAACACGGGCGAACGGTCGGCGTCCGAAACCATGCTTCCGGGCGCGAGGTGACGCGCCTCCGATCCGTCGGCCGCGAGCAGGGAGACCGAACGGTCGTCGTTGCCGCGGATCAGCAGCCGCTGGTCGCCGGCGGCGATGAAGCGCTGCTGCGAATCGCCCGTGCCCTGGACGCTGACCTCGTAGCGCTGGCCCTCGATGGTCGCATAAGGGCGCGCCGCCTCGCCGCCGAAGCACAAGGTGAGGTAGCCAAGGCTCATCATGATCGCGCCGAACTTCACCGAGCGCTTCGAGCCCAGATACTGGTCCGCGATCAGCCCGCCGATCAGCGGCGTGAGATAGACGAGAGCCGTGAAGCCGCCATAGATGCCGGTCGAGGTGCTGTCGCTGAACAGGAAGTGGTTGACGAGGTAGAGCGTCAGGATCGCCCGCATCCCGTAATAGCCGAAGCGCTCCCACATCTCGGTGGTGAACAGCCGCTTCAGCTGCCGGGGGTGGCCGAACCAGGTGCCATGGTCGCTTCGGCTGACGTCGGCGCTCAGGCCCTCCGTCGTGGAATCGGGCGCGACGTTGACCATTGGCAATTCCCCTTCGATCCGGGCCGCTTTTCGCGGCTCCAAGGCCCGGCACCCTAACGCGCCAGACGCGCTTGTGAAGCGGGATTGTGAGCCAAGGCGCCGCCTGTTAGCGCTCGTCGATGCTCAACGATCGTTCCACGACGATGTCGCTGCTTCGAACGCGCCGCTCCGGCCGGCCGCGCGATCTCGTCGCTCCCGGACCGGACTCGGAGCAGCTGCGCCAGATCCTCGAGATCGCTCTCCGCACGCCCGATCACGGCAAGCTCCACCCCTGGCGCTTCGTCCACGTCCCTCGCGAGCGCCGCGCCGATTTCGCCGCCCTCCTCCAGCGCGCCTACCGTATCGAGAGGCCCGAGCCCGGCCGGCTGGAGATCGAAGCCAACGAGCGCTTTGCCCACCAGGCACCGGAGCTGGTCGTCGCCCTTTCCAGCCCGACTCCGGAACACAAGATTCCGCTCTGGGAGCAGCAACTCTCGTGCGGCGCGGCCTGCATGAACCTGCTGCTCGCCATCCACGCCATGGGCTTCGCCGGCGGCTGGGTCACCGGCTGGGCCGCCTATTCCGCCGAAGTCCTCGCCGCCCTCGGCCGCGAAGGCGAGCGGATCGCGGGCTTCCTCTTCCTCGGCACGCCGGGCGCGGAGCTCGAGGAGCGCGTGCGCCCGACCTATGGCGAGATCGTCTCGGAATGGGCACCATAGGTGAAGTCACCGGCTCTTGCGGAAGCTGGATCTCTCCTACTCGTGGAGCCCGCCCAAGTGGAATGTGGACTCGTTTTGCTTGAGGGGTGTAATCCCGGAACGGGAGCGGAAACGAGGGAGGAACGAATGGGCGGTTTTTCGCAATGGCACTGGCTGATCGCTGCCCTGGTTGCCATGTTTTTCGCGGGCGGGATCGGGCTGATCATCCACCTCGTCCGCAGGTAGGCACCTCTTTCGTGCCGAGGGGGATCAATGGGAAAACCCTTGACCTCCCCACTGTATTAGCACACTATGACGGCATGAACGAAGACCGCCCCGTCTATCTGCGCCTGCGCGATAGCATCGCCGCGATGATCCTCGATGGCCGAGTCCGCGACGGCGACGCCTTGCCTTCGGTGCGCAGCCTCGCCGCCGATTACGGCGCCAATCCGCTGACCGTCGCCAAGGCCTATCAGACCTTCCAGGAGGAAGGGCTGGTGCTGGTCAAGCGCGGAGTCGGCATGTTCGTCGCCCCGCAGGCGGCCGAGCGGCTTCGCGAGACGGAGCGCAAGGACTTCCTCGAGCATCGCTGGCCGGGGATCGCCTCCCACATCCGCCGCATCGGCCTGGACGTGGAAGACCTTGTCGAAAGAACTCTTGCGTGAGCACAAAGCCGGCCCGCGCCTTCCTTCTGTCCTTCGCCGGAGGATTGGCGCTGTTTTTCGGTGGCCATGCGGCGCTCTCGGGCCTGATGGCTCCGGCGCCGGACGTCCAGGTCGGGCCGCTTCCCTCCGCCTGACCGGGCGGCCGGGCCCGGCCGGGCCGATACGTGTTGGACGATGAGAAAGAGCCGGCGCCGGCTGGAACATATACGCAACGTGACATCCGTTGCAAGCGCACGAAACGCGCATTTCCAACAACTTAGAAGCTAAGTCTTTGCCCTTGCTGGCGAACAAAAATCTTTTGTAGGATCGCCCGGCGCTGTGGCCGATATGCCGCATCGGGCGCGCCGTTCAGCGGCAGGACAGTGCCGCGCCATTACATTTTTCCCCGTTGCGTCCTATCTGGGCGCGGGTTCGGCGCTCGCAGCGGGTGGGGCCGCGTTTTATGAAGATTTCGATGAAAGCATTTCTGGCCGGAGCGCTCCTCGCCGCCGCCGCCGCTTCGGCCGCGGGCGCCCAGGACACCAACACGATCGGCAATCCGCAGCTGCGCGACTTCCGGCTGACTCCGAGCGGGCCTCAGCCCGAGCGGGTCCAGCCGGCCCCGCCGCCGGTCGTCGCCGCGCCCCCGCCCGCCACCTCCAACCAGGCCCAGACCGCGCCCACGCGCCGCACGGAGCGTCCTGCGGCCGCCACGCCGGCGCGCCCGGCCGCCGAAAGGCCGGCACAGCCGCAAGAGCGGGCTCCGTCCCAGCCGCAGGCCCAGCCGCCGGCCGCCCTGCCCGCGCCCGACGCTCAGGCGCCGACGCTTCCCGAGACGACGCTTCCCGAGGCCGCTCCGCCCGCTCCGGCCCCGGAGGTTGCGCCGCCGGCGGAATCGACCGGCGGCTTTCCCTGGCTCTATGCGATCCCAGCAGCTGCGGCGCTGCTGCTCGCCCTCGCCTTCCTTCTCCGCCGCCGCCGGCGCGGCGCGCTGATCGCCGAAGCCGCCGGGCAGGCCGCGCCGCCCGCGCCTCGCCCGGCCGCGCCGGTCCCCGCACCGCCCCCGCCCGAGCCGGTGGCGCGCCCCTGGCTCGAGCTGAGGCTGAAGGCCGAGAAGGCGGCGGCGACGCTCGACGAGACCGTGGTCCATTTCGAGCTCGAGATCGAGAACAGCGGCGAGAGCGCGGCGCGCAACCTTCGAATCGACGTGAAGATGTTCAACGCCGGCCAGCAGCAGGATCAGGAGATCGGCGCCTTCTTCCGCACGGCGGGACGCGAATCCACCAAGCTCAACCTGCCGGGCATCGCCGCCGGCCAGATCGGCGCCATCCGCGGCGAGGTCGCAATGCCGCGCGACGAGATGCGCGCCGTGGTGCTCGAGAACAAATATCTGTTCATCCCGATGCTCGCGGTCAACGCGCTCTACGATTGGGGCGATGGGCAGACCGGCCAGACCTCCAAGTCGTACGTCGTCGGCCGCGAGCTGGAGCAGAACGAGAAAATGGGCGCCTTCCGGGTCGATCTCGGCCCGCGCGTCTGGAAGACGGTCGGCCAGCGCCCGCACACGCTGGCGCAGCGGATCTAGGCCGCGAATTCCTCCTCGCCGATCCCGTAGAGCGCCGCCGCTGGCGCGCTCGCAGCCGCGGCGAGGCCCGCCGCCTCGGGCACGATCTGGTCGAGATAGAAGCGGATCGAGGCGAGCTTCATCGCCTTGAAAGGAGACTCGCTTTCCTCCGCGAGCGCCGCCTCCTGCCGCGCCAGCAGCCAGCCGCAAACCGCGACCGAAAGCATCGTCAGGAAGGGGTAGGAAGCGGCCAGCCGGTCGTCCGGCCCGGAATCCAGCAGCCGCTGCGCGACCTCCTCGCACGAATCGACCAGCGCCAGCAGCGCCGCCTCTCCCGCCACCTCGGCCCGGATATCGGCGAGCAATCGAGCAAGAACCTCGCCGCCCTCCATGCCCAGCTTGCGGCCGACCAGATCCGCCGCCTGGATTCCGTTGGTGCCCTCGTAGATCGGCGAGATTCGCGCATCGCGGTAATGCTGGGCGGCGCCGGTCTCCTCGATATAGCCCATGCCCCCGTGGATCTGGACTCCGAGGCTTGCGACCTCGACGCCGACATCGGTGCCATAGGCCTTGACCAGCGGAGTCAGCAGGTCCGCCCGCGCCCGCGCGGCGTCGTCGCCGCGCTCGGCGCGGTCGGTCTGCCCGGCGCAGCAATAAGCGAGCGCGCGCGCTGCCTGGGTCAGCGCTTTCATCCTCAGCATCATGCGCCGCACGTCGGGAAACTCGATGATCCTGGCCGGCCGGCCCTCGCGGCTTCCCTGCATCCGTTCCCGCGCATAGGCGACCGCCTGCTGGGTCGCCCGTTCGGCTATCGACACGCCCTGAAGGCCGACGTTGAGGCGGGCGTTGTTCATCATCGTGAACATCGCCGCCATGCCCTTATTCTCCTCGCCGACGAGCCATCCGGTCGCGCCGCCCTCGTCGCCATAGGCCATGACGCAGGTCGGCGAGGCGTGAATCCCGAGCTTGTGCTCGATCGACACGCAGCGAAGGTCGTTGCGGCTCCCGTCGGGCAGGATCTTGGGCACCAGGAACAGCGAGATGCCCCTGGTGCCTTGCGGCGCGCCCGGCAGCCGGGCGAGAACGAGGTGGACGATATTGTCGGCCAAATCGTGCTCGCCATAGGTGATGAAGATCTTCTGCCCCGTGATCCGGTAGGTGCCGTCCCCCGCGGGCTCGGCGCGGGTCTTGAGCGCGCCGACGTCGGAGCCCGCCTGCGGCTCGGTCAGGTTCATCGTCCCGGTCCATTCGCCGCTGATCAGCTTGGGCATCCAGGCTTCCCGAAGAGCGCTCGTGCCGTGATGCTTGAGCGCCTCGACCGTTCCGGGCGTCAGCATCATGCACAGCGAGAAGCCCATATTGGCCGAGCCGAGATCCTCGAGAACCACCGTCGCCAAAGTCAGCGGCAGCCCCTGGCCGCCATGTGCCTCCGGTCCCGCGAGCGAGCCCCAGCCGCCCTCGACATAGGCGCGGTAGGCGCGGGCGAATCCCTCCGGCATGGTCACGCCCTCGGGCGTCCATTTCGCCCCGACCTCGTCGCCTATTCGATTGAGCGGCGCGAACGTGCCTGCGGCGAACGCGCCGGCCCCCTCGACGATCGCGGCGGCGAGATCGCGGTCCTCGATCAGGTCGCCGATCCCGGCGGCGGTGTCGAGCACGAGCATCTGCTCGGCGATCGGAGGAACGTAGCTCATGGCGGGCTTTCGTAATGTTGCGTCGGCGGAACGGGCGCTATAGCCCCGCCCGGTGAGCGCGCAACAGACACGCGTCCTGCCTTACGGACCCGAGGCAATCGCCGAGGCCGCGGCCTTGATCGCCACCGGCCAAATCGTGGCGATGCCGACCGAGACGGTCTACGGCCTCGCCGCCGACGCGACCCATGGCGAAGCCGTGGCGCGAATCTACGAGGCCAAGGGAAGGCCGAGCTTCAACCCGCTCATCGTTCACGTCCCCGGCCTGGACGAGGCGCGGAAGATCGGCCGCCTCGACGCGCAGGCCGAGGCGCTCGCCGAACGCCACTGGCCAGGCCCGCTGACCTTGGTGGTTCCTCTCCGCGAGAATGCGCGCATCGCCTCCCTCGTCACCGCCGGCTTGCCGACGATCGCTCTGCGTGCGCCGGCCCACCCGGCGATGCGCGACCTGCTGGCGAGGACTGGAAGGCCCTTGGCCGCGCCTTCCGCCAACGCCAGCGGACGAATCAGCCCGACCCGCGCGCCCCACGTCCTCGCCAGCCTCGGCGGCCGGATTCCCCTCATCGTCGACGGCGGCGCCACCGCGCACGGCCTGGAATCCACAATCGTCGCCGCGACGGGCGGCGCCCTGCGCCTGCTCCGCCCCGGCCCGATCGACCTCGGTCTCGACCTCCGGGCTGGCGGCGGCGTCGAGGCCCCCGGCCAGCTCGCCAGCCACTATGCGCCGTCGAAGCCGCTGCGCCTCAACGCGGAAGAGGCGGGGGCGGACGAATGGCTGATCGGCTTTGGCGACGTTTCCGGCGACTCCACCCTGAGCGCGAACGGCAACCTCGTCGAGGCGGCCGCTAACCTGTTCGAAAGGCTCCACGAGGCCGAGGCGTCCGCCGCCGCCCGGATCGCCGTCGCTCCACTTCCCGAAGAAGGCCTCGGCGCCGCGATCAACGACCGCCTGCGCCGCGCCGCGGCCCCGCGCTAGGGGGTACGACTCAATCGGCTATGGCTTCGCCGCCGCCTGCCAAAAGGAGTCATCCCGGCGAAGGCCGGGATCCATGAACTCGGACTGCGAGAGGTGGACTCGTTGGCGTCGCCTCTCATGGACGATCGGTTCTCATGGACGATCGGTGTTCATGGGTCCCGGCCTTCGCCGGGATGACTCTGAAATTGCGAGCAAATTCGCTCAAAATGGAAACTAGCCAATTGAGTACGGACCCTAGCCGGCCGGCGCCTGCTTCAGCCGCTCCGCGAAACCCTTCCGCAGTTTCTGCAGCTTGGGCGGGATCACGGCCAGGCAATAGGGATTGCGCTGGCCTTCGCCTTCCCAATAATCCTGGTGATAATCCTCCGCCGGCCACCATCGGCCCGGTTGCTCGATCGTGGTGACGATCGGCGCCGGCCAGCTTTCCGCCGCGCGCTCGATGCCGCGTCGCGCCGCTTCTTCCTGAGCCGGCGAAAGCGGGAAGATGGCCGAGCGATATTGCGTTCCGACATCGTTGCCCTGGCGGTTGAGCTGGGTCGGATCGTGAGTCGCGAAATGGACGTCGAGGAGGTCGTCGTAGGAGATGCGCTCGGGATCGAAGGTCACGCGGATCGCCTCAGCATGGCCGGTATCGCCGCCGCAGACCTGCTTGTAGGTCGGCGAGTCGAGATGCCCGCCGACATAGCCGCTCTCCACCCCCGACACGCCGATGAGGTCCTTGAACACCGCCTCGGTGCACCAGAAGCATCCGCCGGCAAGAATCGCCTGTTCAACGGCCATGAGCAATCTCCTTCACGGGTGGAGATAGTGACGCTCGGGCGCCTTTGAAATGGCCTCAGCCGGCGACCGGCTCGCGTTCGCGCGGAATGGTGAAGGAGAAGCTCGCCCCTCCGCCCGGGCGATTGGCCGCCCAGATCTTGCCGCCATGCGCCTCGACGATCGTCCGGCTGATCGGCAGGCCGAGCCCCATGCCCTCGGGCTTGGTGGTCATGAACTCCGAGAACAGCCGGTCGATTTGCTCGGCGGGAATGCCGCCGCCGGTGTCCGCCACCTCGACGGCGATCATCTTCCCCTCGACCCGGGTCGATATGACGATCTCCCCGCCTCGACCTTCCATCGCCTCGATCGCGTTGCGGACCAGATTGATCAGCACCTGCTGGATCTGGATACGGTCGGCGCGGACCCATTGGGCGTCGGCGTCGAGATCGAGCCAGTGGGCGATGTTCAGCGCGTCGGTCTCGATGAACGCGAGCTCGCACGCTTCCTCGATCAGGTGCGGCAGATGCTCGACCTTCGCCTCGACCTCACCGCGAGCGACCAGCTCGCGCACCCGGCGCAGGATCTGGCCGGCGCGGTGCGCGGCCTGCTCGGCGCCGTCCAGCGCGTCGACCAGAACGCCGCGCGGGATCCGCGGATTCTCCGCGAGGCGCTTCGAGCCGGTGACGTAATTGGCGAGCGCGGCGAGCGGCTGGTTGAGCTCGTGGGCGAGGGTCGAGGCGAGCGCCCCCATCGCCCGCTGGCGCGAAACCTGGATCAGCTCCGCCTGCATCCGGCGGATCTCCGCCTCGGCGCGGTGCCGTTCGGTGAGGTCCGCCATCGCTCCGACGGCCCGCACGGCGCGGCCGTCGGCATCGCGGATGATGAAGCCGCGATCGAGGACGTCGGCATAGCTGCCGTCGTCGCGGCGGAAACGATAGGTCCCCGACCAGCGCCGCGCATTCCCCCTCACCGCCTCGGAAAGGCTGTGCAGCAGGCTCAATTTCTCGTCCGGATGGATCCGCTCGTCCCACCAGGACGAAGGAGTCCGGCCCAGCCGCTGCTTCTTGATTCCGAGAATCTCCGCCGCATTGTCGCTCCAGTCGATGGTCTTGGCGACGAAATCATGGTCCCAGACCGCGTCGTTGGTCGCCTGGGCGGCGAGGCGGAAGCGTTCCTCGACATCCTTGCGGGCGAAATCGGCCTCGTGCTGGAGGTGGACGTCCTCGAGCGTTCCGTACCATCGGACGATCCGGCCGCTCGAATCCCGGCGTGGCGCGGCGCGCGCCTGCATGTGGCGATAGCTCCCGTCCGCCATGCGCAGCCGGTATTTGACCCGATAGGGCTCTCCGCTCGCGGATGATTGTGCCCACAAGGCCAGAACCATGGGGCGATCCTCCGGGTGGATCGCCTGGTCGAGCGGCGTGTCCTCGTCGAGCCCGCTGAGCTCCCGGAAGCGGGGGCTGATCGTGAGCAGGCGGCCGTGCTCGTCGACCGTCCAGACGATCTGCTTGCTGAGCTCGAGCGTGAAGCGATGCAGCTCCTCGCTCTCGCGAAGCCTCTCCTCCGCCGCTCGCCGCGCCACCGCCGCCGCCGACTCTTCCTCGACGTCCTGGGTGGTGCCGGACCAGCCTATTACGCGATCGCCGTCTCTTATGGGCACCGCACGCGAGCGCATGATCCGATAGCCGTCGCGGGTGCGCGCCCGAAATTCGGCATTGAACGTCGCCCCGTTTTCGACCGCCTCGCGCCAGGCCCCCCTTACGCGGGCCTTCTCACGCGGGTGGACGATGTCGAGCCACCCCTCGCCGAGCGCCTCGTTCGTCCCAAGGCCCGTCACGACCGAAAAAGGTTCGCGCATCACCGTCAGCGCGCCCTTCTCGTCCGCCGCCCATACCATTCGGCCGCTCAACTCGACGGCCGTTCGGTACATCTTCTCGCTCTCCCGAAGGCGGGCGAGCTCCTCCTCCAACGCCGCGATACGATCGTCGGCGCCGGAGAAAGCGGGCTTCACGCGGCGGGTGTCCTAAGCGGCCTTGCTCTGGACCGGCCCGATCCCCGCTTCGAGGGCGATCGTCAAAGCCTCGGCGAGGCTGGACGCCTGGAGCCGGTCCATCATGTTGCCGCGGTGCATCTCGACGGTGCGCAGCGAGATGCCGAGCGACTGGGCGATTTCCTTGTTGGAAAGGCCGGCGAGCAAATTCTGAAGCACCTCGCGCTCGCGCCCGGTCAGCAAAGCGGCTCGTCCGTGAGCCTTGCGCTGGCGGCGGCTCGCCTCCTCGCGCTCCTTGAGGATCGCGAAGGCCTGGGTAAAGCAGGCCAGCAGAGACTGCTCGGAAAAGGGCTTCTCGACGAAATCGACAGCGCCGAGCTTCATTGCCCGGACCGCGATCGGAACCTCGCCATGGCCGGTCATGACGATCACCGGCCAGTCGATCTTGCGCTCGGCGAGCGCCTCCATCACGGCGAAGCCGTCCATTTGCGGCATCCTGAGGTCGAGCAATATGCAGCCCGGCTCGAGGTCGCCAAGCGCCTCGAGGAAGTCGAGGCCGCTGCCAAAGGGGTGGGAATGGATCTCGGCGGCGCTGAGCATGAAGCTCAGGGAGCGGCGCACGTCCCGGTCGTCGTCGATTACATAAACGCTATGCGGTTTCAGCGGACTGTCCTTGGTTGAATTGGGGAAGTTTCACTCCTGCGCCCCTCATGGGTCCATCGATGGAAAAGCGCAATAACCCTGATCTAGGTCAGTCCGGAGGCCGGGCCGAGGCCGTCCGGAGCGGCCTCCGGCTGGAGCTGGTCCATGCGGCATTGCTCGGGCGCCTTGTCCGGCCTCCAGCGCAGGAACTTCGTGCCGTGGCGGAAGCGGTCGCCGGTGACATGGTCGTAGCGCACCTCGACGACCAGCTCGGGCCGCAAAGGTTCCCATTCTCCGCTCCGCTCGGTGCTCCAGCGGCTCGGCCCGCCCGGCGCGTTGCCCGTAAAGCCGGGCCGAGCGACCAGCCTTTCCAGCCGCCGGGTCAGCGCAGGCTTGTCTTCCGCCGGAATCGAAGAGGTGAAGCCGACATGGTTGAGCGCGCCCTTCTCGTCATAGAGGCCGAGCAGCAGCGATCCCACCTCGCCGCCTTTCGCCGCATAGCGGAAGCCGCCGACGACGCAGTCCGCCGTCCTCATCTGCTTGACCTTGAGCATCGCCCGCTCGCCCGGCCTGTAAGGCTCGTCGCGGCGCTTGGCGATGACGCCGTCCAGGGCTCCGCCCGCCAGGTCCAGCCAGGAATGCGCAAGGGCATGATCGAGCGTGCAGGGAGAAAGCAGCAGCCGGGCCTCTCTCGCGCGCTCGTAAAACTCCTCCAGCGCCCGGCGCCGCTCCGCCAGCGGCCGATCGATCATGGAGTCGCGGTGCTCCAGGCAGTCGAACAGCATGATCCGCGCCGGAGTCGCGGCGGCGAGCTTGCGGACCCGGCTTTCCGCCGGGTGAAGCCGCATCTGGAGCGCCTCGAACGACAGCGCGCCGCCCATGGCGATGGTCAGCTCGCCGTCGAGCACGAAACGGTCGAACGGCAGAGAGGCGACGAGATCGACGACCTCGGGAAAATAGCGGCCGAGCGGCCTGCCGGCCTTGGATTGCAATTCGATCTCGGCGCCGTCGCGAAAGACGAGGCAGCGAAAGCCGTCCCACTTCGGCTCGAACTGCCAGCCATCGCCCTGGGGCAGGCTGTCCACCAATTTCGCCTCCATCGGCGCCAGCGGCGGGAGGACCTTCAGGTGACGAAAAGCGGTCATGGCGCGCTCGTCATCCCCGTGCTCACCTTCCGGGTGCCGTTCGCCGCAGTTCCGGAACGCTTCGTCGAGGCCCGAAAATCCCGGTTAACGATTGTTCCCGCATGTTGCGGCGAACGACGCCTAAGCCGCGACGAGTCGACCCGGAACATCGGATCAGGTCGTTGAGGCGAAACGGGAAAGTCCATACGTTCCTGATCGGAGCGGGAGGGTAGTTTCCAGATGCAGTTTTCACGCCGGCAATTCATCGAGGCCGGAGCCGCCGCCGGCGCGCTCGCCGCCATGTCCTCGCCAATTCTCGCCGCGGTTTCGTCGCCGGAGGAGGCGAGAGGCCCCCGGCCTATTTCGGCCGCACCGGCCCAGCCGCGCCTGAGCGTTGACCCGATCATCGACTCCTCTCTCGTCGCCCGCGCCCGG
Organism: Alphaproteobacteria bacterium; assembly: GCA_005883305.1. Classification (NCBI taxonomy): domain Bacteria; kingdom Pseudomonadati; phylum Pseudomonadota; class Alphaproteobacteria; species Alphaproteobacteria bacterium. The sequence goes on along the minus strand of VBAC01000001.1, from coordinate 403,300 downwards.
GCCTCGTTCGATCGCCACCGTTCGTCGGTGCGCCATGTGGAAACCGTCGGCATCGTCGATTTCTCCAAGGCCTCGTCGGAGCATCGCTTCTTCCTGCTCGACACCAATACGGGCCGCGTCAGCCGCCACTTCGTCTGCCACGGCCGCGGCTCCGATCCCGCGCACACCGGCTTCCTGCAGCGTTTCTCCAACCAGTTCGGCTCCGAGGCGAGCTCCAACGGCGCCTATGTCACCGGCGATTTCTATCCCGGCAAATATGGCCGCTCGATGCGGGTCCGCGGGCTCGACTACAGCAACAGCAATGCCGAAGAGCGGGCGATCGTGGTCCACTCGGCCTGGTATGCCGAGCCGGAAGTGCTGGCCCAGACCGGGCGCCTGGGGCGCAGCGAGGGATGCTTCGCCATGTCCCATGCCAGCCTCCAGGAAGTTCTCGCCCGCCTCGGCCCCGGCCACTTCCTCTACGCCGACCGGCTGGCCTAGGGTCCGTACAATTTCAGCGTCATCCCGGCGAAAGCCGGGACCTATGAACGCAGGTCATCGAGGAGACGCTCAGACTCGAGCCGGGCATTTGCCCGTCGAGTTCATGGATCCCGGCTTACGCCGGGATGACTCCCGAGATCAGACCACCGCATCTCGATTTTAATTGAGTCCGGGCCCTAAACCTCCGCTTTTTCCTCCACCGCGACCGGCTCCAGCGGCTTCACCGCGGGCCCGTGGATGACACTGCCGTCGCACGCGAAGCGCGAGCCGTGGCAGGGGCAGTCCCAGCTCCGGTCGGTTTCGTTCCACCCGACCAGGCAGCCCATGTGCGTGCAGACCGCTGAAACGGCCTGAACCCGCCCGCCCTCGTCGCGCGAGGCCGCGACATTGTGCCCGTCGATCTTCAGCACCTTGCCCTCGCCCGGCCCGACGGCATCGAATTCGTGCGGCTTGCGCGACAGATAGCCGCCGACGAGATGGGCCGCGACCTCGGCATTGCCCTTCACGAATTCGGCGCCCCCGGCGATCGGCTTGATCCGCGTCGAATCGTAGAGCTTCAGCCAGGGATTGTCCTTGCCGGCGACGATGTCGGCGAGGAGGATCGCGGCTGCCGTTCCGTTCGTGATCCCCCAGGCGTTGAAGCCTGTCGCGACCAGATAGCCCGGCCGGACCGCGGACGACCAGCCGATGAAGGGAACCTGGTCGATCGGTCCGTAATCCTCGTTGGTCCAGAGATATTCGGCCTCGACCCCGAACGAGCGCCGGGCGAAATCGGCAAGGGCGGCCATATTGTCGCGGCCCGCCTTCGTGTCGCCGGGTTTGTGGGCCATTCCGGTGAAGATCATCCACAATTCGCCGCGATCGTCGCGATGCGTTCGGAACGAGCGGTGCGGGCTCTCTGCGGTGATGAACATGCCCTCCGGCGCGCGCGCGGGATCGATCCGCCCCATCAGCACGCAATCCATGTACGGATGCGCCTCGGCGTAGAACATCCCGATCTGGCCGAGCGGCAAATGGGTCGCCATGACGACATGGCCCGCCCGGACCGCTCCGCCGGCGGTCTCGATCCGATCCGGATCCCAATCCATGACCCGCGAATTCTCGAACACCTCGCAGCCGTCGCCGGCGAGCGTCGCGGCGAGGCCCTTCACATATTTGACCGGATGGAACTTGGCCTGATCGTCCCAGCGCATCGCGGCGCGCACCTCGAAGGGCAGGCCCGTATCGCGAGTCAGCGACGCCGGCAGCCCCAGCGTCCTGGCCAGATCGGCCTCCTCCTCGATCGCCTGGACCTGATCCTCGTCCTGGGTGAACACGAAGGCCGGAGCGGCCTCGAGATTGCATTCGATTCCGTGGCTCGAGGCAAGGGCGCGAATGGTTCGAAGCCCCTCCTCGTTGGCCTCTCCATAGATGCGCGCGCCGTCCTCGCCGAACTTCCGCTTGATCGTCGTGTAGGCGATATTGTGCTGCGAGGTGATCTTGGCGGTGGACTTGCCGGTCACCTCCTCGCCGATCCGCCGCGCCTCGACCAGCGCCACCTTGAGGCCCCGATCCTTCAGCATCCGGGCGGTCGTCACGCCGACGATGCCGCCGCCGACGATCGCGACGTCCACCTCGATCTCGCCGGACAGCGCCGGATAGGACGAAGCCGGCGCCGTCGCATTCCAGTAGGATTGGTGGATGGCCATTGGCGAGCTCCGGCTGAAAGGATCAGCCGGACAACCCGCATGGAGGGCGCCGCGTTCCCGAAAACAGCTAAGGCTGTATCGACATCCCCTTTAACCCCTCCCCCTGAGGGGGAGGATGAGCAGGTCGCCATGTCCCCCGGACATGGCTAAGCAGTGCGGGGCACTGCTTACCCTGCTCATGGTGGGGGTTTACGGAGTTCGCGGTTTTCCGCGGACACCGGAACCCCTCACCCCAGCCCTCTCCCCATGGGAGAGGGGGTTTGCAGCACCGTTCCGAGTGAGGATACGACCTAGTTGCTGGCCTGTTGGACCGGCGCCGCGCCGCCGTTCAGTGCCTGGCGCACCGGGCGATCGCGCCCGTAGACGTCGTTATAGGTCACGATATCCCCGTCGCTCGTCGCGGCGGCGGTGAAATAGGCGATGTAGACCGGGATCGGGGCGGCGAGGGGGACCGACTGGTTGCGGCCCGTCTCCACCGCGGAGTCGATCTGGGCGCGATCCCAGGATCCCGTCGGCTGAAGCAGCAAGGCGGCGAAGTCGCGCACGTTCTGGGTCCGGATGCAGCCGTGGCTGAAGGCGCGCACCGGGCGGCCGAACAGCGCCTGCGACGGCGTGTCGTGGAGATAGATGGCGAGATCGTTCGGCATCTCGATCTTGACCCGGCCGAGCGCGTTGCGCGGCCCGGGCGGCTGGCGGACGCTGATCCCTCCGCCGGTGCGGGTCACCTGGTAGCCGGGGCCGAAGCGGCCGCCCTGCGAGGCGATGATGCTTTGCGGCACGTTCCACCAGGGATTGATCGTCACCGCGGTGATCGTCGCGTTGAGCTGTGGCGTGGGCGTGCGGACGGCGCCGACCACGGCGCGGTGCCGGGCGGTGACCCGCCCGTCGTCGACCAAAGCGGCGGTGAAGGCGGGAACGTTGACCAGCACGTGGCGGGCGCCGAGCGTGCGCGGCATCCAGCGCCAGCGCTCCATGTTGGTCCGGATGAGGTCGCGCCGCGCCGTGTCGGCCTCGGGCGTATTCGCCAGCGCGCGCTTGAGTCCGGCATATTGGGGATGGATCGGCAGCAGCGCATCGAGCGCCGCGCCCACGCCGCCGCCGCGGGTGACCTGCGCCAGCAAGCGCTGCTGGCCCATCGTGTCGAGCGTCTGGTCGTCCATGTGCCAATCGACCCGGCTTCGGCCGCGGACGGACCCGCCGCTCAGATCCTGGGCGAGCTTGAGGAAGATCGGCGTGGCGACTTGGGTCAGCGCCGAGTCGTCGCTGCCGGAAAGCGCTGCCCGAAGTCTCTCCAGGCCATAATCCGCCGGATCGAGGCCTTCCTGGCCGATCTGCTCGACATAGGTCAGCAGCTCCTGCGCGGTCTCCCGCCGCCAGACGATCGCCGGGGCGACCGGCGCCGCAACGGCAGGCGCCTGCGTCTGGACCTGGGACTGGGCGAGTGCCGCGGTCTGGATCGCGCCCGGCATGGTGGGCGAAGCGAGGGCGACGGCGAAGGCGGAAAGGCGGAGGGCGCGAGTCATGCCCCCTCTTTACCGGTAGAGGGAGTGCTGCGCTAGACTGTTTATTTTATGCGACGAACCGAGGCGGCGGAGCGACGAAACGTCGCGCGCCGCCCCGTGCCGCCGGATCAGGTGGTGACCGGGCTGCGATTGACCCAGCCGAAATAGGCGGCGACGATCGCCAGCCCGCCGTGCAGCCAGATGTCGTTGCCGTAGAGCGGAACCATTCCGAGCAGGTTCTCGGTCGCCGGAATCAGGCCCAGCACGGTGAGCAGCGCGTAGATGATCGCGACTCCCCGGGCATAAGTCAGCGCGCCGCTCGCCGATCGCGAGGCGGCGAGGCCCCACAGGCCGAACAGGATATGGACCGCATTGTGGTACAGGTTGACCGGGAACATGCCGAGCAGCATGCCCATGTCCTGGCCGCCCATGTTCATGCTGCCGCCTTCGGCGGGCTGAACGAGCTGCGGAACGAAGCCGGCAATGCCGACGGCGAGAAATACGATGCCGAAAATCAGCGCGAAGGATCGCGTGCTCATCCTCTTCTCTCCCCTCTTTCCCTTGCTTCTGAAGCAACCGCTGGAAGCCACGGGAATTTAGTCGAGGGCGCAAAGAGGCGCCAGACAATTCGTTTCGCCCCTAGGCGGCGTCGGGAACCCTGGCGCCCTCGTCCATCGAGGCGAGGAAGCCGGCGAGCTCGCCTACCGGCATTGCGGGGGCGTAGAGATGGCCCTGCAGCCCGTCGCAGCCGGCTTCCAGCGCGATCTGCTCTTCCTCCGGGGTCGAGATGCCTTCGGCGATCACCTCGAGGTCCATGGCGTGGCCCAAGGTCACCGCCGCCCGGATGATGGCGATGCTCTGGTCGCGCGCGGCGACGTCGATGAACGAGCGGTCGAGCTTGATCTTGTCGACCGGGAATCGGCGCAGGAAGGAGAGCGAGGAATAGCCGGTGCCGAAATCGTCGAGGACGATCCGGAAGCCGTCGCGGCGAAGGTCCTGGATCGTCTGCCCGCACAAGGTGCCGTGCTCGATGAAGAGGCCCTCGGTGATCTCGAGCTCGATCTGCGAGGGCTGGATTCCCTCCTCCTCGACGATCGCCCGCAGCACCGCAGGAAAGCGCGGCGTCCGGAACTGGAGCGGCGAAAGGTTCACGGCGATGCTGAGGCTGGGCCAGAGCCGCGCGGTCTTGCAGGCGTTGCGGAACGCCTGCTGGCCGAGCTCGTCGATGACTCCGCATTCCTCGGCGATCGGAATGAGCTCGCCCGGAGCGATCGTGCCGAGCGTCGGATGCTCCCAGCGCACCAGGCCCTCGAGGGCCGTCACCTTGCCGCGGCTGCCGATGATCGGCTGGAAATGGAGATCCAGCCCGTCGCCGTCGCGCAGCTGGGTGCGAAGCGAGGATTCGATCTGGTCGCGGCGCTGGACGTCGGCGTCCATCGCCTCGGTGAAGATTCGGAAGCAGTCGCGGCCCGCCGCCTTGGCTCGGTACATGGTGATGTCGGCCTTGCGCATCAGCTCGCTGGCTTCGGCGACCTCCTTGCTGGCGAAGACCGCGCCGATGCTCACGCCGACCCGGGCCTCGCGCTCGCCGATGACGAAGGGCTGGCGGATCACCGAGATGATCCGCTCGCACAGGCGGCGGACGTCCGCCTCGCCTTTCGGGCTGACCTGGACGATGGCGAATTCGTCGCCGCCGATCCGGGCGACGGTGTCGGTCTCGCGGACCAGCGAGCGCAGCCGCTCGCCGACCTCGGCGACCAGCTTGTCGCCGGCATTGTGCCCGAGCGTGTCGTTGACCTGCTTGAAGCGGTCGAGATCGAGCATCAGCAAGGCGACCTGCTCGCCCGAGCGGCGGTAGCGGGTCAGCGCCTGCGATAGCCGGTCCTCCAGCAACGCCCGGTTGGCGAGGCCGGTCAGCTGGTCGTGCAGGGCCTGGTGCTGGGCGGTGGCCTCGCGCGCCTCGAGCTCGTCGACCAGATCGACGAGCGAGCGGTAGAGGAACGACATGACCAGGATCACCGCCACCGCGGAGGTAAGCGCGATCGGCCAGACCGAGCCGAACAGCTCGATCCGTTCCGGAGCGGCATTGTCCTTCACGATGCTGACGAGGGCGAAGTTCGTTAGAACGAGCGTCGCGACCGCTGCAGACACGATCGGGGGGCCGACTTTGCGCGAGTATCTCAAACCAATATCTCCGAGCCCCAAAGGAATTACACGTCGCCGGTTAATAAAATGCGCAGTGTGCGGGCGGGGCAGAAAGTTAACCCTAAAGCCCCTGCCCTTCCGGCCCGCGGGGCCGCGCGCGGCGGCGCGGCGGGGGCCAGGGACATGTTCGCAAGGCGCTTAATGCTGTCCATGAAATCAACAAGATGATGGAGATTTCTGCGTTCCTGCAAGAACTTACCGTGCGAATACCGTAACGAATTCCACTATTCAGCGCTTGCGGTTCCTGTCTATTCTGGCCGCGACTCGACGAATTAAGGGGGCATCAATGAAAGGCAGGGAGAAAATCCTGCTCGGCCTGGCGGCCGCGGCAATAGCCGCGACGGCGATGGCATCGGAGACGATCAGCTACAGCTACGACGCGCGCGGCCGGCTGGTGAAGGTCCAGCGCAGCGGCACCGTCAACAACAACGTGTCGGCGACCTACAGCTACGACAAGGCGGACAACCGCACCAACGTCAACGTCGTCTCGCCCAATTCGCCGCCGCCCTAAGCGGCGCGCACACGCTCGAACGAATCCAATAGGGGAACAAGATGCCGATCACCCACCTTCGGGGGGGCGCCCTTTCCTGCGTCCTTCTGGCGACCACCTGCCTGACCGCCCCGGCGTTCGCGCAGAGCGAGCCCGCCCACCGCGCGATCGACGCCAATGGCGTCGACCTGATCAGCGGCACCTATCCCTTCCAGCTCAACGAGGGCACGATCGGATCGGGCCCGGGCACGATGACGGTCGAGCGCCACGGCACCGATCCGGGCGGAATCGGCAACTGGCAGAGCATGTACCTCTATCAATCGGGGTCGGCCGGGACGGTGGTCGTGATTCTCGGCGACCATTCGGAGACCTTCACCAGCACCGGATCCGGATACACGTCCGCCCAGGGCAATGGAGCGAGGCTGACCAGCGCCAGCCAGGGCGACTATACCTATACCCGCGCCGACGGCGCGACGATCGCCTTCGGGGCGCCCGTCGACGACCGGAACGGCGCCTCCAACCTGTGCAGCCACGTCAACGCCAACCAGAACGGGTGCTACTCGCTGGCGCTGAGCCTGGCCCAGCCCGACGGCATGACGGTCACCTTCGGCTGGGACGTGAATCAAAATTGCGCGACCGTGTTCAATCCCGACGGAAGCCTCGACTGCACCTATGCCTGGCGGCTCGACACGGTCGCCAACAGCTTCGGCTACGCGGTCGATTTCTCCTACGCCTCGAACAGCGTCCCCCTCCACCAGAACCCTTCGCCGACCTGGTACAAGCGCAGTGGCGAGGTGCTGAGCAACGGCAGCGCGACCCGCACGGTCAGCAACAGCTTCGTCTCCTCGACGGTGACGGACGTGACCGACGCCGACGGCCGGACCTGGCGGATCACCAACGGCACCAACGCGCTCGGCATCCGCCGCCCGGGCTCGACCTCGGACGACATCAGCGTCACCTTCTCGGGCGGGATCGTGACCCAGGTGGTGCGCGACGGAATCACCACCGGCTATTCGCGGAGCGTCAGCGGCAGCAGCGCGACGACGACGATCACCGACGCGCTGAGCCATACCTCCACCGTGGTGGCCAATACCGCCATCAGCCAGATCACCTCGACGACCGACCAGCTCGGCCGCACGACGAGCTATACCTACGACACCAACGGCCGGCTGACCCGGGTGACCCGGCCGGAGCTCGATTACACCGCCTATACCTATGACGGCCGCGGCAACGTGACCGAGGTCCGCCGGGTGGCAAAGCCAGGCTCGGGCTTCGCCGACGTGGTGACCAGCGCCACCTATCCCGGCTCGTGCGCTACGCCGGCCTGCAACCAGCCGCTGACGACGACCGACGCGCGCGGACACACGACCGACTACACCTATGACGGCACCCATGGCGGAGTGCTCGCCGTCACCCGGCCGGCGCCGTCGGGCTCGGGCACGCGCCCGGAGATCCGCTATAGCTACACGCTGACCAACGGCGAATATCTGCTGACCGGCATTTCGAGCTGCGCGACCGGCGCCGCGCCGTCCTGTCTCGGCACGTCCGACGAGTCGCTGACGGTGATCGGCTACGACGCCAACGGCAACGCAACGTCGGTCACGCGCCGGGACGGAACCGGCACACTGACGGCGACGAGCACGATGACCTATGACGGCCTCGGCAATTTGCTGACCGTCGACGGGCCGATCTCGGGCACCGCCGACACCACGCGCTACCGCTACAATTCGGCGCGGCAGGTGATCGGCGTGGTCGGCCCCGATCCGGACGGCACCAGCGCGCTGCATCACCGCGCGCTGCGGGTGACCTACGGCGCGGACGGCCAGCAGACCAGGGCCGAGCGCGGCACAGTCAACAGCCAATCCGACGCCGACTGGGCCTCGTTCAGCCCGCTCGAAGAGGTGCAGACCGAATATGACACCCATCACCGCCCTTGGATCCGGCGGCTGGCATCCGGAAGCACGGCCTATGCGCTCGCGCAGACCGGCTATGACAGCATGGGCCGAGTCGAGTGCGTCGCGCAGCGGATGAACCCTGCCGAGCTGGCCACGACGTCGCTCCCGACCGACGCCTGCTCGATCGACACGCAAGGGAGCTACGGCCCCGACCGGATCACCCGAACGACCTACGATTATGCGAGCCAGCCGACGCAGGTGCAGACCGGCTATGGCGTGAGCGGCGTCACCGCGAACGAGGTGACTAGAACCTATACGGCCAACGGCCTGCCCCAGGCAGTGACCGACGCCAACGGCTATTCGAGCTATTTCCACTATGACGGGCTCGACCGGCTGCAATATTGGGTGATGCCGAGCGCCACCGCCACCGGCACCTGGAACTGGTCCGATTACGAATATTACGGCTACGACGCGGCCGGCAACAGGACCCTGGTGGTTCGCCGCGACGGCTCGCAGATCGCCTTGCAGTATGACGATCTCAACCGGGTCACGCTCAAGAACCTGCCGGGCTCGGAGCTCGACGTCAGCTATGCCTACGATTTGCTCGGACGGCTGACCGGCGCTTCGCAGACCGGACAGAGCCTGACCTTCGCCTGGGACGCACTCGGCCGAATGACCTCCGCCGGCACCGGCCTCGGCGGAACGACCAGGACGCTCTCGTACGAATATGACGCGGCCGGGCGCCGCACCCGGATCACCCACCCGGACAGCGCCTATTTCACCTACGGCTACGACTGGGCGGGACAGGTGACGATGGTCCGCGAAAGCGGAGTCAACTGGCTGAACGCCTTCGCCTACACCGACCGGGGCACGGTTTCGGACCAGTCCTACGCCCTCACCTTCGTTTCGAGCTACGGCTACGACGCGGTCGGGAGAGTCAGCGCGACGACGCACAATCTGGCAGGCACCGGCCAGGATCTGCAACTGACCTTCGGCTACAATCCGGCGAGCCAGATCGCCTCGCAGACTCGATCGAACGACTCTTATGCCTGGACCGGCCATTACGCGATCAACCGCAACTACACGGCCAACGGGCTCAACCAATATACCGCGGCGGGCGGCGCCAGCTTCACCTACGACGCCCGCGGCAACCTCACTTCGGACGGCTCGACCACCTACGTCTACGATTCGGAGAACCGGCTGGTCTCGGCGAGCGGTGGGCATTCGGCGACGCTCGCCTACGATCCGCTGGGCCGGCTGTCGCAGGTGACGAGCGGCGCCGGCACGACCCGCTTCCTCTACGACGGCAACGCGCTGGTCGCCGAATATGACGGATCGAACGCGATGACCCATCGCTACGTCCACGGGACCGGGATCGACACGCCGGCCGTAAGCTACGACACGTCGAGCCTTTCCTCGCCGCACTTCCTGCTCGCCGACGAGCGCGGAAGCGTGATCGCGATCTCGGACGCCAGCGGCAGCGCGAGCGCGATCAACAGCTACGACGAATATGGAATCCCCGCCGCGGGCAATAGCGGCCGGTTCCAATATACCGGCCAGGCCTGGCTGCCCGAGCTCGGCATCTATTATTACCGCGCGCGGATGTACTCGCCGACGGCGGGCCGGTTCATGCAGACCGACCCGATCGGTTTCGCCGGGGGGATGAACATCTATGCCTACGTCCACAACGATCCGGTGAACTTCATCGATCCGACGGGGCTCGACGAGGACGACACGATCACCGTTACCGGCCGGCGCCTCTGCCCGCGTGGAACGGCCGTGACCTTCAATGGCGGCTGTACCCAAGACAATAAGGATCTGATTCCGACTCAGCAGCCGACGTCCTACACCAACCTGCCGAACGGCGGCGGTGGGCCTCCTGCCCGACCGCCTCAGCCGCCCAGTCCGCCCAGGCCTGCGTCGCCGCCGTCTCCGCCGCCGCCTGAGAATCCGAAATGCAAACAGATCTCCGACCTCGGAACAGGCTTGCAAGGAGCCGCTGCGATAAATGAAGTTGGGGCGGCACTGACAGGGGAGGTAACGCCGCCAGCGATCGCTTTTCATATTTCGGCGCTTGTCACGGGCGGACTGGGCATAGCCTTGAACATCTATGGAAGCATCTATTGTAGATAGAGGGACGCCATGACAGATATCCTCGATTCCCCGATACTTTCCTTCGCTCTCGGGATTCTATTTTTCGTTTTTTCCTACATAAATTATCGAAACAGACGGCGATCGAAAATAATAAAGGCCTGTTTCGTGGGCTTTGCTATTATCGGCGCCCTGATTTTCTGTAATTTAGTCTATCAATCGGTCTAGACAGGTTCATGCAGGCCGATCCGATCGGAATGCGCGGGGGGGGGCCAGAATGGAAAGAAAATGAATTTGGAACCTGGCCGATGGACGAATGCGATAGCATGTGTGCTATTCATTGGACTTGGGATATTATTTTCATCGGTATTTTTCCAAGCAAAGCTGGCCGCCATGTGCGGATTCTTCGGCGGCTATTTCGCCTCCAAAATCGAATTCCGGGGATCGCGGTGAGTCATGGAATTACCTGGCCGGCGCGAGAAGCGACGCCATTGTCACTCTCAGTTACGCCGCGCCTGGATGAACTGACGTGAAGAAAAAAAGCTCGGGGCCGCAATGCGTCCCGGCGCCCCTCGGGGCATGAACGTCCCCGGCCGCGCGGCGACCCCCGGGCGGATCAGGCCGCCGGGTCGGGGAGCGAGAAGTCGACGCCCTGGGCGAGCGGCAGATCGCGGCTGTAATTGACGGTGTTGGTCGCCCTCCGCATATAGGCGCGCCACGAGTCCGAGCCGCTTTCCCGCCCGCCCCCGGTCTCCTTCTCCCCGCCGAACGCGCCGCCGATCTCGGCGCCCGAAGGACCGATATTGACGTTGGCGATGCCGCAATCGGAGCCGGCGGCGGAGAGGAACAGCTCGGCCTCGCGAAGATCGGTGGTGAAGATCGACGAGGCGAGGCCCTGCGGCACATCGTTCTGAAGCGCGATTGCCTCCTCCATGTCGCGGCATCGCAGGACGTAGAGGATCGGCGCGAAGGTTTCCCGGACCATCACCGCGCTCTGCGCCGGCATCTCGACGAGGGCCGGACGGACGAAACAGCCCCGGATCGGCTGTCCCCCGTGGATCGTCCCGCCCTGCCCGGCCGCCTCGGCGAGCGCCGCCTGCATGGCTTCGACCGCGGCGGAATCGATCAGCGGCCCGACGAGCACGCCCTCCTGGAGAGGGTCGCCGATCGCCACGCCCGCCCAGATGCGGATCAGGCGGGGCACCAGCCGGTCGTAGACGGCCTCGTGGACGAACAGGCGCCGCAAAGTGGTGCAGCGCTGCCCGGCCGTTCCCATCGCCGCGAAGGCGATCGCCCGCTCGGCCAGGCCGAGATCCGCGGACGGGGCCACGATCATCGCATTGTTGCCGCCGAGCTCGAGCAGCGAGCGGCCGAAGCGCCGCGCCACGCGTGGACCGAGCGAGCGCCCCATGGCGGTCGATCCGGTCGCCGAGACCAGCGGCACGCGGGGATCGTCGGCCAGCGCCTCGCCGACTTCGCGCCCGCCCTGGATCACCTCCAGCAAGCCGGCGGGCGCCTCGTCGAATCCTTCCGCGGCGCGGGCGAACAGGCCGGCCACCGCCTCGGCGCATATCGGGGTCTTCTCCGACGGCTTCCACACGACGCTGTCGCCGCAGACGAAGGCGAGGCAGGCGTTCCACGCCCAGACCGCGACCGGGAAGTTGAATGCGGAGATCACCCCGACGGGGCCGAGCGGATGCCAGGTCTCCATCATCCGGTGGCCGGGCCGCTCGGTCGCGATGGTGAGGCCGTACAATTGGCGCGAGAGTCCGACCGCGAAATCGCAGATGTCGATCATCTCCTGAACCTCGCCGAGGCCTTCGGAGAGGATCTTGCCGCACTCGCGGCTGACGAGGCGGCCGAGCGCCTCCTTCTCGGCGCGCAGAACGTCGCCGAACCGCCGGACCAGCTCGCCCCGGCGCGGCGGCGGGACGAGGCGCCAGGCGAGGAAAGCCTTGTGGGCGCGGCCGACGGCGGCGGCGACGGCCTGCGAGTCCGCCGTCTCGACCGCGCCGAGGATCGAGCCGTCGATGGGAGAGAAGGATTCGAGCTTCACAATCGCCTCGCGAGCGCCTCGGCGGCGAGCGGATTGCGTATCTTCGCCGCGCTGATGAAAAAGACGAAGGCGTCCCGGGGCACCGCCTCCGCGGGGACGTCGCCATGATAATCGAGGCCGGCCGGACTCTCTCCGGCTGCCCATCCCGTCGCGACCTTCGCCCAGCGATCGAGCGCGGCCTCGCCATAGCCCAGCGGCTCCGCCTCGCCCGCGCACTGCAGGCGCGCATAGACGAAATCGGCGGTGAGATCGGCGATCTGCGGATAGGTCTCGTGCTCGGCAATGACGATCGCCACCCCTGCGGCGCGCGCCAGGGCGACGAACTCGGCGCACTTGAAGCTTTCGTGCCTCGGCTCGAGCGCGTGGCGAAGCGCCACGCCGTCCTGGCTCGCCGGAAGCAAGGCCAGAAAGGCGCGAATGTCGTCCGGATCGAATGGCTTGGTCGCCGCGAACTGCCACAGGATGGGGCCGAGCTTGCCGCCCAGCGCGCTGAGGCCCTGGGCGCAGAATTTGCCGACCGCCTCGCCCGCCTCGCCGAGCACCCGGCGGTTGGTGCAAAAGCGCGAAGCCTTGACCGCGAACTTGAAGCCCTCGGGCACCATGGCAGCCCAGCGCTCGAACAATGCCGGGGATTGCAGCTTGTAGTAGGTCGCGTTGATCTCCGTGGCATTCAGTCGCGAGGCGAGATGCTCCAGCTGCCGCGCCTTGGGCAGCCCCGCAGGATAGAAGGTTCCGCGCCAGGGATCGAAATCCCAGCCGCCGACTCCGACGTATATGCTCCCGCGCTCTTCGCCGCTGTCCATGGCGTCGCTCTAGCAGGTGCGCCGGCCCTGCACAGCATCCGCGGCGGGGGCCGGGTTGAACGCTTGGCTGGGGCGGCAGGATTCGAACCTGCGAATGCCGGTACCAAAAACCGGTGCCTTACCACTTGGCGACGCCCCAGCAGGCGTGTCGACGCGCGGCTATATAGCTGGCCGCGGCGGAACGGAAAGCCGTTAGCTGTTGGATATCCGGCGGTTGACCAGATCGAGATAGTCGCTCCTCAGCTGAAGCGTCAGATCGCCGATCTCGAAATTCCACGGGCCGGCCGAGGCGACCGGAGCGACCTCGACGGCGCTGCCGGTGATGAACATCTGCTCGAAGCTCTCCAGCTCCTCCGGCCAGATCGCCCGCTCGATCACCGGAATGCCGCGCCGCCTCGCCAGGTCCATCACGGTCTGGCGGGTGATTCCGTTGAGGAAGCAATCGGGCGTCGGCGTGTGCAGCGCGCCGTCGCGGACGAAGAAGGCGTTGGCGCCGGTCGCCTCCGCCACCTGCCCGCGCCAATCGAGCATCATCGCGTCGTCAAAGCCCTTGGCCTGGGCGCTGTGGCGGGCGAGCGTGCAGATCATGTAGAGGCCGGACGCCTTCGATGCGGTCGGCGCGGTGTAGGGCGCCGGGCGGCGCCAGGAGGAGATGTCGAGCCTGAGGCCTTTGCGGACCGATTCCTCGGTGAAGTAATTGCCCCATTCCCAGCAGGCGATGGCGAGGTGGATCTTCGTGCGCTGCCCGGAGACTCCCATCTGCTCCGACCCGCGCCAGGCGAGCGGGCGCATATAGGCATCGCGAAGCCCGCTCGAAGCGAGCACCTCGCGGCAGGCCGAGTCGATCTCGTCGGTGCTGTAGGGGATTTCGAAATCGAGCAACTGGCCGCTGCGCCGCAGCCGCTGGCTGTGCTCCGACAGCTTGAAGATCTCGCCGCCATAAGCGCGTTGCCCCTCGAACACCGAGGAAGCGTAGTGAAGGGCGTGGGTGAGGACGTGGACATTCGCCTCGCGCCAGGGGACGAGACGGCCGTCGAACCAGATCGTGCCGTCCCGATCGTCGAACGTGCGCTGATCGGTCATGGCGGGCGGGATAGGTCCGACCGATCGGTCGGTCAATCGCGCTTACTGCGCGCTTCCGCAGCCATCTCCAGCCCTCGAGTCCGCGACGCCGCCAGGGTGCGCTCGACCAAGGCGAAGAGCGCCCGGTCGGCGTCGAGTATCTTGAGGCCCGCTTCGGTCGTGCCGCCTGGGCTGGCGACGCGCCGGGCGAGGCGCTCGGGGTCGTCGTCGGATGCCGCTGCGAGCGCGGCGGAGCCCTCGACCATGCAAAGCGCGAGGCGCTGCGCCTGATCGAACGGCAGGCCGAGCCGCTCGGCCGCGGCGGCCAGAGCGTCGATGAAGCGGAACAGGAAGGCCGGGCCGGCGCCGGTGAGGTGGCCGGCGAGCTGGAAGCCCAATTCCTCCTCGAACCATTCGGCGTGGCCCAATGTAGCCATGAGGCCGGTCAGCAGGGCCTTGGCGGCGAGGTCTTCGCTGTCGCTGGTGAGGCAGACCACGCCCTTGCCGACCCTGACCGGCAGGTTGGGCATGGCGCGGATGATCGTGCGCGGCCGCGCGAAGCGGGCGCGGAGCGAGGCGAGCTCGACCCCGGCGAGGATCGAGACGAGGATCGTCTCCTCGTCGAGGATCGGAGCGAGCAGCGGCGCCACTTCGTCGAGCTGATAGGGCTTCATGCCGAGCAGGACGATCGCCGGCACTTCGTCCTCGGGATAATCGGTGGTCACCCGCACGCCCTCGCCCGCGGGGCGGCCGCTGGGGCGGATCACGCTGACATGGGAGGGATCGACGCCCTGCTCGATCCAGCGAGCGAGCATCGCCCCCGCCATGTTGCCGCAGCCTGCGAGCCAGAGGGGGCCGGGAAGGAGCGGATCAGCCATGGCCGCCTCCTTAGCGGATCGCGCCCAAAAGAGTCATCCCGGCGAAGGCCGGGACCCATGAACACCGTGATTGGAATCAGGGCGACAGCCTATCGCCTAGCCTTCGAGCTCCGTGTTCAAGGGTCCCGGCCTTCGCCGGGATGACCCGCGCTTAGGCTTCCCCTTGGGTCTCGATCAGCGCCGCGGCGATCGCTTCCTGCGGGGTCTTGTCGGCCCACAGCACGAACTGGAAAACCGGATAGAAGCGCTCGCACTCCTCGATCGCCGCCTCGACCAGCGTCTCGGCCTGCTGCAGGCTCAAGGTGCCGCTGTCCTCGCCGGTCTCGAGCAAGGCGGCGTGGCGGAACAGGACCAGGCCCGAGGCGGACCACAGCTCGAAATGGCCGAGCCAGAGCTGCTCGTTGATCAGCCCGATCGTCTCGTAGGTCGCGGCGCGGCGCTCCGCCGACACGCGGATGTCCGGAAGGGCGAGGAACTGGAGCACCTGATCCTCGGCGCGCCAGATCGCGCGAAGCTCGTACTGGGTCCAGCTCCCCTGGAAGCTGGAGACGATCTCGTCCTCGCCGTTGCGCTCGAACGCCCAGCCGAGCGCGCTGAAATAGGTTTCGAGCATGTCGATGGGGGCGCTGGCCTCCCGCTCAAGCTCATACTCATCCATGTCCATGAAGCGGTCCCCGGTCCTCTTCCGTTCCGCGCGAATCTGCCGTTTCCCGCGTAAAAGCGCAAGGAAGCGGGTTAGGCGCGATCCACAAAGTTGTGGATAGTCAGCCCGCCGTCCCCGGCTTCGGCCTTTTGGGGGCGGCCGTTTTGCGCGCCGTTTCGAGCGCCGCGATGCGGGCGGCGAGCCGGTCATTCTCCTCGCGAGCGAGGACGGCCATCGCCTTCACCGCCTCGAACTCCTCGCGCGAGACCAGATCGAGCCCGCCGATCCATTCGCGCGCGCGCTCGCGCATCGCCGCCTCGGCTTCGCGGGTCATCCCCGCGATCGTTCCGGCGGCGCCGTTCATCACCTTTACGAAATCGTCGAACAAGCGGTTCTGGGACTGCATCGCGAGTCCTTTCCTAAAAGCGAGGTCAGAGCGGGATATCGGTATGCCCGGCCTCGGGTGCAACCGTGGAGGCCTCAGGATTGAGGGTCATGATCTGGAAGGTGAGCGTCCCTGCGAACGTCAGCCAGGCGAGATAGGGGTAGAGCAGCAGGCCGGCGAGCGGCCGGATCCGCCAGGCGACGAGGATCAGCGCGAGGGTGCCGACCACCATGGCCGCGATGATCGACAGCGCCGGGCCGATCCGGTGAAAGGCGAAGAAGACCGGCGACCAGGCGAAGTTCAGGGCGAGCTGGGCGGCGAAGAGCGCGAGCGCGCGGCTGCGCCTTTCCGCCCCCCGCGCGTGGAGAAGCATGGCCAGCGACAGACCGAGGAGGATGTAGAGGATCGTCCAGGCCGCGCCGAACACCCAGCCGGGGGGCATGAGATCCGGCTTGCGCAGAGCGTCGAACCAGGGATTGCCGTAGCCCGAGCCGGACAGCTGCCCGGAAAGCGTCCCGAGCAGCAGCACGCCGGGGACGGTGAACAGGGCGTAGCGAAGGAAGCTCATGCGCAGCTGCGATTTGGAGGCGATCCCGGTCATGCTCTCTCCTTATTCGGCCGGCTGCGGCTGTTCCGGCCCGGCCAGCTGTCCTTCGAGCCTGCGGGTCACGGCCAGCGGCGAGCCCGTGTAGCGCGCCAGCCTCGAATAGAGGAGCGGGATCAGGAACAGGGTGATCACGGTCGCGATCGAGACGCCCCAGACGATGACCACGCCGATCGCGGTTCGCGCCGCGGCGCCCGCCCCGCCGGCGAGCATCAGCGGGACCGCGCCGGCGACGGTGGCGATCGAGGTCATCAGGATCGGCCGCAGGCGCCGGCGCGCCGCCTCGCGCACCGCGGTGCCGATGTCGCGGCCGGAGTCGCGCAGCTGGTTGGCGAACTCGACGATCAGGATGCCGTTCTTGGCGGCGAGGCCGACCAGCATGACGAGGCCGACCTGGCTGTAGAGATTGACCGTCTGGCCCATCACCGCGAGCCCGATCAGGCCGCCCGCCACCGCCAGCGGCACGGTGGTGATGATCACGCCCGGGTGGACGAAGCTTTCGAACTGGGCGGCGAGCAACAGGTAGACGACGAGGATGGTCAGCGCGAAGACCAGGTAGATCGATCCGCCGGCCTCGCGGAAGGCCTGGCTTTCGCCGCGATAGCCGACCGCCATCACCTCGGGCGCCTGCGCCGCCTGTTGCTCGAGGAAGGTGAGCGCCTCGCCGAGCGAATAGCCGGGCGCGAGGCCGCCGGAGAGGGTGATCGCCCGCAGCTTGTTGTAGCGGCCGAGGTCGCGCGCGCCTGCAATGCCGTTGGTGGTGACGAGGTTGGAGAGCGGGACGAGCGTTCCGGTGCGGCTGCGCACGTAGATCGCGGCGAGATTGTCCTCGGTGGTTCGGGCGTTTGCCTCGGCCTGGACGACGACCCGATATTCGCGGCCCCGGTCGACATAGGTCGAGACCCGCCGCGAGCCGAGCAGCGTCTGAAGCGCGTTGGAGACGTCGGCGACCGAGACTCCGAGATCGCCGGCGCGGGCGGTATCGACCTGGATCCGAAGCTGCGGCTTGTTTTCCTTATAGTCGCTGTCGAGGTTGACGATTCCGGGGTTGCTCGCGGCGGCGGCGATGATCCTGTCTCGGGCGCGGGCGAGATCGGGGTAATTGGCGCCGGCGATGACGAAGTTGACCGGCTGGCCGCGGCCGCGGTTGAGCGAGCTCCTGATCTGCGCGTTGCCGCGGATCGCGGGAATCTGGGCCAGCTCGCGGTTGATCCGCGCGGTCATCTCGGCGGTGGTGATCGTGCGGTCTTCCCAGGGCCTCAGGAAGATGCTCATCGCGCCGTTGTTGAAATCGTCGCTCGGGCCGAAGCCGCCCGGCGTGCGGATGATCAGCGAGCGCACCGCGCCCTGGCCGACCATCGGCAGAAGCCGCGCCTGGACCTCGGTCATGTAGCGGTCCATCTGATCGAAGCTGGTGCCTTCGGGCGCGGTGATGCTCGCCTGGAGGATGCCCGTATCCTCGCCCGGCACGAGCTCCGACTTGAGGAAGGCGAACAGGACGCCCGAAGCGACCAGGAACAGGCCGACGACGACCAAAGGAACGAGCGGCTTGCGCAGTGCCCAATCGAGCCGGCGGGCATAGCCTTCCTCGATCCGGCGGAAGATCCGGTCGATGCGCAAGGCGAGGCCGCGCCGCTCGACATGCCGAAGCAGCTTCGAGCAGAGCATCGGCGCGAGCGCGAGCGCGAAGAAGCCGGAGAAGGCGACCGCGCCGATCATCGCCGCCGCCAGCTCGCGGAACAGGAGGCCCGTCTGGCCGGCGATGAACATGATCGGCACGAACACCGCGCAGACGACCATCGTCGTCGAGATGATCGCGAAGCCGACCTGTCGAGCGCCGTTGAAGGCCGCGGCGAGCGGGGGCTCCCCCTCCTCGATGCGGTGGTAGATATTCTCCAGAACCACGATCGCGTCGTCGACGACGATTCCGATCGACAGGACCAGGGCGAGCAGGGTCAGCAGGTTGATCGAGAAGCCGACCGCCCACAGGACGGCGAAGCTGGCCAGCAGGCAGAGCGGCACGGTGACCGCCGGAATGAGCGTCGCGCGCCAGCTCCCCAGGAACAGGTAGATGACGAGCACGACGAGGACCGCCGCCTCGGCCAGGGTCCCCCAGACCTTCTCGATCGCCCGGCTGATGAACTGGCTGTCGTCGGAGCCGACGGTGATCTCCATCCCCTCGGGCAGGGTCGGGCGCACCTGATCGGCCATCGCCTTGGCGGCGTCGGCGACCGCGAGAGTGTTGGCGCCCGACTGGCGGATGATGGCGAGGCCGGTCGCCGGATTGCCGTTCATCCGGAACGAGGCGTAGGGATTTTCCGGCCCCTGCTCGACCCGGGCGACGTCGCCGAGCCGCACGAGATAGCCGTCCTGCCCACGCCCGACGACAAGGGTGCGGAACTGCTCGGGCGTGGCGAAGGACCGTTCGACCCTGAGCGTGACATTCTGCTGCGCCTCGAGCCGGCCGGCGGGAAGCTCGACATTCTGCCGGGCGAGAGCGCCTTCCACGTCGCCCGGAGTGAGACCGAAGCCGGCGAGCCGCTCGGGCTGGAGCCAGACGCGCATCGCCGGGCGCGCCTCGCCGGCGATGAACACCTGGGCGACTCCGTCGATCGCCCGGAAGCGGTCGGCGAGGTTGCGGTCGACCCAGTCGGTCAGCTGGAGCGGCGACCAGCCGGGCTTGGAGATGACCAGGAACATGATCGGCGAAGCGTCGGCATCGACCTTTCGCACCACCGGGGGATCGATCTCCTCGGGCAGCGAGCGGGCGGCGGCGCCGACCCGGTCGCGCACGTCGTTCGCGGCGCTGTCGACGTCGCGGCCCGGCGTGAACTCGATGGTGATGTTCGATTGGCCGTCCTGCGATCGCGAGGTGATCGTCTGAAGGCCCGAAATGCCTGCGAGCTGCTCCTCGAGCACCTGCGTGATCCGGGTCTCGACGATGTTCGCCGCGGCGCCGATATATTGGGTCTGGACCGAGACGACCGGCGGATCGACGTCCGGATATTCGCGCACCGACAAGGCGAAGAAGCCGATGATCCCGGCGACGGCGACGAGCATCGCGACCACCGCCGCGAAGACCGGCCGCTTCACCGACAGATCGGAAAGCTGCATATCCTAACGCCCCGCGGCCCGGCCGCCGCCTTGCCCCGCGAGCCGCACCTGCATCCCGTCGGCGACCTTGATGATCCCCTCGGTCACCACCTTCTGGCCCGGCCTCAGCCCGGCGAGGATCTCGACCCGCCCGCCGAGATGGGCGCCGGTCCTGACCGGCATCCGGTGGACCCGACCGCCCGGGCCGATCGCGAATACGTAGCGCGCGTCGCCCTCGCCGAGCACTGCGAGCTCGGGCACCGACAGGCCCGATCGGCTGGCGCTTTGGATCGCCACCCGCATCATCATCCCCGGCCGAAGCAGCCGATCGGGATTGGGCAGGCGGGCTCGGACGGTGACCGCGCGGGTGTTGGGATCGATCACCGGGTCGATCGTCTGGATGATTCCGTGGAAAGGCCGGCCGGGATAGGCGGCCGATAGCGCCTCGATCGTCAGTCCCTCGCGGATCGCGGCCAGCATCGTCTCGGGAACGGTGAAATCGAGCTTGATCGTCGAAAGGTCGCTGACCGTCGCGATCTCCGTGCCCTGGCCGGCGATCGCTCCGACCGAGATGGTGCGAAGGGAAACCCAGCCGGAGAAGGGCGCGCGGATCACGCGGTCGCCGATCTGCGCCTGGATCGCCTGCTGCTGGGCCCGCGCCGCGGCGGCGGTGGCGACCCTCGTGTCATAATCGGAGCGGGTGGCGAAGCCGCGGCCCTTGAGCTGCTCGATCCGCTGGAGCTGCTGCTGCGCCTCGCGCGCCCGAGCATTGGCCTCGCTCAGCTCGGCGGTCTGCTCCGCCTGGCGAAGCACGGCGATCACCTGGCCCGAGCGGACGAAGGCGCCGTCGTCGAAGTTGAGGCGGACGATCCGCTCGGTGACCGGGGCGGAGAGAGTCACCTGCTCGTTGGCGCGGGCGGTGCCGACCGCCTCGATCCGATCGACGAAGGTCATCGTCGCCGCCGGCTCGGCCTTGACCAGCGGCGCCTGGCGGTCGCGCTCCTTGGCGCCGCCGCCGCTGCACGCCGCGGCGAGTGCGGCGAGGAGGAAAATGAAGACAGTGCGAGTCACGCTTGAACCTTCTTTGCGCCGCTCAATCACGAATTTTCGGCGGCTGTCGAGAGGGGGCTTGTATCAAAGTGTCTCAGCTTGCCCGCCTTTTCGCGCCGCGATCAGGAACTCGACATTGCCTTCCGGGCCGGTGATCGGGCTCGGCACCACGCCCTCGACCTCCCAGCCGCGCGATCGGAGCCAGTGCGCGACCTCGGCGCAGACCCGCTCGTGCACCGCGCCGTCGCGCACCACGCCGCCCTTGCCGATCTCGGCGCGCCCGGCCTCGAACTGCGGCTTGATCAGGGCGATCAGCCGCCCGTCCGGCCTGGCGAGATCGAGAGCGGTGTCGAGCACCTTGGCCAAGGCGATGAAGCTCGCGTCGCACACGATGATGTCGACCGGCTCGGGGACCGTCTCGGCCGTGAGATAGCGGGCGTTGGTCTGCTCGTGGACGCTGACTCGCGGGTCCTGCCTAAGCTTCCAGGCGAGCTGGTTGGTGCCGACATCGACCGCGAACACCTTCGCCGCGCCCTTGTGCAGAAGCACGTCGGTGAAGCCGCCGGTCGAGCTGCCGACGTCGAGCGCGGTCGCGCCGGAGACGTCCCAGCCGAAGTGATCGAGCGCATGAGCGAGCTTGATCCCCCCGCGCGAGACCCAGGGATGCTCCTTGCCGCGCACCTCCAGCGGCGCGTCGGCGGCAAGCGGCTGCCCGGCCTTCTCGATCTTGCGCTCGCCCGAATAGGCGAGCCCCGCGAGGATCAGCGCCTGCGCCTTCGCCCGGCTCTCCGCGAGGCCGCGGTCGACGAGCAATTGATCGGCGCGATGCTTGACCACGGCCGAGCCTATCCGCTTCCGGGCGAACTCGGCAAGCGTTGCCGCGGTCAGGCTTCGTCGGTCGAGAACTTACCATTGCTGCCCAGGAGGTAAGGCTTCACCGTCGCGGGCTGGACATTGTACGGCGGACGCCTCACGGCGCGCAGCCGCGTTTTCGCAATCTCGGCGAAAGTCACGGTATCGGAGGTGTTTCCGCCAAGCACGTGAAAGCTTGCCTGGCTCTCGCCGATGTAGAGGCCGACATGGCCCCCTTCCGGCCGGATGAACGTCAGCACGTCCCCCAGCATCGGCTGCCCGGCCTTGGTGCCGAAATGGCCCCAGTTGAGCGCCCACAAGGGCTTTTCAACGCCAGGCTTCCCCGCTCTCTTGGCGACGACGGCCATGAACAGGCCGCACCAGGCGACGGAATCTGCGGTGTAGACCGACTTCACGTCCGGGTCGCCAAGCTCTTTGACCCACGCCATGATGACGGGATTGTCTCCCGGACCCGGCTGTTCGTCCGTGTGATACAATTCCAGGGCCTTTTGGATCATTTTGGGAAGAGGATCGAGCTTATTCAGGAAGTTGTACTTGACGTCCTTACCTACGAAGTCGGTCATCGTTCCGCCCTTTCCCGAAGATGGAGAAACCACCGTAACAGAATTTATCGGCTGCGGGCAGGAATCCCAGTTCGCTCTACTATGCCCGGCGGGTTTGAGCAGCCAGCCGACGCCACCGTTGACTCCCGCGCCGCAGGGCGTGGCATAGTCGCGCGCCGTGGTTCGCTTTGACGTGGCGATAGCCGCCCCGGTCAATATTCCCCAATAGAAAAGGCGGCCCGGATCGCTCCGGGCCGCCCGATCTGTGTCGTCCAGAACGCCTTAGCGCTTCGAGAACTGGAAGCTGCGGCGGGCCTTGGCCTTGCCGTATTTCTTGCGCTCGACGACTCGCGGATCGCGGGTGAGGAAGCCCTCGCGCTTGACCGTCGTGCGCAGCGCCGGCTCGTAGCGGGTGAGGGCGGTCGAGATTCCGTGGCGGACCGCGCCGGCCTGGCCGGAAAGGCCGCCGCCCGAGACCGTGGCGACGACGTCGTACTGGCCCTTGCGGTCGGCGATGTCGAACACCTGGTTGATGACCAGGCGAAGCGTCGGACGGGCGAAATAGACCTCCTGGTCGCGGCCGTTGACGATGATCTTGCCGGTGCCGGGCTTAAGCCAGACCCGGGCGACCGCGTCCTTGCGGCGGCCGGTGGCATAGGCGCGGCCCTGCTTGTCGAGCTGCTGCTCGCGAAGCACCGCCTGGATCTGCGGGCCTTGGGTGAGGACTCCGTCCTTGTTCTCGTCCTCGGGCTTCTCGCGGCGGCCGCGGCCGTCACCGCGATCGTCGCGGCCTTCGCGGGCCGGAGCGGTCTCGGCGGCGGCCGGCGCCTCGGGAGCCTCGGCGGCCTCGACGGGCGCGGGGGCCTCGGCAGCCTCGGCGGCGGGAGCGTCGGCGGCTTCGGCCGCGGGGGCCTCGGCGGCGGGCGCCTCCGGCTCGGCCGTCAGCTTGGCGAGGTCGGACAGGGATTGACGATTGTCGGACATCAGGCACCCACCTTGTTCTTGCGGTTCATCGCCGCGACGTCGAGAGTTTCGGGGTTCTGGCCGCCGTGCGGATGCTCGGTGCCGTTGTAGAGATGAAGCGCGCGCATCTGGTCGCGCCCCAGCGGCCCGCGAGGGATCATCCGCTCGATCGCCTTTTCGAGCACGCGCTCGGGGAAGCGGCCCTCGAGCACCTTGCCGGCGGTGATCGACTTGATTCCGCCGGCATAGCCGGTGTGCTTGTAATAGATCTTGTCCTGCAGCTTCTTGCCGGTGAAGCGCACCTTGTCGGCGTTGACGATGACGACATGGTCGCCGCAATCGACGTGCGGGGTGAAGCTCGGCTTGTGCTTGCCGCGCAGGATGTTGGCGACGATCGAGGCGAGACGCCCCACGACCAGCCCGTCGGCATCGATCAGATGCCATTTCTTCTCCACCTCGCGCGGCTTGGCCGACTTGGTGGTCTTCATCAGCGCCTTCATGGGGCCAGACCTCTTTTGAAATGAGCAGCGCCGCTCGATGCGAGCGGCGCGGACGGCGGGCATTTGGCTAAGGAGGGGGCGAAAGTCAAGGAAAAGCGGGCGTTTCGTGAGAGGTATTATGTTACCCTATGCTTTCGATCACCCAATCGCGATAGTCGTCCGGCGCCTCGCCGACGGGCCAGACCACCGCGGCCGGCACGTCGTAGCTGTGAAGCGCGGCGAGGCGGGCGATCAGCGCTTGCGCCCCGTCGGCGGCGGTCTTGAAGATCGCCGCGACCTCTCCCGCCTCCTCGATCTTCCCCTCCCAGCGATAGATCGAATGGCAGGCGCCGAGAATGTTCACGCAGGCCGCCAGCCGCTCCTCGACCAGCGTCCGGCCGATCCGCTTCGCCTCCTCCTCGCTGGGGAAGGTTGCGTAGACGCTGACGATCGAGCCACGCGCGAGATCGCTCATGCCCGCGCCTCCCCGAGCCGGTGGGCGGTGACCAGGGTCATCGCCAGCAGCAGCACGGCCATCGCCTGGTGGCTCACCGCGATCTCGATCATCACTCCGGAAACGAGCGTCAGGATTCCGAGCATCACCTGCGCGGCGACGGCCAGAGCCAGCGCGGTCGATTCCCACGCAAGGCGCGCTTTCCAGCCCCTGATCGCCAGCGCGATCGCCAGGGCAGCGACGGCGAAGGCGAGCCAGCGGTGGACGAACTGGACGGTGATCGGGTTGTCGACGAAGTTGCGGATCGCCGGGCTCATCCACTCCGCGCCGGCCGGATAGAGCGCGCCGCCCATCGTCGGCCATGTGTTGAACGCGTAGCCGGCGTCGAGCCCGGCGACATAGGCGCCGAACATGAACTGGAGAAACAGGGCGCACAGCGTCCAGATTCCGAGCAAGGGGATCCGCGAGCGCGCCTTCAGGTCCAGGGCCACCCAGATCAGGCCGGCGAAGATCGCCAGCGCGGTGAGCAGGTGGACGGCGAGGCGGATGTGGCTCACATCGGGCCGGTCGACCAGGCCCGAGGCGACCATCCACCAGCCGATCGCCCCCTGCAGCGCTCCCAGAGCCAGGATGCCGCCCAGCTTCCACGCCGCACCCGGCGGGATTGCGCGCCTCCAGGCGAACCAGGCGAAGGGCAAGGCGAAGGCGAGCCCGATCAGCCGGCCGAGCAGCCGGTGGAGATATTCCCAGAAATAGATCGCCTTGAAATCGCCGAGGCTCATCCCGCGGTTCATCTGCTCATATTGCGGGCTGGCTTTGTAGCGGTCGAACTCGGCCTGCCACTGCGCGCCGTTCAGCGGCGGCACCGCCCCCGAAACCGGCTCCCAGCGGACCATCGACAGCCCGGATTCGGTGAGCCTGGTGATCCCGCCGACGACGACCATCGCGAAGACCAGAGCGGCGACGATCAGCAGCCAGGCGGCGATGGCGCGCGGCCGGGGAGCGGGCGTATCGGGGCGTGCCAACATGCGCCGGCCTATGGCCGAGCGCCCGGCCCTTGCCAACCGGAGGCACGCCGTCCTCATTCAGCCAACCCCGCTGCAACCAATTCGAAAATGTAATGTTGTAACGTGCGTCGCCTGGCCGTATAGGCGCGTCAAGGATTCGAAAACGCATGTTCGCAAGCCTCACCGCCAATGGAAGGATCGACCGGCTGGCCATCGGCCTGTCGGGCCTGTGCCTCGTCCACTGCGTCGGAACCGCGGTTCTGGTGATGATGCTCGCCTCGGCCGGCGGCCTGCTGGTCGATCCGCGAATCCACGAAATCGGCCTGGTCATGGCCATGGCCCTCGGCATGATCGGCCTCGGCGGCGGAGCGATGCGCCACGGCTTCCTTCTGCCGGTGGCGATCGGAAGCCTCGGCCTCGGCACGATGGCCGGTTCGCTGACCTTCCCCCACGGCCTCGAGGAGATCGTCATCTCGGTGATCGGAGTCCTCGTCCTCGCCCTCGGCCACGACCTCAATCGCCGCGCGGTGATCTGATTCAAAGACGCGCGGTGATCTGATTCAAAGAAGAGTCATCCCGGCGAAGCATGTCCTGAGCGCCTGCCTTGGCAGGCAGTCGAAGGGGCCGGGACCCATAAACACCGTGCTCGAAGGAGAGACGCACACCGCCGTGCCGTCCCTCGGCCGCTTCGGTTCATGGGCCCCGGCCTTCGCCGCGCGGTGATCTTATTTAAGGGAGTCATCCCGGCGAAGGCCGGGACCTATGAACACCGAGTTCGAGGAAGAGACGCAAGCCGCCGTGCCGTCCCTCGACCGCTTCGGTTCATGGGCCCCGGCCTGCGGGGTCCCCGCAAAGTAATACTTTGCGGGGTGCCCCTTCGCCGGGGTGACTCCTATGATGCAGGAAACTCAGGCTACGCCGCTTGTTCCACCCCCCCTCAGCGACTACATTCCTCCTCCATGGCCCACGTCCACCACAGCCACTCCGGCGCAGACCTGTCCAACGTCGCCCAGGAGACGATGGAGAAAGCCGGCGAGCAGTGGACGGCGATGCGCTCCGCGGTGTTCGAGGCGCTGGCGAGCTTCGACAAGCCGGCCAGCGCCTACGACATCGCCGAGAAGGTGTCCGGCGATCAGGGCCGCCGAGTCGCCGCCAACAGCGTCTACCGGATCCTCGATCTGTTCGTCGGCGCCAATCTCGCCCGGCGCGTGGAGAGCGTGAACGCCTATGTCGCCAACGACCACCCCGATTGCCTTCACGATTGCATCTTCCTGATCTGCGACAGTTGCGGCCAGGCCAAGCATATCGACGACGACCGCCTCTCCGGCGGCGTGCGCGACGCGGCCAGGGCGGCCGGCTTCAAGGCCCAGCGCCCGGTGATCGAGGTCCACGGCACCTGCGGGGAGTGCGAGGGGGAATAGGCCTTCGCAAGGCCGTATCGACACGCAATTTCCATCGTCATTCCCGCGAAAGCGGGAATCCAGCTTCTGTAGGGCCAGGCGGGAGGAGGAAAGCTGGACCCCCGCTTTGGCGGGGGTGACGGAAAGGGAACGCCCCATTTCCACACAGAGAGCCGGCGGCTGAACATCCATTAGACCTAGGGTCGAGGCGCCCCGCCCAGCGCCCCCAGCACGATCGGACGGTTCGGGTCGCCCCCTTCGAAGGCGACCATCACCACGTCCTTGAGCTTGTAGGCGGGCGCCTTGCTACCTCCCGCCCGCAACGTCTCGGCCCAGAGCGAGGCCTCCCCGGTCATCTCTGGGACGACGATCTTCACCCGCCCGCGGCCGGCCGGGTCATTCGTGTCGACGATCTGGGCGCGAACGAGGTCAACCATCTCGGGGCTCCATCATGATGCTCGGCCGCTGACCGACGCATAGCGCATACACGCTTCGGCAGCTTTCCCCCAATCGTCATGCCCCGTCTCACCCGGCCAGCCCCCGCGTTCGTGCATGACCGGTTAAAAATTCTCACGCGCCTCTTGCCGATATCAACCTTTATGGTTCATAATATCGAATGACCGAGAACCGATTCGCATCTGACGATGCATCCGCCTTCGAGGCGGCGGCCGATGAGCCCGCCTCTCCTCCCAACCGATCCGGCGCGGACGCCCGCGACGCGCTCGCTTTCGCGCCCGTCCCGCTCCGCTATCGAAGCGACGGCCTCACGCCCGCAAAGCAGCGCGAGTTCGTCGAGGCGCTGGCGGACACCGGCCTGATCCACGTGGCTGCGCAGCGGATCGGCGTGTCCCCCCAGGCGGTGAACCGCACCCGCCGCCGCGCCGACGCCCGCTCCTTCGATCTCGCCTGCGCCGCCGCCCAGCGCTTCGGCGCCCGCGGCCTCCACGCCACCGCCTACGAGCGGGCGATCGAGGGCACGATCAAGCGCCATTATTATCATGGCGAGCTGAAGAGCGAGGAGAGGGTCTTCGACAACCGCCTGCTCATCTACCTGCTGGGCAAGACCGAGCATCTGCTCGACGAGCCGCCGGAGGCCGCCGCCGTCGCGGCCAATTGGGAGCCTTGGGTCGAGGCGATGGAGCACGGCACGCCGCTGCCCGACATCCGCCCCGCCTGGCAGAAGGAGCAGGACGAAAGGATGGCCGAGGACGCCGCCGCCGAGGATGAGGAGGAGGACGAGACCGGCGACGACGACGTCTGGGAGGACGAGGACGGAGGCTTTTGGTGGACCCGCTTCCCGCCGCCCGAGGATTTCGACGGAGTCGAGGACGGGGTCGTCGGCGAGGAGGAGTATCGCCGCTCGCTGACCGAGGCCGAGGAAGCCGCGATGAAGGGGCGGAGCGAGGAGGACGCTCGCGAGCGAGCCGAAGAGATAATCGGCGCCTGCGCCCGGCGCGATAGCTATTTCGGCTTCGCCGGAGGCCTCGACACCTCGATGCTGGACGAGGACATTCTGGAAGCGACGCTGAAGGCGGAGCAAGGCGGTTTTTTCTTCGCCAGGGAAGCGGAAACTTCGGAAACTTCCGCGCCGGACGCGCCGAACCCGGAACCCGATTCAGGGTCGTTCCAGCATCCAGCCACGAGCCTCGCGGCGGTGGAGAGCCGGGCCCCGAAACGCGTTCAGGCTGAGGGGAGTGCGCGAGGCGCGGGCGGCGACGGAAATTGCTCAGCTTTCCCTCATGACTTCGATGGCGGCGGCGCTTATGTGGGCCGGCAAGAGGAACAGCCATGAGCGATAGCCCCGCAACCCCGCTGCTCGACCGGGTCGAGACTCCGGCCGATATCCGCAAGCTCGACAGGGAGCAGCTTCGCCAGCTCGCCGACGAGCTACGCGCGGAGACGATCTCGGCGGTGTCGGTGACGGGGGGCCATCTCGGCGCCGGGCTCGGCGTGGTCGAGCTGACGGTCGCGCTCCATTACGTGTTCGATACGCCGGCCGACCGGCTGGTCTGGGACGTCGGCCACCAATGCTATCCGCACAAGATCGTCACCGGCCGCCGCAATCGCATCCGCACCTTGCGCACGGGCGGCGGCCTGTCGGGATTCACCCGGCGAAGCGAGAGCGAATACGACCCGTTCGGCGCCGCGCACAGTTCGACCTCGATCTCGGCCGCCTTGGGCTTCGCCGTCGCCAACAAGCTCGCGGACAAGCCGGGCCGGGCGATCGCGGTGATCGGCGACGGCGCGATGTCCGCCGGCATGGCCTATGAGGCGATGAACAACGCCCAGGCCGCGGGCAACCGCCTGATCGTGATCCTCAACGACAACGATATGTCGATCGCTCCGCCGGTCGGCGGCCTCTCCCACTATCTCGCCCGGCTCGTCTCCTCGGGCAAATATCTGACTCTTCGCGGCCTGGCCCAGAAGTTCGCCCGGATGCTTCCGCAGCGCCTCCACGTCATGGCCCGGCGGATGGAGGAATATAGCCGCGGCATGTGGACCGGCGGCACGCTCTTCGAGGAGCTCGGCTTCTATTATGTCGGGCCGGTCGACGGCCACAATGTCGAGCGGCTGGTCAAGATCCTCGAGAACGTGCGCGACGCCGACGAAGGGCCGATGCTGGTCCACGTCGTGACCCAGAAGGGCAAGGGCTACGCGCCGGCCGAGGCGGCGGCCGACAAATATCACGGCGTGCAGAAGTTCGACGTCATCTCCGGCGAGCAGGCCAAGGCCGAGCCGGGCCCGCCATCCTATACCGGAATCTTCGCCAGGGCGCTGGTCGCCGAGGCGGAGCGCGACGAGACGATCGTCGCCATCACCGCGGCGATGCCGGCCGGCACCGGGCTCGACAGGTTCCAGGCGAAATTCCCCGATCGCACCTTCGACGTCGGAATCGCCGAGCAGCACGCCGTGACCTTCGCCGCCGGCCTCGCCGCGCAGGGGATGCGCCCGTTCTGCGCGATCTACTCGACCTTCCTCCAGCGCGCCTACGATCAGGTCGTCCACGACGTCGCCATCCAGAATCTGCCGGTGCGCTTCGCCATCGACCGCGCCGGCCTGGTCGGCGCCGACGGCGCGACCCATGCCGGAAGCTTCGACGTCACCTACCTCGCGACCCTGCCCAATTTCGTCGTCATGGCCGCCGCCGACGAGGCCGAGCTGGTCCACATGGTCCACACCATGGCGCTCCACGACAGCGGGCCGATCGCCGTTCGCTATCCGCGCGGCAACGGCACCGGAGTCGCTCTTCCCGAGGCGCCCGAGCGGCTCGAGATCGGCAAGGGCCGGATCGTCCGCGAGGGCAAGAAGGTCGCCATCCTCTCGCTCGGCACCCGGCTCGCCGAGGCGCTCAAGGCCGCCGACGCGCTCGACGGCAAGGGCCTCTCGACGACGGTCGCGGACCTTCGCTTCGCCAAGCCGCTGGACGAGACGCTGATCCGCCACCTCCTCGCCACCCACGAGGTCGCGGTCACCGTCGAGGAAGCCTCGATCGGCGGCCTCGGCGCCCACGTTTTGACCATGGCCAGCGATGCCGGCCTGATCGACGCCGGCCTCAAGCTGCGCACCATGCGCCTCCCCGACGCCTTCCAGGACCACGACAAGCCCGAAAAGCAATATGCCGAAGCCGGCCTGGACGCCGACGCGATCGTCGAAACGGTCCTGAAAGCCCTGCGCCACAACAGCGCGGGGATGATCGAGGGGGCGCGGGCCTAAGGTGAGCGATGGCCTGGCCCGGCTTTCGGAGCGCGAACGCCAGGTTCTTCGGCTCCTGTCTCAGGGGCACGACGCGAAGAGCGCAGCGCGAAGCCTCGACGTCTCGGTCCATGCCGTGAACGAGCGGCTGCGCGAAGCACGGCGCAAGCTCGGCGTTACCAGCAGCCGGGAGGCCGCCCGCCTATTCGCGGCTGCCGGGCACGACCTCCCCAAATATTCTGTAGCCAAGAAAATGGAGGTTGGCAGCGAAGACGCCTGCGGCGTTGATGGAGTCGGGCCTGATCGAGAGGCCGCGAGCGGAAGCCGCTCGTTCTCTCCATGGAGCTTGGGGGCTTTTATGATCCTGCTCTTCGTTGCGGCCATAGGAGGCTGGACCATGATTGATGGTGAAGGGGCGACCTCGCATTCGCTGCCGGCCTCGCCGAGAGTGACTGCGACCTCGCCCGCGCAGGGCGCCGCCATAGCGCCGGGGCCGTTCGAGCTCTCGGTGACGTTCGACCGGCCGATGCAGGCTGGCAGCTATTCCTTCGTGCAGGTAGCGCCCGAGAGCTATCCGGACTGCGGCTCCTCGCGCCCCGCTCAGTCACGCGACGGTCGCACCTTCACCCTCCGCTGTGCCGCCGTTTCGGGCCGCTCCTACGAGGTCTGGCTGAACAGTCCTCCCTATATGAATTTCAAGAGTGTCGAGGGTGTGCCCGCCGGGCCTTACCAATTGCGGTTCCGGGCGGGGCGTCGATAGCCGTGACAGGGTCAACTTTGCCCGTCGAGACAGTCGGCAATTTGCTTGCGAACTGCCGCGAGCAGGTCCCCGCCCACGTCCAGCTCTTCGCTACGGACGCCCTAGTTTCGGTCCGAGAGTGCGTGAGAAAACAGAGATCAAGGTGTCTTCCCAGCCTCCCTGATGATAGTCAAACGCGTAGCGGGGGATTTTCTCCAGGTCGTCGGCGTCCAGATCGATTTCCCCAGTGGCGGTGTTCACCTTCTCCTGGAGGCTCACCAGGAGCTTTTGCCATCCCCCGTCCGACCTGGTCGAGGGGTCCTGCTGAAAAAGACGGGCGGTCTCAGCCGAGTTCAATGTGACTAGCATATCCACTCCCAAAAAGATGCGGCGACCCCGTTGTACTTTTCGCGAATCTGCGTACCGTGGGAAGCCCGCAGTGAAAGGGCACGCCATGGACTGGGAAGATCGTATCGCCAACTATGCCACAGAGACCGGTTTTCCCAAGTGCTTGTTCGTAGGCCCGGAGGGGCGCGTTGTCGGCACGTGGATCATGGGCAATGACTACCGGGTCAAATCCACTTATTATGGCGGCTACCCGGCCGGCTATCTGAAGCGGGTCAAGGCTCTTTTTCCCGATAAAAAGCGGGTGCTCCACCTGTTCAGCGGAATGGTCGACACATCCGTCTTTCCCGGCGACACGGTGGACATCAACCGGGAGCTCAAGCCCACCTACGTCGATGACGCGCAGACCCTTACCCGCGTGCCGCTGGAGGAATACGATCTGGTGCTCGCCGACCCGCCTTACAGCATCGAGGACGCGAACCATTACCAAACCACGATGATCAAGCGCAACGTGGTCATGCGAGCGCTTCAGCGCCTCCCGACGGGCGCTCACGTCGTATGGCTCGACCAAGTGCTTCCGATGTATCGAAAAGACGCCTTCGAGCAGGAGGCGACGATCGGCATGTGGAAATCGACCAATCACCGCTTCCGCGGGATCACCATCTTTCGGCGGCGCGATGCGCAGATGTCGAGAATCGTCGCTTCGGCTGCCCGGAAGAGGGAGCGTGTCGTCGCAATGAGCGATGTCTCCGTTCACCACGGATCAACCCCGTTCGGCTAGAGTCCTTAGCTTATGCGTACCCTTTTCCTTGCCGCTCCCCTCGCCCTGCTGCTCCAGGGCTGCCTCGCCCGGACGGCGATCGACGTGGTGACCCTGCCGGTGAAGGTCGCCGGCGCCGGGGTCGACGCGCTGACCACCAGCCAGGCCGAGGCCGACCAGCGCCGCGGCCGCGAGATCCGCGAGGCCGAGGAGCGCGAGGGGCGGATCGCCCGGCGCTGCGAGCGCCACCCGGACCGCGCCGAATGCCGCGGGCGGACGGCCCGCACGGGCGAGGCGCCGCAAGGCCGATAACCCCCTCCCCCGGCAAACAAAATCTTAAGGCGCGTGCGCTATGTGCGTCGCGCATGCCAGGCAGCCGAAGGTACCGAGATTCCGCACTGAGCGAGGCCGGGGAGACTCTCTCCTTTGCCGGGCTTTTCGTGCGCGACTTCCGCTCTCTGGAAGACGACGAGATGGGGGCCGCGCGCGAGCGAGTCCGGGCCCTCGACCAGGTTCCGTTCTTCGTGCTTCTCGCGCATCTCGTCGCCGCCGCGGCCATCGTGTACGATCTCGGAAGCGGAATTCCGCCGCTGGTCGCGGTGCCGCTGTGCCAGATGATCGGGCTCGACCTCTTCGCCTGGCTATGGTTCCGCAAGCGCAAGGTTTCGAGCCTCGTCCCCCACGTCGCGACCCGCGGGGCGGCGGCCTATGTGATCCTCGCCAACCTCCTTTGGGGCGCGGTCGCCTGGGCGGCCCCGGGCGCGGCGAGCGACCCGCTCGTCCTCGACATCGCGCTGGTCGGCGGGATCATCGCGCTCCCGGTAGCCTTCCTGACCTTTCCCGGCCTCACTTTGCTCGGCTGCCTCGGCTGCGGCCTCAAGATCTTCCTTCTGTCGCGCGATCCTCAGGCAGGAGTCGTGGCCGCGTCGCTTTCGGTCTGTCTCATCTGGCTGAGCCTCAAGCGCACCTGCGACCAGGCCGCCCTGCTGAAGCGGCGGATGGAGGTTCACTGGAACGCCCGGCGGGCGGCGCGCTTCATCGAGGAGTTCGAGCAATCGGGCCGCGGCTGGTTCTGGGAAACGTCCGGCCGCGGCGCGCTCTCCTACGTCTCGGAGCATCTCGCCGCCCACTTCAAGACCAGCGCCGACGACCTCATCGGCCGGCCCTTCACCGAGCTGATCGGCACCGACGACCGCGCCGATACCGACGCGTCGGAGCGGACCCTGGGCTTTCACCTTTCGGCGAGGCTGCCCTTCACCGACATCACCGTGCCGGCCAATACCAGCGCGGAAATCTGGTGGTCGCTGTCGGGCACGCCGAGCTTCGACGAGCACGGCCGATTCCTCGGCTTTCGCGGCATCGGCACCGACCTTACTCAGCAGCGCCGATCCGAGGACGAGATCAACCGGCTCGCCAAATACGATTCGCTGACCGGCCTGCCCAACCGCGCGCTGATGCGCCGGACGCTCGACGAGGCGCTGCAGAACCAGAAGCCGACCACCGCCGGCGGCTGCGCCCTGTTCCTGATCGACCTCGACCGGTTCAAGAACGTCAACGACACGCTCGGCCACCCGATCGGCGACGCCTTGCTCAAGCAGGTTGCCCAGCGCCTCACCAACGTGATTGGCGAGAAGGGGCAGATCGGCCGGCTCGGCGGCGACGAGTTCGAGGCCGTGCTTCCGACTTTGAGCGACGCGAGCAGCCTCGCGGCCCTGGCCGAGCGGCTGATCCAGCAGGTGTCGATGCCCTATTCGATTGAGGGACATAACATCTCGATCGGCGCCTCGGTCGGGATCGCCATCGCCCCGGCCGAGGGCTGCTGCGCCGACGCCCTGATCCGCAACGCCGACCTCGCGCTCTATTCGGCCAAGGCCGCCGGGCGCGGCACCTTCTGCTTCTTCGCGCCCGAGATGCACAGCGAGGCGCAGGACCGGCAGATCCTGGAGAACGACCTCAGGAAGGCGATCGGTCGCGGCGAGCTCCAGCTCGTCTACCAGCCGGTGGTCAACGCGCAGACCGAGGCGCTTTCCGGCTTCGAGGCCTTGGTCCGCTGGCACCATGCCTCGCGCGGCGTGATCAGCCCGTCGCTGTTCATCCCGCTCGCCGAGGAAAGCGGCCTAATCCCGCAGATCGGCGAATGGGTGCTTCGCACCGCCTGCACCGAGGCGAGCAAGTGGCCCGAGCATATCCGGATCGCGGTCAACCTCTCGCCGATCCAGTTCGTCGATCCGAACCTGCCGGCGATCGTGATGAGCGCTCTGGCCAATTCGCAGATCCAGCCGCGCCAGCTGGAGCTGGAGATCACCGAGGGCGTGTTCCTGGTCGAAAGCGAATCGACCGACGATATGTTCGCCAAGCTGAAGCAGCTCGGCGTTCGCCTCGCTCTCGACGATTTCGGCACCGGCTATTCCAGCCTCGGCTATCTCAAGAAGGCGCCGTTCGACAAGATCAAGATCGACCAGAGCTTCGTCCGCGGCGCCGCCAAGCAGGGCAGCCGCAACGCCGCCATCATCCGCGCCATCGTCACCCTCGCCGAGAGCCTCGGAATGGACACGACCGCCGAGGGCGCCGAGACCCACGACGAACTGACCCTGATACGCGAGCTCGGCTGCAGCCACATCCAGGGCTATATCTTCGGCCGGCCGATGCATTGCGACGAGGCCGGCAAGCTCGCCGCCCAGAACGAGGCGGTGACCGCCGATGGCTTCCAGTTCAATCGCCCGCCCCGCCAGGGCCTGCTCAAGGTCGCCAGCCTGCAGTGGAACGGGATGAACATCGGCGTCCGCGTGCGCAACATCTCGACCGGCGGCGCCCTGCTCGAGGGCGACCGCGTGCTGCCGCCGGGCTCGCAGGTCCAGCTCGATCTGCCTGGCTGCGGAAGCCTCGGCGCGGAGGTGCGCTGGGCCGAGGGCAAGCGGATGGGCATCCAGTTCGAGCAAGAGTTCGACCTTCGTCGCCTCGCGCCCGGCAAAGAGCGTACCTTCGGCGCCCGCCTCTCGGGCCAAGGCTATACCAACCTCAAATATGCCGACGGCGCCGCCGACAAGAAGGCGCTGAGCGCGAGCGACCTGCGCTACCGCTAGAGCGAGTCCACTGCGTGGATCGCTCTAGCTTTCCCGATCGCGATTTCCGAGCCGCCGGCTGTCCCAACCGGCTCGAAATCGCTCGATGCTTGCCGTCCGCGCGGCCCTTGCCTAGATGAAGGACGAAGCGGGTGTAGCTCAATGGCAGAGCAGAAGCTTCCCAAGCTTACGACGAGGGTTCGATTCCCTTCACCCGCTCCAGCGCGCTTCTCCAACCCAGCACCGTCATTGCGAGCCCCGTAGGGGCGCGGCAATCCAGTGCGGTCTGGATTGCTTCGCTACGCTCGCAATGACGAATGCCTAGCGC
The DNA here is from genome assembly GCA_005883305.1 of Alphaproteobacteria bacterium. NCBI lineage: Bacteria > Pseudomonadati > Pseudomonadota > Alphaproteobacteria > Alphaproteobacteria bacterium. The sequence continues at coordinate 367,730 of VBAC01000001.1, read as the reverse complement.
CGCCTGAGTAGGGATTCGACCGTCCGGCTGGCCTTGCGCTCCTTGTCCTTGCCGACGCCCGCTTCCTTCTCCAGCGCGCCGCGAATCTCCTCGAGCTGCTTTTCCGACAGATGCTCGATGCCGATGAACTCACTGCGCGCCCTGGTCACCGCGCGAAGCAGCTCATCGAGCTTGGCCTGCATCGCCGCGGCGTCGCGGTTGGTGCTGTTCTGGATGAGGAAGACCATCAGGAAGGTGACGATGGTCGTGCCGGTGTTGATCACCAGCTGCCAGGTGTCGGAGAAGGCGAAGAGCGGGCCCGTGACACCCCAGACCAGGATCGTCAGGACCGCCAGCACGAAGGCCAAAGGCTGGCCGGAGAGGAAGGAGATCTTGCTGGAGAACCAGGTGAAAGCGCGGTCCATGGAAATACCTTAATCTGTGTTATCGTCGCCCTAAACGACTTCGGCGACGACTTTTCTCCCCCCGGCCTCGAGCCGCCCTTGCAGATCTTCCCGGCAGGCGGCGATCAGCGCCGCCTCCACGCCCCGGATGACGAAATTGGCGCCGACCTGCCCCTCGCGGAAAAAGGGGTAGGAGCCGATCTGGCAACCGGGATGGGCGGCTTCGGTCTCGCGAAGCACGTCGGCCACCTCGCTCTCCGGCGCCCAGCAACCCACCGTCACCGAAAGCAGCGGCTTGCCGCCCTCAAGCCGGCCCGACAGCGCCTCCAGCATCAGCCCGGCGATATAGGGCACGCCCGCGAGGATGAAGATATTGCCGAGCCGGATTCCGGGCGCTCCGGACATCGGATTTTCGATCAGTTCGGCGCCTTGCGGCACGCGCGCCATGCGCAGCCGCGCCTCGGTGATCCCGCCGCGGCTTTCGTAATAGGCTTCGAGCGTCTCCCGCGCCTTGGGATGGACGATCACGTCGACTCCGAGCGCGGCGGCGATCGCGTCGACGGTGATGTCGTCGTGAGTCGGGCCGATGCCGCCGGTGGTGAAGACGTAATCATAAGCGGCGCGAAGCGCGTTCAGCGCATCGCCGATCCGCCCCATCTCGTCGCCGACGACTCGCACCTCGGCGAGCCTGATCCCCTGAAGGTTCAGCCACTGGGCGACCTGGGCGACGTTCCTGTCCTGGGTGCGGCCCGACAGGATCTCGTCGCCGATCACGAGAAGCGCCGCCGTCCAGATCCGCTCGGAAGTCATGACCAACCTCTAGCGGGTGGGTGCAAATTTACCACTCGCGGATTATATAGGCGGCATGGACACCCACCTTCTCGACACCGAATCCGCCGTCGTCGGCCGCCACGGAGCGATCAAGCTGCACGGTCCCGACGGCTTCGCGGGGATGCGCGCCGCGGGACAGCTGGCGGCATCGATCCTCGACGCGCTTGTCCCCCACGTCGTTCCCGGAGTCACCACCCAGGAGCTGGACGACATCGTCCACCGGATGACGATCGAAGCCGGCGCGGTTCCCGCGACTCTGGGCTATCGCGGCTACACCAAGAGCTGCTGCACCTCGATCAACCATGTCGTGTGCCACGGCATTCCCGGGGACCGGGCGCTGAAGGACGGGGACATCGTCAATATCGACGTGACCCCGATCCTCGACGGCTGGCACGGGGACACCAGCAGGATGTACCTGGTCGGCGACGTCGGCATCAAGGCGCGCAAGCTGGTCCAGGCCACCTACGAATGCCTGATGCTCGGAATCGCGCAGGCCAGGCCCGGCAACCGGCTCGGGGACATCGGCCACGCCATCCAGACCCACGCCGAGGCGCAGCGTTATTCGGTCGTGCGCGACTTTTGCGGCCATGGCCTCGGGCGAGTCTTCCACGACGCTCCGGAGGTGGTCCACGCCGGCCGCCCCGGCACCGGGCCCGAGCTTCGGCCGGGCATGTTCTTCACCATCGAGCCGATGATCAACATCGGCAAGTCCGCCTCCAAGATCCTCGACGACGGCTGGACCGCGGTCACCCGCGATCGAAGCCTTTCCGCCCAGTTCGAGCATTCGATCGGGATCACCGAGGACGGCTGCGAGATCTTCACCAGGAGCCCGGCCGGGCTCGATTCCCCGCCCTACGCCTGAGGCCCCGCGCCTTTCGCGACGCGGCGCCAAGCTCTCGCCGAGGCCTTGGGTGGGGTGAAGGTCCAACGCCGCAGGTGGCCGGTCCTTCGATACGCGTCTTCTCTTCGCCGGGCTCAGCCGCTACTCAGGATGAGCGGAATAAATAGCCCACAGCCACTCTAAAGCGCGGCGGCCACCGCCTCGGCCAGGTCGAGCGGGCCGTAGGGCTTGGAGATGACCTTGAACTCGCCCGCCGCGCCCTTGAGCAGGTCTTCGCTGTAGCCGGTGGCGAGCAGCACCGGCAGCCCGGCATGTTCGGCGCGGACCCGGCGGGCGAGCTCGATCCCGTTGGTGCCCGGCATGACGATGTCCGAGAAGACCAGATCGGCGCGGTTGCCGCCGAGCCAGTCGAGCGCCTCTTCGGCCGAACCGACGCTGGCGACCTCGTAGCCGAGATCGGCGAGCACCCCTTCGGCGAAATTGCGCACCAGATCGTTGTCCTCGACCAGAAGGATCGCCTTGCCGTGAATCCCGGCGGCGAGGGCGCGCTCCGGCTCGGCGGCGCCGGCGGCCTTTTCGGTGCTCGGCAGATAGACCCGGACCGTCGTCCCCCGGCCCGGCGCCGATTCGATCTCCGCCCTTCCCCCCGTCTGGGCCGCGAAACCGTGGATCTGGCTGAGGCCGAGTCCCGTGCCCTTGCCGACCGACTTGGTGGTGAAGAAAGGCTCGAAGGCGCGGTCGAGCACCTCCTGCTCCATCCCCTCCCCGGTATCGGTGACCGCCACGCAGACCTCGCCGGCCTTCTCGCAATTGGCGGTCGAAAGCGTGATCGTTCCGCCTTCAGGCATCGCGTCGCGGGCATTGATCGCAGCGTTGAGCAAGGCGGATTCGAGCTGCGCCGGATCGGCCTCCACCCGCCACAGGTCGCGCGCGAGATCGAGCTTCACCTCGATATGGCTGCCGAGCATCCGGCCGAGCACCTCGGCCAGCGCGTCGAGCCGGACGTTGAGGTCGATCACTTCGGGCTTGAGCGCCTGGCGGCGGCCGAAAGCGAGCAAATGGCCGGTGAGGGACGCCGCCCGATCGGAGGTCTCGACGATCGCCTCGAGATATCGCTCCCGCTTTTGCGGATCGAGATCGGGGCGCTTCAGCATTTCCGCGGACCCGCGGATGACGGTGATGAGATTGTTGAAATCGTGGGCGATGCCGCCGGTCAGCTCGCCCAGCGCCTGGAGCTTCTGCGACTGGAACAAGGCGGCGCGCGCCTCCTCCAGCTCCTCCTGGGCGCGCTTCTTCTCGGTGATGTCGCGGGTGATCTTGGCGAAGCCGGTGAGCTTGCCGTCGCCGTCGAAGATCGGATCGATGACCACGTGCGCCCAGAAGCGCGTGCCGTCCTTGCGCACGCGCCAGGCCTCGTTCTCGTATTTTCCCTCCCTCAGCGCCGTTTCGAGCGCGCGCTGCGGCATGCCGTCGGCGCGGTCCTCCTCGGTATAGAAGCGGGAGAAATGCTGGCCGACGATCTCCTTCTCGCTATAGCCCTTGATCGCCGCCGCACCGGTGTTCCAGTTCGACACGCGCCCGTCGGGATCGAGCATGTAGAGCGCATAATCGCGCACGCCCTGGACGAGCATTCGAAAGCGCTGCTCGCTCTCGAACAGGGCGCGCTGCGCGTCGAGCCGGTCGGTGACGTCGCGGGTGATCTTGGCGAAGCCGAGCAGCGCGCCGTCCTCCGCCCGGATCGGATCGACCACCACCTGGGCCCAGAAGCGAGTGCCGTCCTTGCGCACGCGCCAGCCTTCGGATTCGAAGCGGCCTTCCTCGGCGGCGGTGCGCAAAATGTGCCCGGGCAGACCGTTGGCGCGGTCCTCCTCGGTGAAGAACTGGGAGAAATGCTTGCCGATGACCTCGGCCGCCTCATAGCCCTTGAAGCGTCGCGCACCCGGATTCCAGGTCGCGATGTGGCCGGTCGGCTCGAGCATGTAGATCGCGTAATCGCTGACCGCGTTGATCAGCAGCTGGAAACGCGGATCGGCGACGTGCTGGTCAAAGCCTGGGCTCTCGGCCATTCAATATTCCGTCCTGCGCCGACAGTGCAGCCGGACGCGAATACAAAGCCACCCCGCGACGGCTCCTAGCGCGTTGAGATCGTGCGTCAACAAAGGCGCGGCCCGGCGCGGCTCGATTTGGGAGGGATCGGCGCTTGCTTGGGTCCGTACTGAACGAGAAAGTCCGGCTGCAGCTGCAAATCCAGGGAGTCATCCCGGCGAAAGCCGGGATCCATGAACCGAAGCGATCGAGGACTGGCGGCGGCGATCTCGCTTCACCTCGAATACCGTGTTCATGGGTCCCGGCTTCCGCCGGGATGACTCTGGTAATCGAACGAAAAACAACCCAGCCTGATTGATTCCGGACCCTAGCGGACGTCGCTGGTCTGGACCCGGCGGTAAGGCACGAAATCGCCGAGGAAGAGGATACCCGAATAAGCGTGCGATCCCTGCTCGATCAGGTCGACCGTGTCGGTGTTGCACAGCTGGGACGTGTAGAGCCGAGTCACCAGCATGTCCCACCGGTCGAGCGAGTCGGCGCCCGAATCGGGCCGGTTCACATAGAGGATGCTTCCGGCGTCATAGATCACCGCCGTTCCGGGAATGATCGTGCTGCCCCGGACCCGGTGCATGTCGATGCAGTGGACCGGCTCGCCCGCCACGCGGCCGTGGAGCGCACGCTCCAGCTCCGCCTCGCGGTCCGGCGCCGCCGCGGGCGCGGAGGCGGACAAAGCGGCAAGGCTCGCTGCAAGCAGGATCGACATCTTGCGCATGGCGCGGCTCCTCATATCTCTCGTTCGAATTGGCTCCTGCGGAGCCATTTACCGGCGCACCGATGAACGAGGCCTGACGCCTCTTTTTTATTGCGCGCGGAGACGCGGAGACCGCACAGAAGAAGGGATTGGAGATTCGCGTGAAGAAGATCGAGGCGATCATCAAGCCGTTCAAGCTCGACGAGGTGAAGGAGGCGCTTCACGAGGTCGGAGTGTCGGGGATCACGGTGATCGAGGCTAAAGGGTTCGGCCGCCAGAAGGGCCATACCGAACTCTATCGCGGCGCCGAATATGTCGTCGACTTCCTGCCCAAGGTGAAGCTGGAGGTGGTGGTCGAGGACGGGCTCGCCGAGCGCGTGGTGGAGGCGATCGCCGGCGCCGCGCATACCGGGCGCATCGGCGACGGCAAGATCTTCGTCTCGGCGATCGAGGAAGCGGTGCGGATACGCACGGGCGAGCGGGGGAGCGACGCGATCTAGTGTTTTCGCCGCCCCCGCGAAAGCGGGGGGTCCAGCTTGGGCACAGCCTTGGAGATGAAGAAGCTGGATTCCCGCTTTCGCGGGAATGACGAGTGTGGGTAAGCAAAAGCCATGGAAGACCCCCGCCTCGCCTCAATGTCCCCGGCCGAGCTGAAGGCGGCGATGCGCACGCTCGGCTACGAGACCCAGGCCGACATCGCCAACGCGATCGGGGTCAGCCGCTCGACCGTCAGCCTGTGGCTCGACGGCAAGGTCGGCGTGCCGCGGCCCGTGGCGATGCTTCTTCGGATGCTCGTCGCCGCCCGCCGCCGCCCCTACTGAGCTGTTGAATTATTCACCCGCCGAGTCGGGCGCTGGACGATGACGGCGCGCCGTCGGATGGAAGGCGCCATCACCAGGCATCCATCCGGGGGGCAGACGACATGGCGAACGACGCGGGCAAGATCCTCAAGAGCATCAAGGATGGCGAGATCGAGTGGGTCGACCTCCGCTTCACCGATCCCAAGGGCAAGTGGCAGCATCTCACCATGTGCGCGGGCGTGCTCGGCGAGGACGAGCTGACCGACGGGCTGATGTTCGACGGCTCCTCGATCGCCGGCTGGAAGGCGATCAACGAGAGCGACATGGTGCTCAAGCCCGATCTCGACGCCTGGTACGTCGATCCGTTCAGCGCGACCCCGATGGGCATCCTCTTCTGCGACATCGTCGACCCCGGCACCGGCGAGCTCTACGCCCGCGATCCGCGCTCGACCGCCAAGCGCGCCGAGGCCTATTTGAAGGCGACCGGAATCGGCGACGAAATCTATGTCGGCCCCGAGGCCGAATTCTTCATGTTCGACGACGTCCGCTTCGAGGACGGCTACGCCGCCTCCGGCTTCTCGCTCGACGATATCGAGCTGCCGACCAACACCAACACCAAATATGAGAGCGGCAATCTCGGCCACCGGCCACGCGCCAAGGGCGGCTATTTCCCGGTCGCGCCGGTCGATTCGGCGCAGGACATCCGCGCCGAGATGGTTTCGACGATGCTCGAAATGGGGCTGCCGATGGACAAGCACCACCACGAGGTCGGCGCCGCGCAGCATGAGCTCGGCCTCACCTACGGTTCGCTGGTGACCACCGCCGACCGGATGCAGGTCTACAAATATGTCGTTCACATGGTCGCCCAGGCCTATGGCAAGTCGGCGACCTTCATGCCCAAGCCGATCAAGACCGACAACGGCTCCGGAATGCACACCCACATGTCGATCTGGAAGGGCGGCAAGCCGCTCTTCGCCGGCAACGGCTATGCGGGCCTTAGCGAGACCTGCCTCTATTTCATCGGCGGCGTGATACGCCACGCGCGGGCCTTGAACGCGATCACCAACCCGACCACCAACAGCTACAAGCGCCTCGTCCCGGGCTACGAGGCGCCGGTGCTGCTCGCTTATTCGAGCCGCAATCGCTCCGCCTCGTGCCGAATCCCCTATGGCACCGGCGAAAAAGCCAAGCGCGTCGAGTTCCGCTTCCCCGATCCGCTCGCCAATCCCTATCTGGCCTATGCGGCGCTGCTGATGGCCGGGCTCGACGGAATCCAGAACCGTATCCACCCGGGCGATCCGATCGACAAGAACCTCTACGATCTACCGCCGGCCGAGCTCGAAACGGTGCCGACCGTCTGCGGATCGCTTCGCGAGGCGCTGATCGCGCTCGATTCCGACCGCTCGTTCCTGACCAAAGGCGACGTGTTCAGCGACGACCAGATCGATTCCTACATCGAATTGAAGTGGGAGGAGCAGATGCGCTGGGAGACGACTCCGAGCGCGGTCGAATACGACATGTATTATTCGAGCTAATGAACAGATCTCCACCGCTCATCCTGAGGAGCCCCTTCGACTGCCTGCCAGGGCAGGCGCTCAGGGTAAACTTGCGAGCTTGTCGAAACGGCGTCTCGAAGGACGGTCCTTCGAGGCGGGCCTTCGCGGGCCCCATGAAAGTATTACTTTCATGGGAACCCTCCCAGGCTCAGTCCCTCCTCAGGATGAGCGGTAGCCATAGTCCGAGCCGCCCCGGACCCTCCCAAGGAACATCGCGCCAACTCCTTGGTTTAACTGGCTGACAGCGATCGAGGGCGTCCCTTTTCGGTTCCCGGGGCGCCTCCTCGGATCATCGTCCGCCGGCTTCACCAGCTTCCGCGAGGCCGTACGGGCCAGGCTCGTCAAGAGCCGAACGTGGCCGCCCGGCCCTCCCTGACCGGGCGGCCATCGGCGTTTGGGAGCGCCCGCGTCAGTCCTCCGCGATCAGGCTGTGCCGCCTGGTGTCGCGCATCGTCACGTAGACGATCAGCGACAGGCCGATCATCGCCGTTACATACCAGTAGAACAGGCTCTCGACGTGGCGGTTTTTGAGCCACAAGGCGACCGTCTCCGCGGTGCCCCCGAAGATCGTGTTGGCCAGCGCATAAGGAAGCGCGACTCCGAGCGCTCGGATGTGCGCGGGGAAGAGCTCGGCCTTCACCACCGCGTTGATCGACGTGTAGCCGGTGACGATGACCAGCGCCGCCATGACCAAAGCGAAGGCCGCGTAAGGATCGCGCACGTGCGCCAGAGTGCCGAAGATCGGCACGGTGAAGAGCACCCCGAGCACGCCGAACGCGGCCATGACCGGCTTGCGTCCGATCCGGTCCGACAGCGCGCCGCCGAGCGGCTGGAGGCACATGAAGACGAAGAGGGCGGCGGTCGAGATACGGTTGGCCGTCTCGCGGTCGAAGCCCGACGTGTTGACCAGGAATTTGGGCAGATAGATGGTGTAGGCGTAGAAAGCGAGCGTTCCGCCGGCGGTCAGCGCCATCACCAGCGAAGCCTCCCTGGGATGCTCGCGGATCAGCCGCCAGCCGCCCGATTTGGGAGCGCCGGCCGCCTTGGCGTTCTTGAAGCTTTCGGTCTCGGTCAGGCGGCGGCGGATGTAGAAGACGACGAAGGCCAGCACCGCGCCGATCGCGAACGGAATCCGCCAGCCCCAGCCCTCCAGCGCCTCCTCCGTCATGGCGAATTGCAGGACGAGCAGCACCGCCGAGGCGATCAGCTGGCCCGAGATCAGGGTGACGTACTGGAAGCTGGAGAAGAAGCCGCGCCGGCGCTCGCCCGCCACTTCGCTGAGATAGGTCGCGCTCGATCCATATTCGCCGCCGAGGCTGAGGCCCTGCGCCATCCGCGCGAAGACCAGCAAAGCCGGCGCCCAAGCCCCAATCTGCGCGTAGCCTGGCGTCAACGCGATCATCAGCGAGCCGAGGCACATCAGGGAGACGCTGAGCGTCAGCCCGGCCTTGCGGCCCTTATGGTCCGAGTAGACGCCCATGATCCACGCGCCGACCGGGCGCATGACGAAGCCGACCGCGAACACCAGGGCCGCGCTCAGCAGCTCGGTCGTGCGGTTGCCGCTCGGAAAGAAGGAGGGCGCGAAATAGAGGGTGAAGGCCGAATAGACGTACCAATCGTACCACTCGACGAGATTGCCCGCCGAGCCGCCGATTATGTTGCGGATGCGATGCTCCTGGCTCACGCGCCCTCCCCTCAATAATCCCGCGAGACGCGGACGTTGACGCTTTCGCGGCCGATCGTCGAGATCGAGGAGAGGATCGAGAGCCAGCGGGTGATCTGGTACTCGACCGTGGTCGCCGAATAGCCGCGGCCGTCGGTGATCACCTCCACATAAACCCGGCGGCCGAGATATTTGCCGGCGGCGACCTGGGTGCCGATCCCCTGGGTCACGTCGGCGGGGAGGATGCGCAGGCGATCGAGGCCGATTCCGCGGCGCAGGGCGTTGATCGGGTCGAGCCCGCCGCGGGGATCGTTGAGGCTGGCCACCGCCGAGGCGAGCTGCACGGCCTCGGGCGCCGAGAGATTGGTGATCGAGGTGCCGAACAGGATTCGCGAGAGCAATTCGTCCTGCGGCAAAGCCGGAGTCGAGGTGAAGGCGATTTCGGGGCGCTGGCTTCGGCCGGTGACCCGGATCTGGGCGGAAAGGCCGCGCACGCGCGCCTCGGCGGCGATGTCGAGCTGCGGGTTGACCGGGGATTCGCCCTGGAAGCGGATGTTGCCCCGGATCAGATCGAAGCGGCGGCCGGCGAAATCGTAGGTGCCGTGCAAAAGGGTGGCGTCGCCGGTGATTCGCGGCTCGGTCACCGTGCCCGCCACCTGAAGCTCGGCCCGCCATTCGCTGTTCATGCCGAGGCCGGTGACATTCATTCGGTTTGGCGCGACGACTCCGAGCGCGAGACGCCAGGGCGCGACGTGGCGGACGGTGGGCGCGAGGTCCGCGGCCGCGCCGCCGACCTCGCGCACGTTGAGGCGGGCGATTTGGGCGGTCGAGGTGGCGCTGCCGAGGCGGAACCGGCCCGAAGTGACCCGGACGTCTCCGCCGATCGAACCGCCGGCGCCATCGGAGCGTATGGCGAGATCGCCGGTGACCGCGGCCTGGATGTCGTCGCGGTCGAGCAACCGGGCGTTCTCGGCACGGACGTCGAAGTTCATGCCGACGCCCTGCACGACCGCGAAATCGAGCGCTCCGGAGCCGGACACGGCTCCGCCGCCCGCGGTGCGGCCGCTGAAGCTGGTGATGCGCAGCTGCGAGCCGCCGAACTGCCCCGACATTGCGAGATTGTCGATGACCATGCCGGTCACCGCGCTTTCGAGGCGCGCACCGGTGGTGCGCACCGAGCCGTTGATGACCGGAACCGCGAGCGTCCCCCCCATGTTGGCGGCGATCGCGGCCGGGCCGGAAAGGTCGATCAGCTCGATCCCGGTCAGCCGCCAGAGCGTGTCGGCCGGTCCATTGTAGCGGAGCTGCGCCCGCATCGGCGCGTAGCTGAGGCGGGTGAGCAGGTCGCCCGAATTGCCGACCGACGCGATCCGGGCCTGGAGGCGGCCGATCGTTCGGCCCTCGCTGACCGCCACGGCCCGCAGCGCGGCTTGGCCGCTGTCGAGACGCGCGTTGAGGCCGAGATCGACGGGGCGCGAGGTCAGCACCAGGCCGGCGCGGGTCAGGCCGCGAACGCGAAGGTCCGCCGCGCCGGACGGCGGCGCATCGGGCGAGGCCGAGCGGTAGCGGACGCTCCCCGAGGCGATGCCCCCGAGGCCGAGATCGGGCCAGGCGATGTCGAGCACGGAGAGCGGCATCGCCTGGAGCTGGGCGTCGATCTCGGTGCGCAGGCCGAACAGGCCGGCGAGGCTTGCGCTGCCCCCGGCGAAGCGGAATTGGGTCGGCGCGAGCCGCCAGCCCTCCTCGCTCGCGGTCAGCATGGCCGGCGTGACGAGCTCGAGCGGGCGCCGGTCGAGCGTTCCGGAGCCGCTGACGCGGAATCGTCCCGGGGCGATGTCGGCGAGCGCGTCGAATGAGAAATCGCGGCCGCGCGAGCCGGCGATTCGGATTCGCGCTTGGCCGGTGCCGCCGCGCAGACTCGCCTGGGCGTCGAGGCTGGCGATCGACAGCGGCCCCCGGCTGACACCGCGCGCGACGATCCGTCCCTCGACCGAGGTTCCGCCGGGATCGAGCAGAACGACTCCCCGGATCGTGCCCCGCCGGATGACGACCGGCGGCGGGCCGACGAAGGCCGCGTCGTTGGCAGTGAGGTCAACGGCGATCCGCTGATTGCCGCCAACCGGATTGAACAGCAGGGTGCCTTCCAGCCCGCCGCCCGCGACCGCGAGCCGCCCGGTGAAGCCGTCGGCGTCGGAGCGCAGAGCGCCACTCGCATGCGTGCCGGAAACGTTGAGCGCCGCGACCTGGACGATCGCCGGCTGGCCCGGCGGGAGCAGGATCGAGCCCGCGCCGTTGAACGGACCGAGCGTCGATCCGCCCTCCGCGCGCCAGGCGAAGCCCGACGGATTGGGCTCGAGATTGAGCAGGACGTTGGCGAGGCCGAGCGAATCGACCGGCCGCTCAAGCCGGATGGCGAGGCGCGGCCGCTCGATCCGGCCGTCTAGCCCGAGCCGGAGCGGGCCGTAATCGGCATGGCGCCCCGCCCCCTCGAACTGGAACGTGCCGTCGATCCGCCGGATTCCGCTTCCCGTCAGCGTCAGCTTGGGGGCGACCAGGCGCAGGTTGGTGAAGCGGATGATCCGGTCGGGGCCGCGCGTCAGCTGGGTCTCCAGCCGCGGCAGGCCGCCCGCCACCCACCCCAGAAAGCGGTTGTCGAGCCGCCGGACCCAGGCCCGCGCCGTCCCCGTGACCAGGGTCCCGCGGCCGCCGGGCCCGGGCACCGCGCGAAGCTCGGACAGAACGTCGACCACACCGAAGCCGGGGATGACGTAGGTCCGCATTCCGCCGACCATCGTCACCGCATAGACGCCGCTGCGCAGGTCCACCGACAGGCTGAGCAGGCCGCGCAGCTTGTCCGAGCTGAGCATGAGATTGTCGCCGCTCAGGCGAGAAGCGGTGACGTCGAGGATGCCTTGAACCCGTAGGTTGGCCAGGATCCCGCCGGCGACTTCGCCGACGCCGGTGACTCGCCGAGCGGTGGCCAGGATCGGCACGCGGACCGGCGGACGAGACAGGCTGCCGCGCCCTTCGAGGCGGATGTCATCGAATCCGGTCTCATCGAAGGCGATGTGCGGGCTGGTCAAGCGATAGACGAAGCGCGCGCTGCCGAACGCGCCGTCCAGCATGGCCGCCACGCGGACCTGGCGCCCGGTCATATTGGTGAAGAGCGCCGGAGGCCGAAGGAGTTGGGCGGCGACCTGGACGTTCTCGTAGCGGCCGCGCCTGAGATCGACGAGGCCGCGCGCTTCAAGCCGAAGCGCGGGCGACAGCAACGATAGGCGGCCGTCGAACCGTCGGTCGGCGAAACGGCCGCTACCGCCGACGAGCACGCGCGGGGCGGTGAGCCGCTGCAGCTTGCCCGTCAGGAAGGGTGCGGGCGCTGCCCAGCCGCGCAGGCTGAAGCGGCCAGTTTCCATCCTGAGCTGAATCTCCGAGGTCCGGCGGCCCGAAACGTCGAGCTGGGCCGAGCCTAGCCAGCGGCCCCAAGTGCCGTCGCCGTCGAGGACGAGCCGGACGGGCCGCGCGGTCCCGAGCATCGCGCCGAGCACCGAGTTCGCCGGAGCGTCGATCCGCGCGTCGAGATCGAAGCGGTTGCGATCCGGCTCGGCGTCGAGCCGGACAAGGATCCGGTCGCCGCCGTCGCGCAACGCCGAATCGAGGGCGATCAGAGCGCGGCCGCTGCGGATCTCAGCCTCGCCATGGAGGCTGCCCGAGCGCTCGCGCCCGGTCACCGCGCGGCCGATGCGCAGCTGGCGGACGTCGAGCCTGCCGACATGGACGTCGTAGCTGGGCAGGATCGGCCTGGGCTCGCGCGAGGGGACGAGCTGAGGCAGGCGGTGGAGGATGACGAGGTTCGATTCCAGCCGGTGGATGCGCAGGCTGTTCCAGAAAAAATCGATCGGCCGCCAATCCATCTCGATCTCGGGGGATTCCGCGAACAGGCCGTCAGGATCGTAGAGCCGCACGTCGCGCAGCCGGGTTTCGCTCCAGATCGAGCCGTCGATGCGGCCGATGCGCACGCGCAGGCCCGAGGCGGGAGTCATGGCCGCGATCCGGTCGACGATCAGGCGGTGGCCGGGGCCGGTGTCGAGCAAGGCGAGCATCGCCGCGAACAAAGCGGTGAGGCCGAGCAGGAAACCGGTGACGAACTTGGCCAGCGCCGAGAGCCAACGCCGCCAGCGCGGCCGGCGGACCGGCTCGGGCGCCGCTTCGGTTTCCTCGATGGCGATCTCGCTCATCGTCAGAAGGCTTGGCCGAGCGAGACGTAGACCGCCAGCCGGGGATCGCCGCTACGCGGGTTAATGGGGGTGCCGACGTCGACCCGGATCGGCCCGAAGCGCGTGTGGTAGCGCACCCCGAGTCCGGCGCCGAATTGCAGGTCGCCGAGGCCCGGGAGCGAGGAATCTGCGATGTTGCCGGCGTCCACGAAGGGCACGATCCCGAAATTGCCGAACCTGATCCTGGCTTCGAGCGCGAATTCGAGCAGGCTTCGCCCGCCGATCGGATCGTCGAACACCGGATCGTGCGGCCCAAGCGCCTGGAAGGTGTAACCCCGCACCGAGCCTCCACCGCCGGCATAATAGCGCCGCGAGGGCGCGATGCGGTCGCGGCTGGCGCCGAAGATGGTGCCGAGGCGGGTCCGGCCAGCGATGGTCACGGTGCTCGTCGCCGGCAGGTAGAAGCTGCCGTCGAGCTGGCCTCGGGCGTAGAAGAAGCCGCCGTTCTGGAGCGAGGCCTCGGGCGAGAGGCGGGCGGAAAGGCGGAAGCCGCTGGTGGGATCGAGCAGGTCGTTCGATCCGTCATAGCCGAGATAGGCCGGAAGCGCACCGATGAAGAAGGTCCGCCGCCGCGTCGTGCCGGTGGCGAGATCGACGTCGCGCTCGTCCGACGCGGTGAGCTCGGCGCCGAGCGACCAGGTCCACGCCTTCTGCCAGACGATGTTGGTCTGCCGCTCGATTCCGCCGACGAGAGTGAAGGTGCGGGCGTCATAGGCGGGCCGATCGAGATGGCCGGCGGCGACCGCGGCGTTCAGCACCTGGTCGCGGCGCATGAAGTTGCTGCGCCTGAGGACCGCCGAGAGGAGTTGCTCGCGGGTGCCGGCGATGCCCCGGAAGGTCACCGCGCCTTCGGGCGGGAGAAGGTTGCGGTGCTGCCAGGAGAGTTCGAAGCGCATCCCCTCGCCGGTGCCGTAGCCGGCCTCTCCCGCGATCGTCCGCATCGGCGCCGGCTCCAGCGCGACCGCGACGTCGACGAGGTCGCTATTCTCGCGGGCGACGGGGCGGATCGCGACCGAGGAGACGAGGCCGGTGGCGACCAGAGCCTGGCGAAGATCGTCGATCCGGTCGGCACGCCACGGATCGCCCTCGCGGAAGCGGGCGATCGTTTCGAGATGGTCGGCGCTGAATAAGGGCCGCCCTTCGACGAGGATGTCGCCGAAGCGCCGAGCGCCGGCGGGCTGGACCGGCAGCACGAGCGTCGCGCTGCGCGTGTCGTGATCGACGACGACATCAGGTTCGCCGACCTCGGCGAAGGCGTAGCCGCGCCGGCCGAGCTCGGCGCGAAGCGCGGCCTGGGCGTCGAGCACGGTCTGGGCGTCGACCGGGTCCTCGGGATCGACCGCGAAGCTCTGGCGCAGGGGCTCCGAGTCGGCGCCCAGCGCCGAATCGAGGCCGGGCAGCTCGACCCGGGCGAAATGATAGAGGGGGCCGGGCTGGGCAGTGAGGGTGACGGCGAAATCGCCGCCGTTCGGCGCGGCGACGTCGGTGGTCACCAGCGCGTCGTAATAGCCGTAGGAGCGAAGCAGCTCGCCGAGCATCCCGGCGTCGGCCCGCGCGCGGCGGTCGATCTGTGCCGCGTTGGCCGGATCGCCGCGATATTCCTCCAGCGTCGAAAGCGCGCGGAAGCGCTCCAGCAAGGCCGGCGTCTGCGCCTCGCTCAACCCCTCGATCACGTAGGAATAGCCGCGCGCGGCTGCGGCGTCGGCGACGTTGGCGGCGGCGTCCGGCCGGTCGGCGATCGCCTGGTCCGGCGCACGCTCCATGTCCGGCCAGTCGATTCCGAGATCGGGCCATTCCTCCATCGGCGCCGACGGGTCGAGCGGGGGCGGCTCCGGCGGCGGATCGGCCGGCTGGGCGCGGGCGGCGCTGGCACAGATGATGAGGGCAAGAGCGGCCGCGAGGGCCGCCGCACGCCGCCCCGCAACGACTTGCAACATGTTGAAGAGGCTAGCTGGCCGGGCGGGGCCGCGCCAGAGCGTTGTTAGGGGCGCGCCCTCAGTGGACCGTAGCGTCGGCCCGGTCGAACGAGGAGAGGAGCGCGATCATCCGCTCGATCTCGCGCCAGCGGCAGAAATGGACGACGTTGCCGAGATCGCGGCTGCGGTCGGCCCGCGCCGCCGCCTCGCTGGCCGCGAAAGCGCCGAAGCGGGCGATCAGATCGGCCGCGTCGGCGGCGGCCGACGCGTCGGACAGGTAAACGGGGGTCTCCAACGCTTTCCTCGTTTCTTCTTTTTCGTTGTTCGGTTTCCTAACATCGGATGCTTTCGAAAAGGGCCAACGGCCATCGTCAACGCCGCGTAAACCAGGATGCTGGCGCATGGCGGCCGGGGCTGGCATTGGAGGGCCATGAAGCCCAGGAGACGATTCACCCGCGCCGGCGGCTGCCTGCTCGCGCTTTCGCTGATCGGCGGCGTCATCGTCGGCGCCTGGGCGCACGAATCGAGCATCGGCTTCCTGGGCGGACTCGGCGTCGGGCTGGCGCTGCTGCTGGCGGTGTGGCTGATCGACCGGCGGGGGTAAGGCCACACGCAAGAGTCATCCCGGCGAAGGCCGGGACCTATGAACACGGAGTCTTGGGTGCGCGTTGCGGCGGCGGAGCTGTACTCCAGCGCTTCGGTTCATGGATCCCGGCCTTCGCCGGGATGACTCCGCGGGGTGTCGCCCCTACCCGATCCGCCTTCCCGCCCAGACCACCCGGCCGACGATCTCCACCGCCGAGGGGTCGCAATGCGGCCAGGTCGGGTAGGCGGGATTGTCGCTGCCGATGCTGAGCGTGCGCGCCACCGGATTGACCGCGAGGCGCTTGACCACCAGCGCGCCTTCGATCCGGAGCACGTAGACTCCGTCGCGCAGGCGATCGGCGCAGTCGCCGCGGTCGACGAGGATGTCGTCGCCGTTGACCAGGGTCGGCATCATCGAATCGCCGTCGACGCGGATGATCGAAAGCTGGTCGGGACCGCTGCGGGCGATCCGCCGAAGCCAGGCCGGATCGAAGGCGATGTGCGATTCCGCCCGCTCGGCCCCGTCGAACGCGCCCGCGCCGGCCGCAGCGCCGACGTCGAGCCGGGGGACGGGACGCAGATGGCCCCCGCTGTGCCCCGAGGGCCCGCCGAGCCGCGCCTCGTCGACTCCGAAATAGCGCGCCAGAAGCCGCCGGTCGCGCTCCGCCAGCCGGCGCGGGCTGCCGCGCTTGATATACTGCTGGACGTAGGCCGGGTTGCGGCCGAGCAGGCGCGACAGGCCCGAATAATCTTCGGCGCGCTCCTCGATCAGGCCGGCCAGCGCGGCCCTCGCCTCTTCGTCCGTCATTGAATTTCCATAGCTGTAAGATTTTTCCTAGACAAGTAGGAAATATCCGCTCATTGTGAACATATAGGGAATGCGATTCGGAGCGTGCATCATGAGCCTTCAACGGAGGATCGAGCAATATTTGAAACGGACCGGGACTACACCCTCCTTCCTCGGCCGAATGGCGCTCAACGATTCGAACTTCGTGTTCGATCTGAGGAAAGGACGGAAAGCCGGTGAAACCACCGTCCGTAAGGTCCATCGCTGGCTGGACCGCCAGGGTGCGCGGAGATGAGCGCGGCGGCCGAAGCCTTGCTGCGCGCCTTGTGCCCGCAAGCCACCGCCGGGCGGGCGACCAGCCGCCCCTGGGCGAGCGCCGACATGTGGGGCGAGCGCCATCGGTTCGAGCTCACGCTGTCGGAACAGGCGGCGGATTCGCTGCTCGACGGCCTTGGCGAAAGGCAATTCGCTCTGAACGACCACATCGTCGCGGACATCGCGCTGGTCGCGCGGGAGCGGACTTCGGGAGAGGTGCGAGTCGTGATCGACGCGCTTACGATAGCGCCGGATTAGTCGCGCGCGGCGAAGCGCTGGAGGCTTTCTATGGCGTTCTGGAGACGGTCGTCCGCTTCGTGGCGGACCTCCTCGGCGGCCGTGGCGGGCGCCGGGGCGGGCTCGGGGGCCGGTTCAGGCCGGGCGCGGCGCGCCAGGCCCTGCTCGAGGCGGGCCATCAACGCGTCGAGGCTCGCGGACTGCGTATCCGCCGATGGCGGCGCTGCCGCCTGGGGCGATGGCTGGGGCAGCGGCACGGCTTCTGCACGCGGCTCCGATACATGGCTGGGCACATATTCGTCCCGGTATTCGGGTTCCGGCTCCGGCTCCGGCTCCAGATCGCCGAGCAGGAGAGGCGGCGGCTCGAACGCGGGCTGGGGCACCGGCTCCGGTTCCCAGCCCGGCGGGGCCGGCGCTTCCGGCCAGGGCGAGGCGATCGGCGGCTGGGGCGGAGCCGGCTCGCCGAGGTCGCGAATGGCGGATATGGGACGGCGCGCGGGGGCGTCGGGATGGAAGTCGCGGCGGCGCAGGCGGGGCGCCTCCTCGGGCTCCTCAATCTCCTGCGGCTGGTAGCGGGGCTCAAGGCGGGGCTCCGGCCTGGGGCGGCGCGCTTCGAAGCCGGTCCTGTCGAGCAGCCTCAAAAGAAAGAGCACGATGCCGAACGCGGCCACGGCGCCGATCAGGCTGACTCCGAGGCGCGCCTTGAGGCCGAGCGGCGGCGCCGCCGCGCTGAGCAGGCTCGGCAGCCCGCTGGCCTCGACCAGCCGGGCCATGAGGTCGCCGGGCATGGCGAAGGCGGCGAAGGCGACGGCGACCGCGGCGAGCGCCGCGACCGGCAGATCGAGCGCGCTTCGCCCGAAGCCTGGGGTGAAAGTCTGGAAGGGCCGCGAAGCCATCTATGAAGCCTTGCCGGTAAGCCGTTGGTAGACAGGCGCATAACGGGAAATGTTTGACGACCAGTTACGCTCGCGCTCGACGAAGGCACGCGCGGCATTGCGGCGCTCGTCCCAGTCGCCGCGCCGCTCGAACAGATCGGCGAGAGCGGCGGCCAGCGCCTCCGGATCGCCGGGCGGAAACAGGGTGCCGGTGACTCCGTCCTCGATCAGCTCGCGGTGGCCGCCGACGTTGGAGGCGACGACCAGCTTGCGCTGGGCCATCGCCTCCAGCGGCTTGAGCGGCGTGACCAGCTCGGTGAGGCGCATCGCCTTGCGCGGATAAGCGAGGACGTCGATCAGCGCGTAATAACGCTCGACCTGGTCGTGCGGGACGCGGCCGACGAAGTGGATGCGCTCCGCCGCCGGCGAATTCGCGGCCTGCGCCCTCAGCGCCGCCTCCATCGGGCCGCCGCCGACGAGGAGCAGATGGGCCTTGGGCCGGCGTTCGATCAGGCGCGGCATCGCCGCGATCAGATCGTCGAGCCCCTCATAATCGTAGAAGGAGCCGATGAAGCCGACCGTCTCGGCGCCCTCGAGCCCGAGGCTGCCAGCGAAGGCGGCGTCGGCGCCGAGAGGCGCGCCGAACAGCTCCATATCGACGCCGTTGGGCGAGACGAGGATCTTGTCGGGGGAAATGCCGCGCCGGATCAGGTCCTGCCGAAGGCCTTCGCAAATCACCGCCACCGCGTCGGCGCGGCGGGCTGCCCAGGTTTCGAGCAGGCGGGTGAGCCTGTAGCGGGCCGATCCCTCCCGGCCCGTGCCGTTGCCGACCGCTGCATCCTCCCAGAAGGCGCGGATCTCGTAGACGAGCGGAACGCCGCGCCGCCGCGAGACGGGCAGCGCGGCCAAGGCCGTGAGCACCGGCGAATGGGCGTGAAGCTGGTCGGGCTTCCACTCCGCCACCAACCGGTCCAGCCGCTCCGACAGGGCCCTGATCTCGCGATACTCGCCGAGCGGCGCGGGCGCCGGATCTGGCCTTCCGGTGCGGTAGAAGGTGATTCCGTCCACGATCTCGCCGTCGGGGCCCTCCGCCGAATGGCGCGGCCCGGTGAGGCAGGCGACCTCCCACCCCCGCGCAAGCTGCGCCTTGACGATCGCCCGGGTGCGAAAGGTGTAGCCGCTCTGCAGCGGCAGCGAATGATCGAGGATGTGCAGGATGCGCATGAAGCGCCCTTTGCCAGAGCAAGTTTAATGGGCCGTCAACCGCGATTGGATAAGAGGAGGCCGATGACCCGGCTCAAGCTCGCCTTCCTCCCAGCGCTGATCCTCACGGTCCCTCTGGCCGCGCAGGATCGCGGCCGGGCGTTCACGGTCGTCGAGACCGGCCAGGGCTTCGGCACGCTCGCCGACGCGATCGCGGCGATAGCCGGCGGCGAGGGCACGATCCGGATCGCCCCGGGCCGCTATCGCCAGTGCGCGGTGCAGGAGGAGGGACGGATCGCCTTCGTCGCGGAAACGCCCGAGACGGCGATCTTCGACGGGGCGATGTGCGAGGGCAAGGCGGCCCTCGTCCTTCGCGGGCAGGCGGCGCGAGTCGACGGGCTCGTGTTCACCCATATGCGCGTCGACGACGGCAACGGCGCCGGAATCCGGATCGAGCGAGGCGACCTCCAGGTCGCCCGGACCCGGTTCGTCGACGGCCAGTGCGGAATCCTTTCCGCCGCCGACCCGAACGGCAGGATCTGGATCGACGGCTCGACCTTCAGCGGGCTCGGCAAGCATCCTGACGGGCACGGCGCCCATTCGGTCTATATCGGGCATTACGGGGCCGTGCGGGTCACCAACTCCCGCTTCGAGCGGGGCACCGGCGGCCACTACGTCAAGAGCCGAGCCCTTCGCGCCGAGATCGTCGGCAACAGCTTCGACGACAGCGCGGGGCGGGACACAAATTACATGATCGACCTGCCCGAGGGCTCGGTCGGACGGATCGCGGGGAACGTCTTCGTCCAGGGGCTGGGCAAGGAGAATTACGGCACCCTGATCGCCGTCCACGCCGAGGAAGGCGACCATCCGAGCGCCGGCCTCGTCATCGAGGACAATGTGGCGTCGGTGGCGCCGGGATTTCCGTGGACCACGGTGTTCGTCGGCGACTGGAGCGGCGAGGCTTTGGTGGTTCGGAACAACCGGCTTGGGCCGCGGATCACCGCGTTCGAGCGGCGGTAGGAGGGAATTCGTCGGTCCGCATGCGGTTCCCCGGCGAAGGCCGGGGTCCAGGCCCGGCGCTCGCCGGGGGTCAACGCGATAACCGAGCGAAAGCCTTCGGCTCCTGGACCCCGGCCTTCGCCGGGGAACGATTTAGGATGACGAAATGGAAAGTCGCTCCGCCAGATATTCGAGATTGGCGATCCGGCGCATCATGCCGCTGTCGGTGATTCGCTCCGGGCGGAAGAAGCGGCGCATGACCGGATAATCGAGGTCGACGACCCGCCCCATATAGTCTGGCGAAAGCAGACCGCCATGTTCGTCGGCGACTGGGCCCATTCGGCGGCGCACGGCGTAGCTGCGCTGCCTTAGCGCCACCGGGCGCGCCCGCGTCGACCATTCGGCGAAGCGGTGCTTCAAATCCGGCGGGCCCGCGAAATCGTGGCCGTAGGCAGACGGCAGCCGGGCCAGCGCCGGATCGATCGCGTTCAGGAGCATCGCCTCGAACCGGCCGGCATTCTTGAGATCGAGCGGCAGCCTCATCGCCTCGGCGACAACGTTCTGGTCGAGGAAGGGCATCAGATAGGCGCCGCAGCGCGCCTCGATGCTGATCTCGCGGCCGAACAAAGCGCGGCAGCGGATTCGCGGATAGATCTGCTCGACCAGCGGCCGCGGCAAAGGCGAGCGGTCCCCTTCCCTGCCGAGCGCCGCCAGCATCTTGTCCTCGATCGCGCGCAGGAAAACGCGCTCGTCGAACAGCCCGCTTACATCCCCCTTCGCGTAGCGGGCATAGAAGGTCCGCGCGACGGCGGCGGCGCTGAACCGTCGGTCGGGGAGATAGAAGAAGTTGCGAAAGATTTCGCCGCAGCCGCCGGAGACCGAGAGCGCGCCGCCTTGGTGGCGGGCCGCGCGCGCGTGAGCGTTGGCGCCATTTTCGAACAGCTCGCCATAATTTGGCAGCCCGTCGTAGAGTTCGAAATTGCGGGCGACCAGCTCGGAAAATTGATCGGGCTCGGGCGCGGCCCAGGCTTCCTTGTCGAGCCAATCGAGCGCGAAGCCCTCGGCAGCGGCGATCTCGCGGGCGATGCGGACATCTTCGCTGTCCGGCCCCCCGTAGACGTAGATGTTCGGCGACGCGCCTGCCGCCCGGAGGGCCGCCAGCACCAGCCGGGAATCGAGACCGCCCGAGAGCGGGCAGTAGATCTTGTTTCCGAACTGGCTGACATGGGCCGAGACCACCGCCATCAGCCGATCGCGATGCGCCGCGATCCGATCCTCGAGCGGCATCGGCTCGGCGTCCGGCAGCGGCTTCTCGACCGTCTCCACAGCAGCGCCATGCGTCCGCAACGTCACGATCCGATCAGGGCCCAGCGTCTTCAGCTCCGCGAACACGGTGTCGTCGCCGATCGGCACGACATTGAAGGCGAATTCGTAGACGCCCTGGGGGTCAAAGCTGAGCCTCGGCAGCGCGCGGGCGGCGCTGAGCAGCGACGTGGAAAACAGCCGCATCTGCGGATCGTGGAACAGCTGGAACGCGCCGAAATAATCGGTGAACAGCCGGGTCCGACCGGAGCGGTGGACGAGCGCGACGAACTGGCCGCCAGTGCGGCTCCAGTCGGGGGAGTCCATCGCCAGTAGCGCCTCCAGCGCCTCGGCGCCCATCTTGCCGTCGCAGGTGAAGGTCCCGGCCACGGCGGCGAAATCCTCGCCCTTCGCGAGGAAGGTTTCCGGTCCGCCCGACTCGTAAGGCGCGTGGAGAACTCGCCAGCCGTCGAACGCGCGCTCGGTGCCGGCGCCGAAGCCGTGCCGCGCGAATTGCGCGCGCGCGCCGGCCATGGCGGCGTCCGCGAAGGCGGGATCGCGCGCGTGCACGAGGAAGAGGCCGGCCATGAAGTCGCACTAGCCGATCAGGCTTAACGGCGCGTCAACCGCGCGGCGCTACAAGGCGGCATCAACGGCGCGGCGAAAGGACGGCCCAGGTGATCGACAATTTCGCGCTCGGCCTGACCCACGGCCTGATGCTGCTCGCCGCCTGGCGCTTGCTGTCGCGCGGCGACCTCGACGAGGACGGCGCGCCCCGGACGGCGCGAAAAGGCTGGTTCCGCAAGGATGCGTGATCTCGCCTTCGTCGCCTTCCTCGCGGGCTTGCTGACGCTCGGCCTCAAGCGGCCGTTCCTGTTCACGCTCGCCTATATCTATGTCGACACGGTCTCGCCCCAGCGCCTCTCCTATTTCCTGCTGAACTCGATTCCCCTGTCGATGATCGTCGCATTGCTGGCGATGGGCGGCTGGGCGATCGGCGACAGGAAGGACAATCTCGCCTTCACCGGCCGCCAGGCGCTGATGCTCGTTCTGCTCGTCTATTGCGGAGTGACCACCCTCCACGCCGACTTCCCGACCGACGCGCTGGAGAAGTGGGACTTCGCGTGGAAGGCGGTCGCCTTCGCCTTGTTCCTGCCGCTGACGCTGCGCTCGCGGCTTCGGATCGAAGCGGTGCTCCTGTTCCTCATCCTCTCGGTCGGCTCGATCGCGATCGTCGGGGGGATCAAGACGATGCTGGCGGGGGGCGGCTACGGCGTGCTCAACCTGATGGTCGACAACAATAGCGGGCTCTATGAGAGCAGCACGATCTCGACCGTGGCGATCGGGATCATCCCGATCATCCTGTGGTTCACCAAGTTCGGGACGATCTTCCCGCCGGACTGGCGCGTGAAGCTGTTCGCGGCCGGGCTGATCTTCTCCTGCCTGCTGATCCCGATCGGGACCGAGGCGCGCACGGGGCTGGTCTGCATCGGCGTGCTCGGAATCCTGCTGCTTCGCAACGTCAAAAGGCGGATCCTCTACATGACCGGCGCGGCCTTGCTCGCTCTGGCCTCCGTCCCCTTCCTCCCCGCCTCCTTCACCCAGCGGATGGACACGATCCAGAACATCCAGGCCGATCAATCGGCGGGCACCAGGCTCGCCGTCTGGGCGTGGACCTGGGATTATGCCAAGGCGCACCCCTTCGGCGGCGGCTTCGGCGCGTACCGGTCGAACCATATCCAGGTGCAGACGGTCGCGACGCAAAGCGCCGGCGACGTTCAGGTCGTCACCGCGCAGACCGAGGCGGACGAGGCGCGCGCCTATCACAGCTCCTATTTCGAGATGCTCGGCGAGCAGGGCTTTGCGGGCCTTTTCCTCTATCTGCTGATCCAGGGGATCGGCCTCGCTCGGATGGAGATCGTGCGGCGCCGCTACCGCAAGGCGGAAGGCGAGGAAGCCTGGATCTCGCCGCTGGCCATGGCGCTCCAGCATTGCCAGCTCATCTACCTGATCGGCTCGCTCTTCGTCGGAATCGCCTTCCAGTCGTTCGGCTGGCTGATCCTCGCCATCCAGATCGGCTTCGACCTGCATTGCACCCGGCGCGAACGGCGCGCGCGCAAGGCCGCCATGCTCCCCGCCACGACCCTGACGGCCTTAATTTTCCCGCCGCGATAACCACTTCTCAATCCGCCCGGCTTATCGAGAGACGCAGGGCCTCTAGCTCAACAGCCAGAGCAGACCGCAGATTACGGTCAGGTGCAGGTAAGAATCCCGCGGGGCCCACCAGCCTACGCTAAAGCTTCGGCTGGCAAGCCGGTGCTTTAGCGTAGGCTGCCCGCCGTAGCCTTGGCGAAGGAGGGCTACGGTTCGAGGGGAACCTTAGCCCACTCGCCGGCCTTTAGGCGTCATGGCCGGCGCGCTTTGCTATGTCGATGACCAGACGCCGGGCATCAGCCGACGGCGGCGCGGCCGCTATTGGCAATATTTCGACGCCGACGGAAAGCGGATCACCGACCGCGACGAGATCGACCGGCTGAACGCGGTCGGCCTGCCCCCCGCCTATCGCGACGCCTGGTACTGCCCCAAGGCCGACGGCCACATCCAGGCGATCGGCTATGACGACCGCGGCCGCAAGCAATATCGCTACCACCCAGGCTTCCGCGATCGGCAGGAGGCGGCGAAGTTCGACCGCTGCCTCGATTTCGGCAAGGTCCTGCCGAAGCTCAGGAAACGGGTCGATGCGGACCTTCGCAAGCGCAATCTCAGCCGCGATACGGTGATCGCCGCGATCGTGCGCCTGCTCGACACGGGCCGGATCCGGGTCGGCAACGAGGTCTATGCGGAGGCGAACAAGAGCTACGGCGCGACCACCCTGCGCAACCGCCACGCGAAGGTGCTCGGGCGGACGGTGAAGATGCGGTTCAAGGCCAAAAGCGGGATCGAGCGGGAGCTCAGCATCACCGATTCGCGCCTCAGCCGGATCGTCAAGAAATGCCAGGATCTGCCCGGCCAGCACCTGTTCCAATATGTCGACGAGCGAGGCGAAGCGCGCCCGGTCAGCTCGACCGACGTCAACGACTATATCCGCGAGGCGACCGGCGAGGATTTCACCGCCAAGCATTTCCGCACCTGGAGCGCCAGCGTGATCGCCTTCGAGCAGATCTGCGGAGCGGGAGAGGCGGGAGTCGGTCTCAAGGCGATGCTCGAGCCGGTGGCGGAGACGTTGGGGAATACGCCCGCGATCAGCCGCAAATCCTATGTCCACCCGGCGGTGATCGAAGCCGTGACCGGCGCGCCGCGCAAGCGGCTGGGCTTGCAATGTCCGCGCGCCACGAAATATCTGTCGAGCGCCGAGCGCGGCCTGATCGCGTTCCTCGCCAAAGCCGCCCGAAGGAAAGGCCGAACCTCCAGATCATGATCCGAACCCAATCGCTTTCCACCCAGGCCCAATTGCTGTGGGCCGACATGATCGCCTGGCTGACCGGCCATAGCCTCCAGATCCTGCTCGGAACCGCCGCCGCGACCCTTATCGTCCTCCTCCTGCTGGGGGTGAAGTGGCTCGGCATGCGCATCTGCCGCACCGACGAAGAGCTGGTAAGCTGGCGAACGGTGATCGGGCGAGTCCTCGCCGGCACGCGCCTGTGGTTCATGATCGCGCTCGCGGCCCGGCTGGTGGCCGGCTACGCACAGGCGCCCGAGGCGGTGGCCGAGACGATCGGGGTGATCTTCGTCGTGGCGATGACTCTGCAGGTCGCTTTGTGGGCGCGCGAGCTCGTGCTCGGAGTGATCGAGCATCGCGCCGGCGGGGTCGAGGAAAGCAGCGGACTGGGCAGCGCGGTCGGACTGATCCGCGTGCTCATATCGGTGGCGATCTTCATCATCGCGGTGGTCGTCGTGCTCGACAATCTGGGCGTCAACGTCACCGGGCTGATCGCGGGCCTCGGAATCGGCGGAATCGCCATCGGCCTCGCCGCGCAGGGAATCTTCGCCGACCTCTTCGCGGCGCTGGCAATCATCTTCGACAAGCCGTTCCGCCGCGGCGATTCGATCCGCTGGGACACGACCTCGGGCACGGTCGAGAATATCGGCCTCAAATCGACCCGGGTGCGCGCGATCACCGGCGAGGAGGTGGTGATCTCCAACACCAATCTGCTCGGCAAGGAGCTTCACAACATGGCGCGGCTCAACCGCCGCCGGATTCAGCAGAGCGTCGGAATCATCACCAACACGCCGCCGGACCTGTGCGCGCGAATCCCCGCCATCGTGAAGGAGGTGATCGACGGCGTCGACAAGTGCACCTTCCTGCGCTGCGGGATGACCGGATACGGCGCGTCGAGCCTCGATTTCGCCTTCGAGTTCGACGTGAAATCAGAGGTCTGGCAGAAGGTGTTCGACGCTCGAAGCCAGGTGCTGATCGCGGTCCTTCAGCGCTTCAACGAGGAAGGGATCCAGTTCGCGAACCCGACCCAGACGGCCTTCACCGCGGCCCCGGACGGGACCTTGATCATGCCCTACCCGCAGGAGCCGCCGAAAGAGGATTCCAAAGCGCCCGGCGGTCGATCATAAGCCATCGTTCAACCGAGGGGGCAGTGTCGAAAATGAAGAGATTGTTGGCGGCCGCCGGCGCCGCGACTCTGGCCTTCTGCGGCGGGGGAGCGCTTGCGCAGGAGACTCGAGACTTCTGCCCCGACCGGCCCGGGCTCGGCACGCCCGCCTGCACGATCGACCGCGGCCACATCGCCCTGGAGCTCGGTCTGCTCGACTGGACCCACGATAGCGACGGCGCGGACGAGAGCGACGAGATCGCCACCGGCGACGTTCTGCTCCGCTACGGAGTCACCGGCAGCCTCGAAGTCCAGCTCGGCTGGACCGCCTACACGCACGTCCGCACCCGCTCGGGGATCGTGGCGGACAGCACCGACGGGGTCGGCGACCTGCTCGTTGCGGCGCGCCAGAACCTGCTTCATCCCGACGGCTCCGGCTTCTCGATCGCGCTCATGCCTTTTGCGACCCTGCCGACCGGCAGCGACGGAATCGGCGCGGGCGATTGGGGCGGCGGCCTGATCGTGCCGATGAGCTACGAACTTCCAGGCGGCTTCTCGCTCGGCGTCACCGCCGAGGCCGACGCGGCGGTCGACGAGGACGGCGACGGCCGCCATTTCGCCTATAGCGGGATCATCGGCCTCGACATCCCGCTCACCGACGCGCTCGGCGCCACGATCGAGCTGTCGGCGGGGCGGGACGAGGACCCTTCCGGCCATTCCACCGAGATGCTGGCGGGCCTTTCGGCGGGCTGGATGCCGAACGACGATCTGCAGCTCGACGTCGGCGCGAATGTGGGTCTCAACGAGGAGGCGGCCGACGTGCAGCTCTACGTCGGCATCGCCAAGCGGTTCTAGCCCCTCCCGTCATTGCGAGGAGCGTAGCGACGCGGCAATCCAGGGGACTCCGGGGCCGCACTGGATTGCTTCGCTTCGCTCGCAATGACGGCGTTGGGCTATGACCCTCAATCCCGCGCCAGCACGATCACCCTGTCGTTTGCGCTGTAGGCGATCCGCTCCGCGCGCGGCGGGTTGATAACGATGCCGCCCATCCGCCGCGAGTCGTTGGCATCGACCTCGCCCGGCCGGTGGTGGCCGATCGCCACCTCGCCGCGCGCCCGGGCGGCCTCGGCGACGTCGTAGAAGGTCAGAGTCTCGCCGACCGGAACGTAGTCCGACGCCGGACGAAGGCAGATTTCCGAGCCTTCCTCGTCGAGCAGGTCCTTGAAGATTTCCTCGAGGTGCTCGTTTTCCGACGCCTGGGCGAGCATCAGGCTGACCAGCTTGTTGCTGACCACGAAATCGTCGATCCGGGCGACCTCGGCCAGCTCGCGGTTGCGGACGTCGATCATCTCGCTGACGACGCTGATCCGCTTTCCCTGGTCCTCGGCGATCCGCCGCAGGTGGAGCAAGGTGACGAGCGTGCGCGTGTCGGCCGGCTGCGCGGCCATCGTGTCGCTGTAGCCGAGGACGAGAATGTGATCGTAGCCGGCCGGATCGAGCGCCTCGATCTCCGAGCGACGGCTGGTGTCGGTGCGCTTGAGCTCGACCCGCATATTGTCGCTGGCGAGCACGAGCGATTCGAAATCCTGCTCGATCTGGGGCGTGTCGGCGGCGATGGTCAGCAGCGATCCCGGGGCGACGTAACGCGACAGCTCGAGCGCGATCATCGGCCCGCGGCGGTTCCAGCCGAACATCAGGGTTCGCTCCGGAGCGGCCAGCGACGGGGCCGGCGCCTGCGCCGCGAGCACGGCGGACGCCCGGCGCTCCTTGGTCTCGATCTGGTCGTCGTCCTCGGCGATGATGATCGCCTTCATGCCCTCCTTGATCATCGTGTCCATCGGCGGGTTCAGAGTCACCGCGCCGTCGGCGCTGCACAGTCCCAGCAGAGTGCTGGTCTCGTAGGAGAAGAGCGCATCGCCGAACGTCTTGCCGACGAGGTCCGGCTGCTCGGTGGTGTAGATTTCGCAGCCGTCGAAATCGAGCAGCTCGGTATAGACCGCGCTGAGCCCCGGCTGGCGCATCGACTGAGCGACGATCCGCGACAGCAGGTCGTCGGCGAGCACCAGCTGGACCTCCCTTCCGCCGACCACGCGCGCGACCTCGGCATTTTGCGCCTCGCGGATCTCGGCGGCGATGAGATAGGGCTCCGGCCGCCGATTGGGATCGTTGACCAGCGCGAGGATCGTCTTGATCACCCGCGAATCCGCGTCGTCCGAATCGGGGGAAAGGACGATGACCGAGCGGCAGGTCTGCGGGTTGACGATGCCGATGTCGTAAAGGTCGGTCGGGTCGCCGTTGCGGCAGATGATCCGGGTGTTCTTGAGGTCGGGCACCTTGGCCGCGATCTCGTCCTCCATCTCGACCTTGTCCATCTCGGACATGACGACGATCCGGGGCTTAGACCGGCTCTCGTTGGCGATGACCAGCTCGGAGATGACGTCGAAGATCGACGGCGACCAGTTGAAGATGATCGTATGCTCGTTCTCGAGCACGACCGAGCGGCCCTTGCGCAGCTCGTCGAGCTTGCTTTCGAGGCCGGTCGAAAGGACGCCGATCAGCGCCGAGACGACGAAGATGCCGGCGAGCGTCACCATCAGCATCACGATCCTGAAACCCCAGCCCGCGTCGCCGCCCATCGTGCCCGAATCGAGCGTTCGCATCAGCGAGGCCCAGGTCGCCTCGATGAAGCTCATCGGCCCCTCGCCCTCGGGCGCGATGCTGGTCAGCGCGAGGAAGCCGCCGGCGATGGCGATCAGCACCAGCGAGACGAGGCCGAGCCAGCCGATCAGGGCGATCGTTCCGCCCGCCATGCTCTTGTCGAAAGCGTAGCGCAGCCGCGCGCTCAAGGTCGGCTTGTTCATGTCGAAATGTCCCCGCTCGGGCCGACGGACCCAAGGAGGGATTACTTAGCCGACCTGCCGGGCTTGGAAAGGCGCTTTTCGGACCGATTCGCAAAGGGCGTTGCCGAATGGGGGCGTCCATAGGGCTTCCTTGCTCGCCTTCCTCGAATTATTCACCGCCAAGGAGGGCCGACATGGAGATCGTTCTTGCCTACTTAGGGCCGGTCCTGGTTTTTATCGGGGCATTGCTGGGACTGACGCTCGGCAAGGATGGCAAATGGACCTTCCCGAAGGGCTGGGGGCGCGCCTTCCTGATCACCGCGATCCTGGGCTTCGCGCTGGCGACCTACCAGGCTTCGCGTGCCCTGAACAAAGCGGCCGTGGCGCGGGCCGAAGCCGAGGCCGCCAGAAACCGGGAGACGGCGGGGCAGCGCACGATGCTGGGCGGGTTCGATTTCGACCGCCCGTTCCAGACCGGGTCCTTCTATTTCGATGTGCCGTCGAACGAACTTGGCGAAGCCGTTTCCGTCCCGGGCTTCGCAGGCCCCTTTCCGGCGTTGGACGCGGGCGCTTCCGGGCTGTTGACGATCAACGTGCCAAACGCCTTTTTCTTCGAATACACGCTCCGGTTGGGCCCGGGGGGACTCCAGTTGGTCGACGGGGGCGGCCAGTATCCGACCTATGTCATGCGGGCCGCTCCGGGCGGGGCGGAATTTGTGCCGGCCGGGACACCTGCCAGCCATCGCGAGAGCAGCCGCCATGGAGGCGACGATGGCGACTTGCGGACAGGCCAATGGCGAGCCGACGCCGATGGCGCGGAACTTTCCTATCATCTCGGCATCGCCTCGCGGGAACCGCTGCGCAAGGTGGTAAGCGGGCTGGCGAACGCGCCCCGCTACGGCCGGCTGACCTTCACCGTACCCGGGATGCCCGAAGCGAGGCGACAGCAGATCGCCGCCGCCTATCGACAGATCCGACCGTTCTTCGTTTTCTATGCGCCGCTGGCGGCGGGAAATCCGAATGCCGACACTTGCGTGACGCGCATTCGCGTGCCGATGGAGATGCGACGAGTCCCCACTGCCGGTCCGGACGAGCTGGCCTTCGACCTGGCGGCCGCGGCCGCCGGCTTCGATACCGAAACCTGCCTCACCGCCTACGTACCGTGAGCCGGCCTAGAAGCCGACATCCTCCAGGCTGAGCAAGGTCGCGTTGCCGCCCGAGCTCGTCGTGTCGGTGCTCGTCGTCCGCTCGGTGCAGAAGCGCGGCAGGTAATGCGGGCCGCCGGCCTTGGGGCCGGTGCCGCTCTGGCCCTCGCCGCCGAACGGCTGCGAGCCGACGATCGCTCCGATCATCGAGCGGTTGACGTAAAGGTTGCCGACCGTGCCGGTCTCCTCGACCGTCTCCGCCGCGCGGGCGATGCGGCTGTGCAGGCCCATGGTCAGGCCGAAGCCCGAGGCGTTGATCCGCCGCACGGTCTCGGCGAGCTCGCCGCCCTTCCACGTCGTGACATGAAGCAGCGGGCCGAACCATTCCTCCTGGAGGTCCTCGATCCGGTCGATGCGGATCAGCGTCGGCGGGACGAACAATCCCTGTTCCCCGGCGGAGGCCGGGGTCCAGGAGCCGGAGGCTTCGCCCTGGGCCCCGGCCTTCGCCGGGGAACGGGGCGCATCGAGCGTGTGGATGATCCGGTCCTTCATCTCCTCGCGCCGGCCCATCAATTTGTCGTAGCTCGGCCGGTCGATCACCGGGCCGACGTCGGTGCGCGGATCGGCCGGATCGCCGACGACCAGCGAATCCATCGCCCCCATCAGCATCTCCAGCGTCCGCTCCGCGACATCCTCCTGCAGCACGAGCAGGCGCAGCGCCGAGCAGCGCTGGCCGGCCGAGCGGAAGGCCGAGGTCACCACGTCCTGCACGACCTGCTCGGGCAGAGCGGTCGAATCGACGATCATCGCGTTTACCCCGCCGGTCTCGGCGATCAGCGGGATGATCGGGCGCGCGTCGTCGGCGATCAGGGTTCGGGCGATGGTCTTGGCGGTGGCGGTCGATCCAGTGAAGGCGACTCCGGCGATGCGGACGTCCTCCATCAATTTCTGGCCCAAATCGCGCCGGCCCGCCGCGAGGATCAAGGCGTCCTCGGGCACGCCCGCCTCGTGGGCGAGGCCGACCGCATAAGCGGCGATCTCGGGCGTCTGCGAGGCCGGCTTGGCGACGACGCTGTTGCCGGCGGCGAGCGCGGCCGAAACCTGGCCGAGGAAGATCGCCAGCGGGAAGTTCCACGGCGCGATGCACACCCAGGCGCCGCGTCCCTCCATGCGGAGCACGTTGCGCTCGCCGGTCGGACCGGGAAGCTCGACCGGCCGAAGGTGGGCGCGCGCCTGCGCCGCGTAATAGCGGCAGAAGTCGACCGCCTCGCGCACCTCAGCGAGCGCGTCGGGAATGGTCTTCTTCGCCTCCTGCACCGCGATCCGCATCAGCATGTCGCGGTCACGCTCGAGCAGGCCGGCGAGCCGCTCCAGGCACGCGGCGCGCTCGTCTACGCTGCGCCTCGACCAGTCCTCAAAGCCGCTCACCGCCCTCGTCACCAGCTCTTCGGCGGGCGGGCTCGGCGTCGGCGCGAAATCGAGCGGCTCGGCGACCGCCGCGGCGACCCGCTCAAGCTCAGGACGGTCGTTGAGGTCGAGGCCCCAGCTATTCTCGCGCTCGGGCTGGAACAGATCGTGCGGCAGCGGGATCGAGGGATGGCGCGTGCCGCCGACCGCGGCGATCTTGGCCACCGGATCGGCGATAAGGTCGGCGTCGCTCAGCCTTTCGTCCGCCAGCTGGTGGACGAAGGAGGAGTTGGCGCCATTCTCGAGCAGCCGCCGGACGAGATAGGCGAGAAGGTCGCGATGTCCGCCAACCGGCGCGTAGATGCGGGTATGGTAGCCCTGCTCGCGCACCAGGCTCTCGTAGAGCCCTTCGCCCATGCCGTGCAGCCGCTGGAACTCGAAGTCGCGGGCGTCGCCGGCCCATTCGAGAATGGTCGCGACGGTCAGCGCGTTGTGGGTGGCGAAAGCGGGGTAGATGTTCCTCGCCGCCAGCATGTCCCTGGCGCAGGCCAGATAGGAGACGTCGGTCGCCGCCTTGCGGGTGAACAGGGGATAATCGACCAGCCCCTGCTCCTGCGTCCGCTTGATCTCGGTGTCCCAATAGGCGCCTTTGACGAGCCGCGCCGCGATCCGCCGGCCGGTCTTGGCTCCCAGCGCGTTCGCCCAGGCGATGGTCGGCCGCGCCCGCTTGCCATAGGCCTGGATCGCCATTCCGAGCCCGTCCCAGCCCTTGAGCGCCGGAAGCCCCGCCACCGCCGCGATGATATCGAGGCTCATCTCAAGCCGCTCGGTCTCCTCGGCGTCGATGGTGAAGGGGATGTCGTATCTGGCCGCGAGCAACGCCAGCGCCTCCACCTGCTCGATCAGCGCCGGCACGCAGCGGTCGTATTGCGCGACCTCGTAGCGCGGATGGAGCGCGGAGAGCTTGACCGAGATCGAATGGCCCTCGCCCGCCGCCGCGCCGACGGCGTGGATCGCGTCCTCGTAGGATTTGAAATAGCGTGTCGCGTCGGGGAAGGTCCGCGCCGCCTCGCCGAGCATGTCGAAGCTGGCGGTGAAGCCCTTGTTCTCGCGCTTCTTCATCCGCTCGATCGCCTCGCCGATGGTGCGGCCCATGACGAAGATCTCACCCATCATCCGCATCGCCGCGCCGACCCCGGTGCGGACGAACGGCTCGCCGGTGCGGGCGATCAGCTTGCGGAGCGCGCTCGCCGTCTCGCTCTCGCCGGTCAGCGCGCGGCCGATGACCAGGCCCCAGGTCGCCGAATTGACGAGCTTGGAATTGGACTTGCCCTTGTGGCTTCGCCAGTCGCCCTCGCCGAGCTTGTCGGCGATGAGGGCGTCGGCGGTCTCCGGATCGGGCACGCGCAGGAACGCTTCGGCGAGGCTGAGCAGCGCAACGCCTTCCTGCGTATTGAGGCGGTATTCCTGCAGGAACTGATTGACCCATCCCTTGCCCTGCGCCGCGCGCAGCTCGCCGAGCATGGCGAGCGAGCGTTTCTCGACGCGCCCGCGCGCCGCCGAATCGAGCGCGGCGTCGCGGAGCAGCGGCGTTAGCACCTCCGGCTCCGGCGCTCGGAGCAATTTGCGGATTTCGGTACGCGCCGATGCCGTAGCGTCAGCCATGGGGCATTCCTCACAGGGCTTGAGTCTGGTGTGGGCGACCCTCTAGACCGCGAACATGCCCATCGCCAGCATCGAAGAGATCAGGGGTCGCGTCGGCAGCGAAGTCGGCCTGTCCGACTGGATCCTTGTCGATCAGGCGCGGATCGACGCCTTCGCCGAGATCACCGAGGACAGGCAGTTCATCCACGTCGATCCCGAGGCGGCGGCGAAGACCCCGTTCGGCGGTACAGTCGCCCACGGCTTCCTCACTTTGTCGCTGCTCAGCCGCTTCGCCGCCGACTCGATGCTTCGTCCCGAGAGCATCAAAATGGGCGTCAATTACGGCTTCGAGAAAGTCCGCTTCCTCGCCCCGGTGCGCGCCGGCAAAAGGGTGCGCGGCCGCTTCGTCCTGGCCAGCTTCGAGGAGAAGCGGCCCGGCCAGTTTCAGTTCACCCACAACGTCACCGTCGAGATCGAGGGTGAGGAAAAGCCCGCATTGATCGCCGACTGGATCGGCATGATCTTCACCTGATCGGAGAATCCCCATGTCCAACCGCGAAGCCGTCATCGTCTCCACCGCCCGCACGCCGATCGGCAAGGCCTATCGCGGCGCGTTCAACGCCACGCCATCGCCGACGCTCGCCGCCCACGCGATCCGCGCCGCGGTCGAGCGCGCCGGGATCGATCCCGCCGAGGTCGACGACGTGATCATCGGCGCTGCGCTGCAGCAGGGCGTGCAGGCGACGATCGGGCGCACCGCGGCGCTCCGCGCGGGGCTACCCGTCACCGTTCCCGGAATGTCGATCGACCGCCAGTGCGCCTCGGGGCTGATGGCGATCGCCACCGCGGCCAAGCAGGTGATCGTCGACCGGATGGACGTCTGCGTCGCCGGCGGAGTCGAATCGATCTCGATGGTCCAGACGCCAGAGATGCGGCTGGGCGCCGACCCCGAACTCCTGGCGATGCACAAGGATGTCTACATGCCGATGATCGGCACTGCCGAGGTGGTCGCGAAACGCTACGGCATCGGCCGCGACCGGCAGGACGCTTATGCCCTGCAATCCCAGCAGCGCACCGCCGCCGCCCAGGCCGCCGGCAGGTTCGACGACGAGATCGTCCCCGTCACCGCGACCATGCAGGTCAAGGACAAGGTCACGGGCGAGATCTCGAAAAAGGAAGTGACGATCGGCAGGGACGAGGGCAACCGCGCCGACACGACGCTGGAGGGCCTGTCGAGCCTCCAGCCGGTGATGGGGCCCGACGCGGTCATCACCGCCGGCAACGCCTCGCAGCTGTCCGACGGCGCCTCGGCCTCGGTGATCATGGAGGCGGGCCTCGCCGCCGAGCGCGGCCTCACCCCGCTCGGCCGCTACATCGGCATGGCCGCCGCCGGCACCGAGCCCGACGAGATGGGCATCGGCCCGGTCTTCGCTGTGCCCACATTGCTCGACCGGTTCGGCCTCAAGGTCTCCGACATCGACCTGTGGGAGCTGAACGAGGCCTTCGCCGTCCAGGTGCTCTACGTCCAGGACGTGCTCGGAATTCCGAACGACCGCATGAACGTCAACGGCGGCGCGATCTCGATCGGCCACCCCTACGGCATGTCGGGCGCGCGGATGACCGGCCACGCTTTGATCGAGGGCAAGCGCCGCGGCGCGAAATACGTGATGGTCACGATGTGCGTCGGCGGCGGCATGGGCGCGGCGGGGCTGTTCGAGGTTCTGTAGGGATGCAGCGCTTCAGTCTTGGCTGGCTGACCGACTATCGAGGGCGGGTGACGTGCGGACCCGTGTTTGCCTATGGGGCGCTCTATGGCGGCGTCTACAGCCTCTTCGTATGGGTCTATGAACGCTCCGGCCTGCCCGGAATGCCGATCGCCGCTATCATCCTCAATATCTTGGTTGCCATCCCGCTCAGCGCCCTGCTCGTGCGCCGGCTGCACGACCAGGGACGGTCGGGTTGGTGGCTTTTGCTCACGCTGCCCGCATATTCATTGGGCCTCGAGAAGGAATGGTATCGCCTAAACGGGGATTTTGAGGCGCTGCTGAGTCCTCAACCGATTTGGGTGAACGTCATCATGGTCATTGGCGTGCTCGCTTTCTTCGGCGCCACTTTCCTGCCCGACGACCCGGAAACCAATCGCTACGGCCCCAATCCGCGCTTCGGCGTGCCGGAGCCCGCGACCTGAGCCTCGCCCTCCCCAGCCCCTGCGACGGCCGCAGCGGCGCTGTCACGGCCGGGGGGAAGGCACGCTATCCGCGGGCGGTTCTCGCCACCTGCATTCTCGCCTCGAGCCTCGCCTTTATCGACGGCTCGGTGCTCAACGTCGCACTGCCGGCGATCCGCGCAAGCTTCCACGCGGCGACCGCCGAGGCGCAGTGGGTGATGAATGCCTTCACCCTGCCGCTCTCCGCCTTGCTCCTCGTCGGCGGGGCGGCGGGAGACCTTTACGGACGGCGGCAAGTGATGCTCGCGGGGATCGCCCTGTTCACCGCCGCCTCGATCCTCTGCGCGCTGGCGCCGAGCCTCGCTTTGTTCCTCGCGGCGCGCGCTTTGCAGGGGATCGGGGCGGCGATGCTGATGCCGTGCAGCCTCGCCATCCTCAGCGCCTCCTTCGCCGGCGAGGCGCGCGGCCGGGCGGTCGGCGCCTGGGCGGCCGCCGGGGCGGTCGCCGGAGCGGTCGCGCCCTTGATCGGCGGCTGGCTGGTCGACGGGCCCGGCTGGCGCTTCATCTTCCTCCTCAACCTGCCGATCGCGCTCGCCGCGGCGGCGCTCGGCTGGCTCTTCGTCCCCGAAAGCGCCAACGAGCAACGGCCGCCGCCCGATTGGGGCGGCGCGGCGCTGGCGACGCTCGGGCTCGGCGCGCTGACCTTCGGCCTCACCGCCTGGTCGGCGAGCCAGGAGGTGGCCGGTACCACCGCCGCGACCCTCGCCGCGGGTGCGATCATGCTGCTGGCGTTCCTGTGGGTCGAGCGGCGCCGGGGCGCCGAGGCGATGGTGCCGCTCGGCCTGTTCGGCTCCCGGCCCTTCGTCGGGCTGACGCTCTTCACCTTCCTGCTCTACGGAGCGCTCGGCGGGCTGATGCTGCTCTTGCCCTACGCGCTGATCGAGGCGGCCCATTATCCGGCGGCCATGGCCGGCCTTGCCGTCCTCCCCTTCCCCATCGTCGTCGCTTTGGGATCGCCGCTGATGGGCAAGCTCGCCGCGCGGCTCGGCCCGCGCGGGCCGCTGACGATCGGCCCGCTGATCGTCGCCGCGGGCTACGCGCTGGCGGTGCGGATCGAGGGCGACGGGGACTATTGGACCCAAGTCCTTCCTTCCATCCTCGCCGTCTCGCTCGGCATGGCGATCGCCGTCGCGCCGCTCACCACCGCCGTGCTCGGCTCGGTCGACGAGCATCATGTCGGCACCGCCTCGGGCCTCAACAGCGCGGTCTCGCGCGCCGGGGGCCTGATCGTCGTCGCCCTGCTCGGCGCCGTTCTGTCGCGGGAAGGTCCGGCGTTGATCTCCGCCCTCCACGGCGCGGCGCTGGCCGGTGCGGGCCTGGCGCTGGTTTCGG